>NZ_JAASRO010000001.1:7647544-7963938 GCF_011761605.1 Kribbella shirazensis | reverse complement strand
TCGTCGGTCCGCAGGACGTGGCGGGGCTCATCGTCCACCTGATGACCAACAGTGCGTTGACAGGTGCGACGTACGACGTGGACGGCGGCCAGCAGCTCCTGCGGAACTAACCGGTCGCGGTTTCGTATTCGGCCTCGGGCAGCGCGTCCCGCAGCTGCCGGCGTGAGGTGATGGACAGCTTGTCGAAGATCTTGCGCAGGTGCCATTCGACCGTCCGGGGGCTGAGGAACAGCCGCATTCCCACCTCGGGATTCGACAGGCCGTCGCGGACGAGCAGGGCGATCTGACGTTCCTGCGGGGTGAGCCGTTCGCCGGCCGACAGTCCTGCTGTGCGTCTCCGGACGCTCTCGCCGGTCGCCTGCAGCTCGCGACGGGCGCGATCGGCGAAACCCTCCATACCGATGGATGTGAACAGCTCGTAGGCGGTGCGCAGCTGTTCGCGCGCGTCGACTCTTCGGCTCTGGCGGCGCAACCATTCGCCGTACAACAGATGTGTACGAGCGAGGTCGGGGTGCAGGCGGGTGCCGCTGAGCAGTTCGATCGCTTCGCCGTACGCGCGTTCCGCGCCGGCCTCCTGCTCCACGAGCGCACGGGCGCGTGCTTCGAGGCCGCGGCCCCACGGCTCGTCCGTTTCCGTCGTGTTGTCCTGAAGGCGCTTCAGCGCGGCAGCAGCCTCGGGACCGCGTCCGCTCCGGGCAGCGGCCTCGACCTGCTCGGACAACGCCCAGGAGGACACGAACAGCTCCGGCGTGTCCTCGGCGGCCAAGCTTGCCCAGGGCAACGCTTCGTCGTGGCGGCCCAACGCGTTCAGCACGACCGACTTCGACCAGCGCGCGTACTGTGCCGCCGTGCCCTGACCCTCGGCCGTCGCGCGCGCGATCGTGTCGTCGATCAACGGGAACGCCTCGTCCACGCGGCCGCGGAGCGCGGACAGCACCAGAGCGCCGTACGGCAGCACGTGCGCGCCGGTGGCTTCGCGGACCGCGTCGGCCTCCGCCCGCAGCGAGTCCGCCTCGGCGAAGTCTCCGGCGAGCGCGACGACCTGGCCGAGCACGTTGACGCCGACCGCGAGCACCGCGAGCGCACCGGCGCTCCGGGCCGTCACGACCTGCCGGGTGGCGGCGGCCACGCAGGATTCGAAGTCCCACGCCGTGGCGGCGGCCGCGGTGGCGAGCCAACCCCAGCGCAACACCTCCTCGGTGGTGACATCCGGTCCGCCGAACGCCGTCGCAGCCTGCTTGAGCAACGGCACCGCGCGGTCCCTCCCTTCGGCGAACACGAGCGCCAGTCCGTCGAGGAGGATGTCGGAGCTGCGCTGCCCGTTGCTGGGTTGAGGTCGCGGCGCCGTCGTGGCTGCGACGGAGACCTCGCGCAGCCCGACGGCACCCGCGAGCCGGCCCGCGAAGAGCGCGGCGCTCCACGCATCGAGGTACGTGTCCCTCCCAAGTCGTACGTCGAGCGACTCCAGCGCCTGCGCCGCGCGCAACAGCAACGCCGGCGCATCGCGGCCGCGATGCTGTGCGAAGGCGGCCTCGGCGCGTAGCAGATCGACCCTTGCGCGACCTAGATCGTCCAACTGTCCCGCCTCGGCCGTCGCCAGCAATGCCCAGGCGGTCCGGAAGGCGCCGGCCTGGACGCTGGCGTGTGCCCCGGCCAGGGCACGCCCGGTGCGACGTGCCGGGTCGCGCGTCAACGCGACCGCCCGTTGCAGGAAGGCGGCAGCCGCCGCGAAGCCGCCTCTGGCCTGGGCACGATCGGCGGACCGCTCGAGCTCGACGGCAACCTCTTCGTCGGGCCCGGTCGCGGCCGCCGCGAGATGCCACGCGCGCCGATCGGGGTCGGACACCGAGTCCGTCGCCTCCGCCAGCGCAAGGTGTACTGCGCGTCGCTCCGCCGCGGAAGCCGACCCGTACAACGCCGAGCGGACCAGCGGATGCCGGAACGCGACCCGCTCGCCCAGGCTCAGTAGGCCGTCGATCTCGGCGAACGCCGCGTCGATGCCGAGCCTGTCCGCGGCACGTCGTACCAGCACCGGATCGCCGACCGGTTCGGCCGCCGCGACCAGCAGCAGTTGCCGGGTCGGTGCCGGTAAGGCTTCGGCCTGGCGGAGGAAGCTCTGTTCGATCCGTCCGGACAGGCCGCGACCGCCATGCAGGCCGAACCCGTCGGCCAGCTGCGTCGCCGTCAGGCCGCGCGGCAGTTCCAGCAGAGCCAGTGGGTTGCCGCCGGTCTCCGCCACCAACCGGTCGCGGATCGGTTCGTCGAGCAGGAACTCGACGGCGGATCCCAGCAGGGCGCGTGCCTCCTCGTCCGGCAGCCCGTCGACCTCGAGCTCGGGCAACCCGTGCAGCTCGATGCCGACCTCCCGCGCGCCGAACAGCAGGCCGACCGCGTCGGCGCCGAGCCTCCGGGCGACGAAGCCCAGGGTCTGGGCGGTCGCGGTGTCGAGCCACTGGGCGTCGTCCACCACCACAAGCGCCGGCTCCTTCCCGGTCAGGTCCGAGAGGAGACTGAGAACGGCCAGGCCGACCATGAAGCGATCGGGAGCGGGACCGGGAGAGAGCCCGAAGACCGTCGCGAGCGCACGGCGCTGCGGCTCCGGGATCCCGTCCATGCGATCCAGCAGAGGCAGGCACAACTGGTGCAGGGCCGCGAAGGCCAGTTCCATCTCGGACTCGACGCCGATGGCGCGGAGGACGCGCAGCTCGGTGGCGGACTCGGTCGCGTAGTCGAGCAGCGCGGTCTTCCCGACTCCCGCCTCGCCGCGGACGACGAGTACCCGGCTCGCACCGCCACGGACCTCGACCACCAGCCGATCCAGGACGGCGCGTTCGTGCTCGCGCCCGAGCAGGCGCGCCCGCCTACGCCGGCCCGCCCCCTGCCCGCCCAACCCGTCTGTAGCAGCCACCGTCCGCCACCCTCCCGCGGTGATCTCCGGGGGCGCCCCGATCGAGCCGCCCGGCAGTCAGCCGACGTCGCTCAGCCTAAGACCGTCCTGGCGCCGGTGACCACCAACGCCGTGCCAGAACGTTCATGGGCCTGCCAGGGTGGTCATTCCTCGGTGGACGCTGCGCTGCCAAGGTGATCATGACCGAACCTGTTGGCGAGACGGGAGCACGCGTGATCACGATCGACGTTCAAGAATCTGACCGGGCGGGCGAAGGGCTGGCGCCGGAGCGGTTGCGGGCCGCGCTGGATGCGCTGCGTGCGGACGGCGTGGTGGTGCTGGCCGACGTGGTCGGCCTGGATCACCTCGATGCGCTGCATGAGCGCATGGTCAGCGATCTGGCGCTGCTCCGGGCTCGGCCCGATGCGCCGTACAACTGGACGGCGGGCAACATCCAGCAGGATCCGCCACCGTTCGAGCCGTACCTGTTCGCGGACGTGCTGCTGAACCCGCAGGTGATCGCGGTGACCTCGGCGGTCCTCGGGCCTGGTCTGCGCAACGTCATGTACAGCGGGAACACGTCGCTGCCCAGCGACACCCGGCAGCCGGTGCATGCGGACGTGGGACACCTGTGGCCCTCCGACGCCCTGGAGGTCGCGCATCCGCCGGCCCAACTGGTGGTGAACGTCCCCACCGTCGACGTCTCGGCCGAGAACGGCGCCACCGAGATCTGGCTCGGAACCCACCGGGACGTCACAGTCGGTGTCGGTGGTGACATCGAGGTACCGCCGGACGCGCTGGAGGCGCGGCGCAGGATCTCCGCGCCGATCCAGCCCGGCATCCGGCGCGGCAGCGTAGTGATCCGCGACGCCCGGCTGTGGCACGCCGGAATGCCGAACCGCACCGATCGGCCCCGGCCGATGATCGCGATGATGCATGTCAGCCATTGGCTGGACGTCGGGACCCCGCTGGAGTTCCCGGCCGAGAGCAAGTCGTTCTTCGAGCACCCGGTGCTGACCACGGCCGCGCGCTTCGCCGAGCAGCCGACCGACCACATCTACCGCAGCCAGGGGTTCGGGATGGTCGAGCAACCGACCGGCTAGCGCGCGATGGCCGCGGCGAAGTTCGCCGCGGCCTCCGGCCGTTCCGGGACCCGCGGGAGCTCGTTGCGACGGGCCAGGTCGCCCAGCCAGGCAAGGCTCGGCTTGGGGGTACGGACGAAGGTCTCGCGGTCGACGGCGATCAGCCCGAACGTCGGCTCGTACGATCCCCACTCGTAGTTGTCCAGCAGCGACCAGTGCAGGTAGCCGCGAACGTCGCAGCCGTCGTCGATCGCCTCGCCGAGACCGCTCAGCGCTCCCGTCGTGTAGGCGATCCGCCGGGTGTCGTCGGCGGTGGCCATGCCGTTCTCGGTGACCAGCATGGGTACGCCGCCGGTGACGTCGCGGGTGTGCCGCAGCGCCTGGCCGAGCGCCTCCGGGTAGTACTCCCAGCCGGTGAGGGTGCGTTCGACACCGTCGGCGAATGGCACCGGCCCGTCCGGCCCGATGATGGTGCGCAGGTAGGACTGCACGCCGATGAAGTCGTCGTCGCGGCTCTGCTCGAGGAAGAAGTCCTCCCGCCAGTAGGCCCACTCGTCGCGATCCTTCTCGTGGCCGGGGACCGCTTGGTAGACCTGGTTCGCGACGGACCAGCCGGCCCGGACGTGGCCGAGGCCGCGCAGTACCTCGACCGATGCGTGATGGGCCTCGGCGATGACCTGGGACGCGTGCGGCGACGGCCCGGGGAAGTTCACCCCGACCTCGGTGTCGATCCGCGCCTCGGTCTGGTTGACCATCATGTTCGGCTCGTTGATCGTCACCACCCAGGTGACGTCGTCGAGGATCCGGGTCGCGGTCTCGGTGAAGAACCGGAACCGGTCGACGACGTCGGCGGCGTACCAGCCACCTTCCTGGTGCTGCCAGAGCGGCACGGTGAAGTGCTGCAGCGTGACGATCGGCTCGACACCGGCCGATCGGCAACTGTCGATCATGCGCCGGTAGTGGTCGAGCTGTGCCCGGGACACCTCACCCTTGGCCGGCTCGATCCGCGACCATTCCAGCGAGAACCGGTACGCGTTCAGTCCGGCCTGCGCCAGCAGCGCGATGTCCTCGCCGTACCGGTGGTAGGAGTCGCAGGCGTCTCCCGAGGGTTCCTTGACCCAGGTGTCCGGGGCGTGCTCCAGCATCCAGTGGCCGGTGTTGGTGTTGCCGCCCTCTATCTGGTGGCCGGCGGTCGCGGCTCCCCAGAGGAAGTGCGCGGGCGCAGGAGTCGAGGAGGTCATACGGGGTCCTTTCTCGGACAGATCATGGTTACCACTGCAGCAAAGCGTGGCCGCGGGCGGGGAAGGTCGTCGATGGCTGTACCTCTTGCCCGTCGACGCTGATCGACGCCGTGATCGGGTACGGCGCCACGTTGACGGTGATCAGCAGGTTGCCGTGCTCCGACGCGACCGGCACGGTCACCAAGCCCGTGCGGTCGGCGTCGATGCGGACCCGGGGGCTGACACCGAGTCTCGCGAACAAGTTCCGCCAGTTGTCGAGGTGGGCGGCCGGGAAGTCGCAGCCGACGAAGATCATCGACCCCGCGCCGAGCGGCGCCTGGACCGCGCACGGCAGGCCGGACCCGATTTCGCGAAGCAGGACCGTGGCCCCGTCGGGCACCTTCAGCAGTTGCGCCGAGGCGACCCGCAGGTCGGCGTCGATGGAGAAGTCGCCGGATCCGGTCACCGTCGGCCAGTACGGTCCCGAGTCGTCACGCCGGTCGGCGCGGACACCGGCTGAGGACAGACCGAAGGCGTCGGCCAGGATCGTGCACGGCGTACCGTCGTGATCGCGATCCGGCAGCATCCCGGTCAGCAACAGGTTGCCGCCGTTGCGGACATGATCGGTGAGCCATTGCTGAACCTTCTGTCCCAGCGTGCGCGGGGTGCTGAGGACGATCGTCCGCGGTGCCTCGGGTGCCGTCGTACCGGCGGCCCACGCGGACTCGGGATCGGCGATCGCCTGGAGGTCGACGGCATCGACGTGGTAGCCGCCGAGCACGATCGCCCGGCCGAGCGCGTCCCGGGCGCCGAAACCGCGATAGCGTACGAGGTCGTCGACCTGCGCGCGGCGTGCGGTGTCCGTGGGATGGGCGTACTCGGTGAGGTAGTGATCGGCGACGAAGCCGAAGCCGAGATCGTCGGTCAGTTGCCGCCCGGTGGCGAGGATCGGTTCGTAGGCGCGAACCTCCTTGATCAGGTTCGCCAGGGCGTCGTACGCCGGCGTGGCTCGCCCCTCGGGATCGATCGGTGCCGCGAACCCGTGACGCTCGCCCGTGAAGGCGATCCGCGGGATGCCGTCGTCCTCGGAGCCCTCGAGGACCGGGTTGCGGCCACCGGTCAGCAGGTAGTAGTTGATCAGCCGATTCCCCTGGCCGAGCGTCAGCAGCGTCTTGTGTACGCCGGACTCCGGCGAGCTGAGGCCATCCAGGTTGTCGCCGTAGTCACCGGTCCCGACTTCGAACTCCAACGACGTCGCCGGCTGGTCCGGCCCGTTGACGCAGGCGAGAATCGCGTTGCACAGATAGAGATCGGCGACATTCTGTACGGTCAGCTCGCCGAGGTAGTAGTCGGAGCCGGCTAGCACTCCGTGGCGTCCCCGATAGGACGGGGCGAGCTGACTGATCCCGATCGGAAACGTCGTACCGCGACCGCCGCCGGTGCCGTGGACGTTGATCAGCAACGGCACCGAGATGCCGTGCTCACGGGTGAAGGACTCCAGGTGTTGCAGGTACTTCGCGAAGTCGTCCCGCGCCCAGAGCCCGAGCTCCTGGTGGAAGGCCAGTGTCCGCGCCGGATCGCCGCCCGAGCGAACGGCAGCCGCGAGCCGGCCGAAATCGTCGCCGGTCGTGCCGAGCAGCTTGGCGGCACCCTCCGTGGTGTGCCGGTCGGCCAGCCAGGCCAAGAAGTTGCCGATGGCAAGATCGTCCAGGTGCGGCGTGTTCGACACCCAGGCGAGCATGCCGACCTCGTTGTCCAGCTGGACGCCGACGACCGGGCCGTCCGGGGCCTGGCGCGGAGCGAGCACCTCGCAAACGGCGCCGAGCCAGCGCTCGGCCGCGGCCAGGAAACCGGGGTGGTGGTAGTCGAGGTCCTCGGTCGTGGCTGCCGCGCCGTCCCAGCCGGCCGGGTGGGCGTCCGGATGCTCGCGGTAGATGCGGTGTGGAATGCCCTCGTTCTTCAGCTCGGCCATCACGAACGGACCGGGCCGGGCGAGAAACCGCAGGCCGAGGGAGTCGCACAGGTCGATGAAGGCCGGCAGGTCCCGTTCCGGGCAGGTCCGCCCGGTGAGGTCGAGCTCGCCGTCCGGCAACTCGTGCCAGATCCAGGGGATGTAGCTGGCGATGGTGTCCAGCCCTGCGTCCCGGGCCTGGACCAGCCGATCGGCCCAGTCGTCGCGCCGCAGGCGGAAGTAGTGCACCTCGCCGGACAGCATCAGCGTGGGCGTCGCGTCGACCTCGATCCGGCCGGACCGCAGCGCGATGTGCCCGCGCCGCGGGTCGTCGACGGGACGGGTGTCGCTCTCGGCTGCTGGGCTCATGAGGCTCCTTCAACGGCGCGGTAACGCTCCGGTCGGGTCTGGCGACGAGCTCTGGCGGTTGGAATTGTAACCGGTTACACTCCCAACCCGGCAAGGCCTTACCAGTCAGACGAGGAGGCTCGGCAGTGACTGACGACCGCATGAACGTGCGCGAGATCGCCAAGCTGGCGGGTGTTTCCATTGCGACCGTGTCGCGTGTCTACCGTGGCATCGGGAGCGTCTCACCCAAGACCAGGGCCAAGGTGCAAGCCGCGATCGAGCAGTACGGCTACCGGCCCAGCCACCTCGGGGAGGCCCTGGCCAACCGTCGCCACGGCGCCCTGGCGGTGGTGTTCCCGGGCTTGTCCGGGCCCTACTTCGCCGAGTTGATCAACGGTGTCGAGAGCGTCGCCGTGCCGCGCCAGATCAGCGTGCACGTCATCGGCACCCACCTGCGCCGCGAAGCGCCTGACGAACTGCTCGACGTCGCCCGGCGCGTCGACGGGATGGCCATCCACGGCGGCACCGTGCCGAAGGCGGTGATCAAGGAACTGGCGGCCCGCCATCCCGTGGTCATGATCGGTCCGGATCCGCATCCGGCGCCGGTCGTCGTCCGGACCGACCATCAGGCGTTCCGGCAGCTGGTCAGCCACCTGCTGGCTGATCACGGGCTGCGCAAGCTGATCTTCGTCGGCAACCCCGAAGGATCGCCGGACCTGACCGAGCGCTGGGAAGCGTTCGTGGCCGCGCACGCGGAGCTCGGGCTCCGGCCGGGGACGCAGTACCGGACCGGGCTCGAACAGACACACGGCGTACAGGCTGCTGACGAGGTACTGGCCGGCGGATACGACGGCGCCGTGTGCGGTAACGACGAAACCGCACTCGGCCTGATGATGGCGGTCCTGGGACGGGGCCTGCGGGTGCCCGGCGATCTGGTGATCACCGGCGTCGACGACGTCCCGATGAGTTCTTTGGTGAGTCCCGGTCTCACCACCGTCGCCCGGCCGTTGGCCGAGCTCGGAGCGACAGCGACCCGGCTGCTGCTCGACCTGATCAACGGCGCGGACGTCGCGCCCGAGACCGTTCTCGCGTCGCGGCTGGTCCGGAGAGCCAGCTGCGGCTGCCAGGCCTGAACTGGAACAGACACAGACACAGCATTCGAACCAGGTAGCAACCTGACACACGGAGGTGTCGTCATGACGAGTACTTCGTTCCACATCCGACGAGGACGGGGGTCATGGCGGGGGATCCTTGTCGCGACGTTGTCGCTGGCCGTGCTGGCGTTGCCGGCATGTGCCGGCAGTCGCGTCGCCGGCGAGAAGCAACAGCAGCAGGGAAATGCGGCGGGCGGCACGATCCCGGAGCTGAATCTGCCGACCGAGTCCGACGCGTCGATGGGGAGTCTGGTCAACTACAACCCGTTCGCGGTCCAGCAGACGGTCCGGACCTGGCTGTTCGAGCCGTTGATGCAGCAGAGCTCCCTGGACTGCAAGGTCGTCCCGTGGCTGGCAACGGGCTACAGCTGGGAGAGCCCGTCCAAGCTCGTGTTCACGATCCGCCAGGGGGTGAAGTGGAGCGACGGGTCGCCCTTCAGCGCGAAGGACGTCGCGTTCACCTACAACCTGACCAAGAAGTATCCGTCGATCGACCTGGCCGGCGTCTGGAACGACACGTTCGGGCCCAAGGGGAAGTCGGTCACGGCCGACGGCGACAAGGTGACGTTCGAGTTCGAGGGCCCGGCGGCCACCAAGTTTCCCTACCTGATCGGCCAGAAGATCGTGTCGGAGAAGGAGTTCGGGCCGGCTGGTGATCCGGCCAAGTACGTCTCGAAGACCCCGATCTCGACCGGGCCGTTCAAGGTCGCCACCTACAACGGACGGCGGCTGGAGCTCGAGCGCCGGCCCGACTACTGGCAGGCCGACAAGATCAAGGTCCAGAAGCTGGTTCTCGAGGGCAACTACGACGCGAACCAGGCGGCGGCCAAGCTGAAGGCCGGCGAGCTGGACTTCTACTCCGGCGAGATTCCCAACCCGCAGAAGGCGTTCGTCGCTGCCGACCCGAAGACCAACCACGTCTGGTACGCGCCCAACGGCCTCACCGTGCTCGCGCCGAACCTGACCAAGAAACCGTTCGACGACGTCAAGTTCCGGGAGGCGCTCGCGTACGGGATGGACAAGCAGAGCGCGACCCAGAAGGCGACGTACGGCCTGATGAAGGTCGCCAGCCAGTCCGGGCTGCCGCTGCCGGAGAAGGACGACCTGCTGCCCGCGAAGTACCCGGCGAACAGCACGGTGATCCCGTTCGACCAGGCGAAGGCCGGCGAGCTGCTCGACGCCGCCGGCTACCGGAAGGGTTCGAACGGCCTGCGGCAGAACCCCGACGGCTCGCCGCTCAAGATCACCTTCTCGGTCCAGGCCGGCTGGATCGACTACGAGGCGATGGCCGACGAGCTGACCAGCAACTTCCGGAAGCTCGGGCTGGACATCACGGCGAACAAGATGCCGCCGGAGGCCGTCGACCAGCAGAAGAAGAGCGGCAACTTCCAGCTGATGATCAACTACATGGGCGCCGGCTGCGACTACGCACACGGCATGGGGGCGACCGTCTCGACGGCGGAGATCCCGGACAAGACCACGATCAAGGGCAACGTCGGGCGCTACACGAATCCCGCCGTGGACAAGGCGATCGGGGCGCTCGCGGCCGCGACCGACGAGGCGGCGACGAAGGAACAGGTCGGCGTCCTTGTCGACGCGATGATGACCGACTACCCAGTGCTCCCGATTCTCTACGCGCCGGCCCGGGCGATCTACCGCACCGATCACGCCGTCGGCTGGCCGTCCGCGGAGGATCCGTACGCGAATCCGCAGGACCAGCCGCTGGTGTGGATCACGCACCTGACCGCACCGCCGTCGAAGTAGTCCGATGCGCTACTTCGCGCGCAAGGTCGGGTTCTTCGTGCTCACCCTGTGGGCCGTCGTGACGCTGAACTTCATGATCCCCCGGCTGCAGCCGGGGGATCCCGCCGAGCTGATGGTGCAGAACCTCGTCGGCAAGAACGCGCAGCTGAATCGCGCGCAGGTGGAGGCGATGCGCGATCTGCTGGGCGCTCCGTCCGGCTCGCTGTTCAGTCAGTACTGGAACTACCTCGGACAGCTGATCCAAGGCAACCTCGGGATCTCCTACACCTACTTCCCGTACTCGGTGGCGGAGGTGATCGGTATGGCGTTCTGGTGGACCGTCATCCTGGTCGGCGCCGTCCAGGTGCTGTCGTTCGCCATCGGGATCCTGCTGGGCGCCTTCGCCGCGTGGCGGCGGAACAGCCGGTTCGACACCTCGGTGACCGTGATCTCCACCTTCGTCGGCACCCTGCAGCCGTTCTGGATCGCCTTGCTGCTGATCTACGGGTTGGGCTACGGCCTCGGCTGGTTCCCGACGGCCGGCGGCTACGAGGCGTCGACGCCGGGGTTCAACGGGGCGTTCATCTACGACGCGGTGTCGCACGCGTTCCTGCCGGCCCTGACGTTGATGATCGTGACGCCGATCGGGTGGATCCTCGGGATGCGCAACACGATGATCATGAATCTCGGCGAGGACTACATCAGGCTGGCCCGCGCCAAGGGGCTGCCGGACCGGATGATCGCCCTGCGCTATGCCGCCCGGAACGCCCTGTTGCCGAGCGTCGCCGGGTTCGCACTCGCGCTCGGTGGCGTCCTCGGCGGCACCATCCTGGTGGAGACCGTCTTCGACTATCCCGGCCTCGGCCGGCTGATGGGGGAGGCGGTCGGCATCAAGGACTATCCGCTGTTGCAGGGCCTGATGTTGCTGACCGCGGTCGTGACGCTGGTCGCCAATCTGATCGCCGATCTGCTGTACGGCATCCTCGATCCGCGCGCCAGGAGGGCAGCCGCATGAGCAGTGCGCAGAATCCGGTGCTTCCCGGTACGTCGATCTCGCCGGCGGAACCGCCAGCGCCCGAGGAGCAGGCCGCAGGCTCCGACGTCGCCGACCGCTGGTACCGGGTGGTGTGGAGCAGCAAGAAGGCCCGGGTCGGGATCGTCGTCGTGGCGATCTACGTCCTGGTCGCGCTGCTGGCTCCCGTGATCGCGCCGTACGGGCCGACCGACGGTTCGTTCACACCGTTGACCGGACCGTCGGCGCGGCACCTGCTCGGCACGAACGTGGCCGGTGTCGACGTGTTCTCCCAGGTGATCTACGGCAGTCGTGTCTCGCTGCTCGTCGGGCTGCTCGGCGGCTTGCTGGCGACCGCGATCGCGCTGCTGATCGGACTGGTCTCCGGTTATGCGGAAGGAACGGTCGTCGACGACGTCCTGACATTCCTCACCAACACCGC
The DNA here is from genome assembly GCF_011761605.1 of Kribbella shirazensis. GTDB lineage: Bacteria > Actinomycetota > Actinomycetes > Propionibacteriales > Kribbellaceae > Kribbella > Kribbella shirazensis. Next base: position 7,952,099 of record NZ_JAASRO010000001.1, on the reverse strand, counting down.
ACTGGTCATCCCGGTGCTGCCGTTGATCATCACGCTCGTCGCGTACTCCGACACGCGTGGCATCCCGTTGATCGTCGGGGTGATCGCGATCACGTCCTGGGCGGGCGCGGCGCGGGGGAAGCGGGCCCAGATCATCACGTTGCGGAACCGGGACTTCGTCACCGCGGCGAAGTTCTCCGGCGACGGCACGCTCCGGATCATCTTCTCCGAGATCCTGCCGAACATGACCTCGCTGGTCGCCGCCGCGTTCGTCGGTGCCGCCACCGGCGCGATCGGCGCGGAGGCAGGGCTCGCGGTGCTGGGACTCGGCAGCAGCGACTCGGTGTCCTGGGGAACGATCCTCTACCAGGCCGACGCCGCCGGCGCGATCTCCCAGGGCCTGTTCGCCTGGGTGTTCGTCCCCGGTCTGGTGCTGGCGATCCTGATCACCTCGATGGCGTTCATCAACTTCGGCATCGATCTGCTCAGCAATCCGCACCTCAGGGAGGACTGAGACATGGCGCTCCTCGAAGTACGCGATCTGTCGATCCGCTACGAACCGAAGCAACGGGCCGCCGTCGACGCGGTCAGCGAGCTCAGCTTCAGCATCGACGACGGTGAGTTCGTCGGTCTGATCGGCGAGTCCGGCTCGGGCAAGACCACGGTCGGCACGGCCGTGCTGAGGTTGCTGGAACGGCCGGGACGGATCAGCGGCGGGTCCATCACCTTCGACGGCACCGACATCACCCACCTGAGCCAGGCCGAGTTGCGCAAGTACCGCTGGCGTGACATCTCGACGGTCTTCCAGAGCAGCATGAACGCGTTGAACCCGGTGGCCCGGGTCGAGGCGCAGTTCGCAGATGTCATCCAGTGCCACACCTCGCTGCGCGGCAACGAGGTCACCGAGCGGATCAGGACGCTGTTCGACATGGTCCTGATCGACCCGAAGTTCATGACCGCGTTCCCGCACGAACTGTCCGGCGGGATGCGGCAGCGGGTCAACCTCGCCCTGGCGCTGGCCATCGGGCCGAGGTTCGTCGTACTCGACGAGCCGACGACCGGGCTGGACGTCGTTGTGCAGCACAACATCCTGGAGAACGTCCGGCGGCTGCAGAAAGAACTCGGCTTCGCGGTGCTGTTCATCAGCCACGACCTCGGCACCGTGCTGGATCTCTCCGACCGGACCATGGTGATGTACGCGGGCAAGATCGTCGAGGAGCAGGCGACGCGGCAACTGCTCCGCGATCCGCTGCACCCGTACACCAAGGGATTGCTGGGATCGTACGGCGATCCGCGCGCGGAGACCGTACGCATCACCTACGTCCCGGGCCGGCCGCCGGATCTTGCGCATCGGCCCGTGGGGTGTGCGTTCGCTGCCCGGTGTCCGGAGCGGATCGACAGCTGCACAGAGGTCGAGCCCGCACAGACGGTCCTCGGGGACGGTCGGGCGGCATGTCACGTCGCGGCCGTCCAGCGCGGCGCCGCCGAGAACGGGACCGGTGCCGACATCGGCCCGCCGATCCGCACGTTCGCCGGGCCGCAGTTCGTGAAGTCCGCCGCCGAGTCGGCGGAGATGGTCCGGAGCCGGCCGCTGGTCACGATCGAGAACGTGTCCAAGACCTACGTCCGCAGGCAGGGACTGCGCGCCGTCCGGACCGAGGCCGTGACCGGAGTGAACTTCGTACTCCGGCGGAGCGGCGTGACGGCTCTGGTGGGGCAGAGCGGCAGTGGCAAGTCGACGATCGCCCGGATGATCACGGGGGTCGATGCGCCGACGTCGGGCCGGATCACCTTCCACGGCTCCGATGGCGATCAGGTCGTCGCACGGATGCGCGGACGCCGGCTGCGCAGCTATCGGGGCAGCGTCCAGATGGTGTTCCAGGATCCGTACTCGGCGCTGAATCCGACCAAGACGCTCGGCGCCACGCTGGCCCGGCCCTTGATCAACTTCCAGCACCTGCACGGTGCCCAGCTGCGTGACCGGGTGATCGAGCTGCTGGAGACGGTGGCGCTGTCGCCGGGACGGCGGTTCCTCAACCGCTATCCGCACGAGCTGTCCGGAGGTCAGCGCCAGCGCGTGGTCATCGCCCGCGCGCTGGCGGTCGAACCTGAGCTGATCGTCGCCGACGAGCCGATCTCCAGCCTGGACGTGTCGATCCGGGCCGAAGTACTCGAACTGTTCGACAAGCTGGTGCACGAGCGCGGCGTCGGAATCCTCTACATCACCCACGACCTGCTGAGTGCCCGGATGCTCTGCGACGAGGTCGTCGTTCTCAACGAGGGCAAGGTGGTCGAGCAAGGCCCTTCTCTGGAGGTGATCCGTTCGCCCAAGGACGACTACACGCGGCAGCTGCTCGAAGCCATCCCGAATCCGTTCGCCGACACGCGCGGGTGACTCGGGAATGCAGTCAGGAGACCGCGGTGGCGACCTTGCCGTCGATCAGGAAGGCCTCGTAGGAGCCGTGCGGCGCCGTACCGTCGCCGTTCATGATCACTTCGGGGGAGTACTGCAGCAGGTAGACCCGACGCAGCTTGTCGGTCAGGTTCGCCCCGCTGCGGTGGATCACCGTGCTGGAGAAGCAGACGATCGACCCGGCCGGGACGATCACGGGCAGGCCGGGATCGGAGCCGAAGTAGCAGACCTGGTCACCGGTCTCGATCGGGATGTGCTTGATGTAGGACTTGATGCCGGATCGGCTGTACGGCAACAGGTAGACCGACCCGTTCTCCTCGGTCACGTCGTCCAGCGCGATCCAGCAGGTCAGGTACGGCGTGTGGTTCTCGTGGACGTACCCCGAGTCCTGGTGCCAGGCGAACGTGGTGTCGGGATCGCCTGCCTTGATCACGTACTGCTCCCAGAACAGGAAGGCGTTCTCGCCGAGCACCCGGCGGCAGATCTGCTCCATGATCGGGCCGAAGATGAAGCGCCGCAGTTCCGGGCGCTGCTGGTAGACCATGTTGCTGAAGTACCGCTTGCCCTTGGCGTTGATGCCGATCCGGTCCACCCCGGCGGCATCCATGGCGGCGTCGAGGCGATCGATGGAGAACTGCGCGGCGCCGCGCAACAACTCCAGGTCCTCGGCGCCGATCACCTTCTCCAGGACGAAGTACCCTTCCGCGGCGTACTGGGCCACCTGATCGTCCTCGACCAGCGGTTTCTGCGTTTTCGTCATGATGATCACTCTGGCAAACCAGTACCAGTGCCGGAATGCTCACGATGGCTGCTCGATGCACGTTTTGGCACGGAGGTTGGATCTCATGGCCGGTGGCTACCAGCGGATCACGATGTCGGACCAGGACCCGACCCCGTTCGGCAGGGTGCTGCTGGCGGGGGAGGTCTCCGATGCCGAACCGCTCGTGCCGGGGCCGCTGCACTCGCTGCCGGGCACGGTCATCTCACTGGTCACTTCCGGTACCGGGTTCTATCGGCACGCCGATCGCCGCACCGAACCGATCGTCGCGCCTTCGCTGACGGTGGTGCTGCCCGGCGAGCAGCACTGGTACGGCACCCACCCCGGTCAGTGCTGGAGTGAGTAGTTCGCCGTTGTCGAAGGGCCGGCGTTCGACCTGCTGCGCCAGACCGGTCGGCTGACCTGGTCGGGTCCCCGGCCGCTGCCGCGTGGTGTCCGCCCGGCCGGTCTGGCGCTGTTGCTGCGCAGCGCTCCGCCGCGCTCGGGGGCCGAGCAGCAGATCTGGGCATTGGCGGGCTGGCTGTCCGGAGCGCTGGCTCGACGCGTCGACGACGAGACCGCCCGCTGGGACCAGGCGGCGAGGCTGCTCAGCGAGGACCTGCCGGCCAGGCTGGAGATGCGCGACGTGGCAGCCCGGCTCGATCTCGAATACGACCGGTTCCGGCGGGTGTTCCGGGACCGCTTCGGCAGGTCGCCGCTTGCCTACCGCAACGACCGACGGCTCGAGGTCGCAGCCACCCTGTTGCGGGCAACCAATCTGACCTGCCGGGAGATCGCCCGGCGGATCGGCTTCTCCGACGAGTTCCACCTGTCCCGGCGGTTCCGCAGCCGGTACGGGACCTCACCCACCGGCTACCGCACCGGCAGCGAGCCCGCGCTGTGAGCTCGTCGTTCGGAGGCTCGAGTCGCACGTTCCGGAGGTTTTTCGTCCGGAACGTGGTGTAAGCCGGATGCATGGTTCTTCCTGCTGAAGTCGTCGAGCCTGTGCGGGTCGACGTACGCCGAGGGCACCAGCTGGCTGTGCGGCGTCGTGGAATCGGTGGTGTGCCGTTGCTGCTGCTCCACGGGTTTCCGTGCACGAGCCGGATCTGGTCGCACAACCTCGTCCCGCTGGCCGAGGCGGGGTTCGACGTGGTCGCGCCGGATCTGCGGGGGTACGGCGATTCTGATTTCGCGCCGGACGAGTTCTACGATCTCAACGCGTTCAACGCCGACCTGACGGGCCTGTTCGACGCGCTCGGCTGGGATCGCGTGGTCGTCGCCGGGCATGATCTCGGTGCGATGATCGCCGTCGACATGGCGAACCGGCACCCCGAACGGGTGGACCGCCTGGTGATCCTGGACGACTCGATGCCCGACCTGGCCGAGACGTTCGCCGCCGCGGGGATCCCGCCGACGCGGCCGAAGCCGGCCGTCTACGACTACCAACGTCTCCAAGGGCTCCACGCCGACGCGCTGGTCGCCGAGCTGGATACACCCGAACAGCGCCGGCGCTACATCGGTGAGTTCTACGGGCATCGGCTGTGGTGTCCGCCCGACGCGTTCGACGACGAGGATCTGGCCTTCCTGACCGGGCCGTACGGCGACGCGGCCCGGCTGCGTGCTGCCTTCGCCGATTACGAAGTCGTCATGGGCACGCGGGCGCTGTCGGCCCCGGAGATGCTCGATCGACCGGTGCGGCAGCCGGCTCTGATCCTGATCGGCGCGGACCAGGTCACCGTCGGCGACCACGCCGACGAGCGCTGCGCGATCGCCTTTCCCGAAGCGGTCGGCCCGTTCTGGATCAAGGGTGCGGGGCACTTCCTCCCGTGGGAACGTCCCACAATGGTCAACCGAGCCATCCGCATGTTCTGCCACGACCTGCTGGCAGCATGGAGCAACTGAGCGTCCAGATCAGGAGACACCCATGGCCCTGCCCGAGCCCGTCATCCAGCGCGGCATCGCGATCGCCGGTGAGAACCCGATGATCATCCTGTACCGCCCCGGCAGCGACGAGATCGTCCTCCTGGTGAGCATGTGGACGGCGAAGTACTCACCCGTCGGCGCGGGCCGCGCGCTGCTGATCTGGGCAGATCCCTCCGGAACGGGCCTCGGTTCTGCGGCGCCGATCGGGATGTACGCCGACAACCCGGAGCTCGCGCAGTACGTCTGGGAGCGCTTCTACCGCGACTACGACACCATCCGCGGCCGCGGGATCGAGACCCGCCCACCGGCGCCGGCGCGCTTCACCGAGGTGTCCGGCGGCGACCGGTTCCACCGCATCACCTGCGTCAGCGGACCCACCACGATCGAACTCGAGTGGCGCGACGTACTGGACACGTTCCAGGTACTCACGCGCCTCACCGGCTACGAAACCTCAGCGATCGCCCGCCCCTGCGCCACCGCCGAGGTACGCGTCAACGGCGTCCCGGCCCAAGGCGAGATCCACCAGCCCGAAGGCTGGTTCGGCAGCTCCGCAGCCCTGGCCTTCGCCGAAACCTGGCGCGAGATCTGAAGCGGAGCGATCCGCTGCGATCGAGGGTGGAGAAGTTCTTATTGGCTGAGTGTCACGCCGGGGACGGGGAAGGTGGTGTCGCCGGATTTGAACGTGAGGACGGCGGTGGTGGCGCTGTCGGGCAGGTGGCCCTTGAACGTGATTGTGCCGTGCTCGGTGCCGCCGGACGCGATCCGGCTCGGCCACGAACTCTTGCCGGTGTCGGCGCGCAGGGCGGTGCCGTCGGCGGCGGTGAACGTCGTACCGTCGAGGGGGATCGTGACCGCCTGCTTGGCGGCGTTCGCGACCGCGACCTCGATGCGGGTGAAATGGCCTGTGTACGTGACGTTCTCGACGGTCAGGGTGATGCCGTTGGTGGACTTCGCGACCGGTTTGATCAGGCGGTCCTCGCCGGATTCGTTGCCGGTCAGGTAGCCGGCGACGTACTCCGTTCCCGCGGTCAGCGCGAACCCGCCGACGCCGACGCCGACAAGGACGACGGCGATCGCGACCAGGACGGACACATTGAGACGGCCGGGGCGGTGCGGCTTCGGCGCGGCGGCGTCGGTGACGGCGAGCACCATCGCGACGATCAGGGCGATGGCCGGCGGGACCAGCCAGCGGAGCGCGTTGCCGGGACCGTCGGAGAGGAAGGTGACGATCAGGTTCACGATCAGGCCGAGGACGATCACGCCGCCGGCCGCGATCAGAACGCGCGCGAGCCGGACGCTGCCTACGGCGTCTGTGTCGTCGGGGTCCGCCGTGCTGGGGAGTCTGGCCGATCCCGCCGTACGGCGATCTGTGGCGGGTGAGCGGCGGTCGGTTGTCGCGCGGTGCTCGGCCGGGGTTCGCTGGTCGGCGGCGGCGGCGGCGGCGGTACGGCGGTCGGCCGTGGCGACACTGGGGTCGGGCCAGCTGTCCGAGGCGTTCCAGTTGGGCTCGGACTGGTCGATCTGCGCGGAGATCTCCCAGGGGGATCGGACCGGTTCCGGGTTGTCCGCCGAGGGGTACGCCGCCCAGGCGCCCGCGTCACCCGAGCGCGCTGCCCCGTCGCCGAGGTCAAACCCGGGAACCACGCCCGCAACGTCGTACTCGTCGTTCCGATCCAGGTCCTGCCCAGTCGGCGCGAACGGATTCGCTCCGTCCGGTCCACGGTCGTCCACCGCGAACGGGGGTGCGCCAGCGGGAGCAGGTTCGTCCGGCGCAAACGGGTTCGTGCCGGCGGGCGCGCGGTCGTCTGGAGTAAACGGGCTCCTGCCAACGGGCTCACGGTCATCCGGGGCGAACGGACTCGTGCCAGCAGGAGCAGGATCGTCCGGGGTGGAGAGCGCCTCGGGGTACGCCGGGGCTGCGGGGGACGACTGGTGGGGCGGTGTGTGCGGCGCGGGAACCGGGTCGTCCGGGAACGCTCGGGCAGTGGAGAACTGCTCGTCGGCGCCTCGGTCTGTCGGGAACGCGGCTTCGGCCGGCGGCTGATCCCGATGTGCCTGCGGAGTCGGCACCGGGTCGGCTGGGTGCTGCTGTACGTCCGGCGCCGCCGGGAAGGCAGTTGGTGGGGCCGGCGGCGCAGGAGTGCTGGGCGGCGCGGCCGGAGTGGTGGGCGGCGCGGCCGGAGTGGTGGGCGGAGCGGACGGGACTGTGGTGGCCGCGTCGGGGGACGGGATGGTGGATTTGTGGAAGGTGATGACTGAGCGGCCGATGTGGATGCGGTCGCCGGTGCTGAGGGGAGTCGGGCCGGTGAGGCGCTGGCCGTTCAGGCCGGTGCCGTTGCGAGACTCGTCGTGCAGGGTCCAGGTGGCGCCGTCGCGGGTGAGGCGGGCGTGGATGCGGGAGATCTGGTCGTCCGCCTGCAGTCGGATGTCGGCGTTGGAGGCACGGCCGATGGTGATCGTGTCGGCCCCGGCCGGCAGTGTCCAGCGCTGCTCACCGAGCGACAGCACGAATTCGGTTTCCACTCACACCCCAGCCGGCGTCATCCTGATCGCGATCGGTCGCGCCGCCGGGGGAGTCGCACCCCCGCGGCAGCCAACCCGTCTGCGCGATTCTGCCATCCACGTCCGCCCCAGACCACCAGCAGTTCCCGGCCCGCGCAAGTCCACCACGGTCCGCGACGAACCGCTCACCGGGCAGCCGACCACCGTCTGCGATGACCCGCTCACCCAACCAGCAAACCGCCCGGCGCCCGGCTCACTGTTCGAACATCTCGAGTTCCTCCGGGTAACGCTCGCGCCACCAGGCACGCCAGCGGGCCGCGACCTCGTCCCGGTCGGTGTCGCCGTACAGCGACAGGATCGCCATCGTCGCTCCGTCGGGTTTCCGGTCGCCGGGCGGGATGTGGCTGAGCACCAGCAGTCCGTTGCCCCAGGCATCGACGGTGAGACCGACCTGGTGCTCGGAGCGGTACCAGATCTCGCCCTTCGCTTCCTGGCCGACGAGTTCGAGCTCGTACGCCATACCCGCCGGCTGCTCGGGAACGCGCAGCTCGGTGATCGGCGAGACGGGCCCCGAGCCCGAGAAGAACAGCGTGTGACGGACCTCACCGGGCTGCCGTTCGACGGCGAAGCGGAGCTGGTGGAGGAACGTGATCCAGCCCTCGGTCACGTCGTCGTAGTACGCGTCCCACTCCGGATCCGCGCCCATCGGCGCCCGCGTCAACGTGATCCGGGCGCCGCCCTCGTGCGGCTCGACGACGAACTCGTCGCCGTTGCCGATGCGCAGCGTCGTACCGTCCTCGACCGTCTGCTTGAAGTAGATCAGGTCGATCTCTTCGTCGAGCCCGCCCTGCGGCCCGTCGTACTCCCAGCCGTGCCAGTGCCGGATCTTCTCCTTGTCCCGCAGCGCGTCCCACACCGCTTCCACCGGAGCGGCCACGGTCACCACGATCTTCATGTCTCTCCTTCGGTACGGCGGGGTGCCGGGTGACCTCCCGCGATCAGTCGGTACGGCCGCCCGCCCTCGCTGTCGAACTCCTCCACCACGCCGCGCACGGCCTCGGTCAACGCATCGGTGAACCGGTGCACGTCACCCGGCTCCGCGAACCGCACCTCGGCCTCCACCGTGAACGTCAGCAGCCGCTTCCCGTCCGCGTCCGCGGCGCTCTGCATCCGCGCAACGTCCCGCACGGTCCCCGCGGCGACCTCGACCAGGTGCTCGGCGGCGTACTGGTCCTGGATCTCTGTGAACGCCCTGCCCATCACCGCCGGATCGACCACCAGTGAGGCCGACGCCCGCAGGATGCGTTCGGTGAAGCCACGCCGCCGCCGCTCCTCCACGAGCTCGACCAGGCCGGCCTTCTCGAGCTCTCGCAGGTGGTAGTTCAGGCGCTGCCGCGGCAGGTCGAGCGCGGCGGCGAGCTGGGTCGCCGACGACGGCTCGCGCAGCAGTTCGAGCAGCCGCCGCCGGATCGGCGACAGGGCCAGCCGCACCTTCTCGGGCTCCTCGACGTAGCGCAACATGCGTTCAGGCTCCACTTGACAGGAAAATTTGTCAAGAGGTGGGAGCCGACGCCCAGGCCATCACAATCGGCCTCGGCCGAGGCCCTCCCGCGGGGCGCCGACGGTGCGAGGGGAATGTGATGGCGTGGGGATCGGCGGTCGGGCAGCATGGGCGGGTGGCAGTCCAGGGACCGCAGTTGCCAGTGGGGACGCAGGTGGTGATCCGCGTCGCCGCGCCCGACGACCAGGGCGGTACGGCGCAGCGTGGGGCGACCGGGCGGGTGGCCGGCGTCACCGCGGACGGGCGCTACACGGTCCGGCTCGTCGACGGCCGTGAGACCGTCGCGCGGCGCGATCAGCTCAGCCTGCGGACCGCGTACCAGGACGAGGCGATCGAACTCGATCAGCCCGACGGCGACCGCCTGGTCCGCGAGCACACGATCTACGCCGCGGTCGTCGGGTCGCGCGCGTTCGGCCTGGACACCGACCAGTCGGACACCGACACCCGCGGCGTGTATGTCGCCCCGACCGAGGCGTTCTGGTCGCTCGCGAAGCCGCCGACGCATGTCGACGGGCCGGAGCCCGAGTGGTTCTCGTGGGAGGTCGAACGGTTCTGCGAGCTCGCGCTGAAGTCGAACCCGAACCTCCTCGAGGTCCTGCACTCACCGCTCGTCGTCCGGCAGACCCCGCTGGGCGAGGAGCTCCTGAGTCTGCGTCGGCACTTCCTGTCCCAGTTGGCCTACCAGACGTACTCCGGCTACGTGCTCAGCCAGTTCAAGAAGCTCGAGACGGACTTCCGCCGGGACGGTACGCCGAAGTGGAAGCACGTCATGCATCTGATCAGGCTGCTGCTCTCGGCCCGCGAACTGTTGCTCGAGGCAAGCCTCGTGGTCGACGTCGGACCGCATCGCGACCGGTTGCTGGCGGTCAAACGCGGCGAGCTGCCATGGGACGAGGTGGAGCGTTGGCGGCTGCAGCTGCACGAGGAGCTCGACAAGGCCCTGCAGCGCACGGTCCTGCCGGCGACGCCGGATGTCGCAACCGTCGACGCATGGTTGCGATCGGTACGGAGAAGGAGCCTCGGTGACGCGTGACATGAGGCAGCTCGACTACGCCGAGCTGCGGAACATCATGGGGGAGCAGCCGCACCCTTTGCTCTTCGCCACAGTCTCCGGCGCACACCTGTACGGTTTCCCGTCCCGCGACTCCGACGTCGACCTGCGCGGCGTCCACGTGCTGCCGGCCGCCGAGGTGGTCGGCCTGCGGACCGGTCCCGATACCCTCGACCGCACCTGGTTCGAGAACGAGGCCGAGGTCGACCTGGTCACCCACGACCTGGCCAAGTTCGCCCGCTTGATGCTGCGCCGCAACGGCTACGTCCTCGAGCAGGTGCTCTCGCCGCTCGTCGTCCTCAGTACGCCGCAGCACGACGAGTTGGTCGCGCTTGCCGAGGGCTGCATCACCAGGTGGCATGCGCACCACTACCGCGGCTTCGCGAAGACGCAGTGGGAGTTCTTCGAGAAGAAGGGCGAGTTGAAGCCGCTGCTGTACACGTTCCGGGTGCTGCTGACCGGGATCAACCTGATGAGGACCGGGAAGGTGCGGGCGGATCTGCGCGAGCTGCCGGGCGGGCCGTCGTACCTGCCGGAGCTGATGGCGGCCAAGGCCGAGGCCGAGCATGCGCCGCTGGACGGGCCGACCAGGGATCAGCTGGCTGCGGATGTGCTGCGGCTGCACAGCCTGCTGGACGAGGCCGAGGCTGTGAGTGCCCTCCCGGATCGTCCGTCCGCCGAGGCCGGACTTCACGATCTGCTCGTCCGGGCGCGGCTCGGGCGCTGATCGAACCTGCTGTTCCGTCGTTGTAAAGCCCTAGGCTATTTACTTAACCTCGTGAAGCATTGACAACAGCGCTCGCGAGGTAAATAGTTCCGTCCTGAAATCAATCAGAAAGCAGAGTGAATCAACAGTGTCGAACATCGAGATTCTGCAGCTCCGGGCCGGCGGGGTCAGCTTGGTGCTGGATTGCTCCGGTCCGGCCCTCCCATCTGTGCTGCACTGGGGCGCGGACCTCGGCGAGCTGGCCGGGAACGCTCTGCTGGAACTGCGGCGCGGCGCCGGTGCGGTCCAGGACGGCAACGGGCTGGACGGCAACCTCCCGATCGCGATCGTGCCGGAGTACTCGGCCGGCTGGTTCGGCCTCCCGGGCCTGAACGGGCACCGCGACGGCCACGACTTCTCGGCGAGCTTCCAGCTGAACAGCGTCGCCCAAACCGGCAACACCGTGCAGATCGACGCCGCCGACACGGCGGCCGGCCTCGAACTCAGGCTCACGGTCGAGCTCACGGACTCCGGCCTGGTGAAGACCAAGGCCGACCTGACCAACACCGGCTCGACGCCGTACACGGTCGACGGGCTGTACCTCGCGCTGCCGGTGCCCACCGAGGCGACCGAGCTGCTCGACATGACCGGCCGGCACATCGGTGAGCGGCACCCGCAGCGGCACGCCTTCACGCAAGGCGCGCACATCCGCGACAACCGCCGTGGTCGCACCGGCGCCGACGCGACCCTCCTGCTGCTGGCCGGCACGGAGAGCTTCGGCTTCCGCTCCGGTGAGATCTGGGGTGTGCACACCGCCTGGAGCGGCAACCACCGTTCGTACGCCGAGCGCGGCATGAGCGGGTACGGCGTGATCGGCGGCGGCGAACTGCTGCTCCCGGGCGAGGGCCGCATCGAGCCCGCCGGGACCTACAGCACCCCGTGGATCTACGGCTCGTACGGCGTGGGCCTCGACGAGGTCTCGCACCGTTTCCACGACTACCTGCGCGCGCGGCCGAACCACCCGAAGACCGAGCGTCCCGTCGTACTGAACACCTGGGAGGCCGTGTACTTCGACCTCGACCTGGACAAGCTGAAGGCGCTCGCGAACGCGGCCGCCGAGGTCGGGGCCGAGCGGTTCGTGCTGGACGACGGCTGGTTCCGCGGCCGCCGCGACGACCACGCCGGGCTCGGCGACTGGTACGTCGACGAGGGCATCTGGCCGAAGGGGCTGCACCCGCTGGTCGAGCACGTCCGCGGCCTCGGGCTGCAGTTCGGGCTGTGGGTCGAGCCGGAGATGGTGAATCCCGACTCGGATCTCGCCCGCGAGCACCCGGACTGGATCCTCGCCGCCGGCGACCGGATGCCGCCGACCGCGCGCCACCAGCAGGGCCTGAACCTCGGGATCCCGGCCGCCTACGACTACATCCTCGAGCGGCTGGACAGCATCCTCACCGAGTACGACATCGCGTACCTGAAGTGGGACCACAACCGCGACTTCGTCGACGGCGGCAACCAGCACACCGGTACGGCGGGCATCCACGAGCAGACCGCGGCCGTGTACCGGCTGATCGACGAGCTGAAGCGCCGCCACCCCGGGCTGGAGATCGAGTCCTGCTCTTCCGGCGGCGCCCGCGTCGACCTCGGCATCCTCGAGCGCACCGACCGGATCTGGGGCAGCGACAGCAACGACGCGCTCGAGCGGCAGACCATCCAGCGGTACACCCAGTTGCTGCTGCCGCCGGAGCTGATCGGCTGCCACGTCGGCCCGCCGCGAGCGCACACGACCGGCCGTACCCAGACGCTGTCGTTCCGCGCGATCACCGCTCTGTTCGGCCACTTCGGCATCGAGTGGGACATCGCCTCGGCGAGCGCCGAGGAGCGCGAGGAGCTCAAGGGCTGGGTGGCCCTGCACAAGGAGCTGCGGCCGCTGCTGCACTCCGGCCGCGTGGTCCGCGCCGACCGCGGCCCGGCGGACGTGCTGGTGCACGGTGTCGTCGCGCAGGACGGCTCGCGTGGCGTGTTCAGCGTCGTCCAGACGCAGCAGTCGGTGACGTCGGCCGTCGGGCGGGTCCGCCTGCCCGGGCTCGACCCGCAGCGGACCTACCGCATCAGCAAGGTCACGACACCCGGACCCGAGTCGCGGTCCGCGGCGTGGGCGGCCGACGGTGGAACAGTCGAGCTGAACGGAGCTGCCCTTGCCTCTGTCGGTGTGCTGATGCCCGCGCAGTGGCCCGAGAACGCGATCTTGCTGGACGTGACTGCGGTCGTATAAGCCCGCCTGACCGCCGGAAGAGAAGGAGATCCCCGTGACCGCCACCACCAACGCACCACCTACCAGGAAACGAAGTCACGGGGAGTCGGCGGCACCGCCCGGCAAGCGGCGGAGCCTGGGGGACCTGAAGGTCGCGATGATCTTCCTGGCCCCGGCGACCCTGGGCTTCGTCGTCTTCTACATCTGGCCGACGCTGCGCGGCGCCTACCTGAGCTTCACCGAGTACAGCCTGCTGTCCGCGCCGAAGTTCAACGGGCTCGCCAACTACGAGCGGATGGTCCAGGACAGCTTCTTCTGGAACGCACTCGTGGTCACGGTCGAGTACGTCGTGATCAACATCGGCGTGCAGACCGTGCTGGCGGTCGCGATCGCGATGGTCATGTACCGGCTGACCAAGTCGATCACGGTCCGCGCGATCATCCTCGCGCCGTACCTGGTCGCGAACGTCGTCGTCGCGCTGGTCTGGTACTGGATGCTGGACTTCCAGGTCGGCATCGTGAACCAGGGGCTCGGCTGGCTCGGGATCGACCCGGTGGCGTTCTTCGGCGACTCGCACTGGGCGATCCCGACGGTCGCCGGGATCAATGTCTGGCGGCACATGGGCTACACCGCGCTGCTCGTGTTCGCCGGTCTGCAGATGATCCCGGCGTACGTCTACGAGGCCGCCGAGGTCGACGGGTCGACCGAGTGGAAGACGTTCTGGCGGATCACGCTGCCGCTGCTGCGGCCCGTTCTGGTGATGGTCCTGGTGGTCACCATGATCGGTTCGTTCCAGATCTTCGACACCGTCGCGGTGACCACGCAGGGCGGTCCGATCAACGCGACCCGGGTCATCTACTACTACATCTACGAGCGCGCGTTCACCCGGTTCGACTTCGGGTACGCGTCGGCGATGGCGCTGGTGCTGTTCGCGATCCTGGCGATCGTCTCGCTGGTTCAGCTGCGGCTGCTGCGGGCGAAGGAGAGTGATCTGGCATGAGAAGGATGAGTGTCGGGCGGACAGTCTGCTGGGTGTTGCTGTTCGTCCTGCTGATCGTGACGCTGTTCCCGTTCTACTGGATGCTGCGTACGGCGTTCTCCGACAACACGCAGCTGCCCGGGCATCCGAGCTCGCTGCTGCCGGTGGAGAGCACGCTGGGGGCGTTCAAGCGGGTTCTCGGGCTCGCGACGATCGAGGAGGCGCAGGCACAGGGCGGATCCGGTGCGGCCGTGAACTTCTGGCTGTACCTGCGCAACTCGTTGGTGGTGGCAACGGTCACCACGGTCTGCCAGGTGTTCTTCAGTGCGATGGCGGCGTACGCGTTCGCCCGGCTGCGCTGGCCGGGTCGGGACAAGGTGTTCGCGCTGTTCCTGGCCGCGCTGATGGTGCCGCCGATCTTCACCACGCTGCCGAACTTCGTGCTGATCAAGAACCTCGGTCTGCTGAACAGCTTCGCCGGCATCATCCTGCCGGGCGCGTTCATGACGCCGTTCGCGATCTTCTTCCTCCGGCAGTTCTTCCTCGGCATCAACCGCGAGCTCGAGGAGGCGGCGATGATCGACGGGGCCGGGCACCGCAGGATCTTCTTCGGCCTCATCATCCCGATGAGCGCGGCGCCGATCGCGACGCTGGCGATCCTGACCTACATCAACTCCTGGAACGACTACTTCTGGCCGTTGCTCGTCGGTCAGCAGGAGAACGTCCGGGTGCTGACAGTCGCGCTGGGCGTGTTCCGGTCGCAGACACCGCAGGGCGGACCGGACTGGGCCGGGCTGATGGCGGCGACGCTGATCGCGGCGCTGCCGATGATCATCCTGTTCCTGGCGTTCGCGAAGCGGATCACGAACTCCATCGGCTTCTCCGGGATCAAGTGAGGTACGGCGATGATCACTAGACGCAATCTCCTGAAGGCAGGGATCGCCGGTCTCGCCGCCTCCGCCGTGGCCGGCTGCAACAACGGGGCCGCGGCCCGCGGTGAGGGCGAGATCATCTACTGGCTGTGGGACTCGGCGCAGCTGCCGATGTACACCGAGTGCGCGAAGGTCTTCCACGAGCAGAACCCGCAGTACACCGTGAAGATCGAGCAGTACGGCTGGAACGACTACTGGTCGAAACTGGTTACCGGGTTCATCTCGGACACCGCACCGGACGTGTTCACCGGGCACTCGTCGAAGTACCCGCTGTTCGCCGACAAGGGCCAGGTGCTCGCGATCGACGACTATGTCAAACGGGACAACGTCGACCTGAACATCTACCAGAAGGGCCTGGCGGACCGCTGGATCGGTGCCGACGGCAAGCGGTACGGCCTGCCGAAGGACTGGGACACCGAGGTCTACTTCTACAACAGCGCGTTCACCGAGGCGGCCGGGATCAGCGCCGAGCAGCTCAACTCGATGACGTGGAACCCCAAGGACGGTGGCAGCTTCGAGCAGATCGTGCGCCGGCTGACGGTCGACTCCAAGGGCCGCCGGGGCGACCAGCCCGGGTTCGACAAGGACAACATCAAGGTCTACGGACTCGGGTACGGCGACGCGGGCGGCGGTGACGGGCAGACCAGTTGGAGCTGGTACGCCGCGATCAACGGCTGGAAGTACTCCGAGGGCGAACCGTGGGGGACGAAGTTCTTCTACGGTGACCCGAAGTTCACCGAGACCATCGGGTGGTGGCGCAGCCTCATCACCAAGGGGTACATGCCGACGTACGCGCAGGCGAAGTCCGGGGTGGACGTGACCACGTCCTTCGGTGCGGGGAAGTACGCGATCACCCCGAACGGCTCCTGGATGCTCGGGACGTACGGCGGGCTGAAGCAGGTCAAGACGAAGCTCGCCCGGCTGCCGATCGGTCCGGTCGGCAAGCGGATGTCGATGATGAACGGACTCGCGGACACCATCTGGGCCGGGACGACGCGGCGGGACGCGTCGTGGGCCTGGGTGAAGTTCCTCGGGTCGCAGACCGCGCAGGACATCGTCGCCAAGGCGGGGGTGGTGTTCCCGGCGGTGGCGGCGAGCATGCCGGCGGCGAAGGAGGCGTTCGCGAAGGCGGGATGGGACGTCACGCCGTTCGTGGAACCGGTCGAGGCGGGTGACGTCTTCGCGTACCCGGCCAACCCGAACGCCGCGGACGTGACCGCGGTGATGACGCCGGCAATGGACGCGGTGATGTCGTTCGAGGCGGAGCCGTCGTCCCTCGCGAAGGCGAACGACGACGTGAACCAGATCCTCTCAGCCAACGCCTGAGGGTTGTCCCTGGTAGGTACTACGCCCGGGGGAGTACGTCGTACTGCGTCCAGCGGTGCAGTGTGCTCCTCCGGGGGTAGCAGAGGTGTCGCCACTGGGGCGACGCGGTGAAAGTGGTTTGAAAGACACGCTTGGTGCCATCGAAGGACCACGAGCACCGAGGAGTGTCATGAACGACGAGAGGCCGGGCGGATCGATCCGTATCGGCGACAGTGAGCGTGAGGACGCCGTCCGGCGTCTGGGCGAGCATTACGAAGCCGGCCGGCTGAGCGCGGACGAGCACTCCGAGCGCGTCGACCAGGCCTTGCAGGCGAAGACCGGCGCAGACCTCGACGGCTTGTTCGCCGACCTCCCAGGCCCGCACCAGGCGCGCCCCGGCGCCGGAACCGCGGCCGGCGGCTCGGGAGGTTCCGCAGCAGGTGCCGGCGGCGAGGCCGGTTGGGCGGGCGGCGCCGCAGCAGGTGCCGGCGACGGGGCCGGCTGGGCGGGCGGTGCCGCAGCAGGTCCCGGCGGCGCGGCCGGCGGCGAGGGCTGGGCCGGCCCGTGGGGTTGGCGCAGACCCCCGTGGACGGCTCCGCAGGACGCCACCACCGCCAGCGGTCCTGGGAACGCGGGGCGTGCGGCCGGCAACGGAGGATTCGGCGGTCCAGGTAGGTTCCTCGGCCGAGTTCCGTTCCCGTTGCTGATCGCCTTGGGCGTGTTCGCCGTACTGGCCTCGATCGGCTGCGTGGTAGGCGGCGGCCACCCGCCCATCCTGCCGCTCCTACTGATCGCGGGGGCCGTGCTCTTCGTCCGCAAGCGGCGGATGGAGCGGCGAGCATGAGAAACGTGTACCGGGTGACAGGCATGCTGATCGCCCTCGCAGTCGTCCTGCAGATCGCCTCGATCGCGATGGCCGGCTTCACGGTCGCGAAGGACGCCGGTGACGGCGCGGCGATCGGCGCCGACTACAGCAACTTCGGGCAGAGCTACCACAGCATCGCCGGTACGGCGATCGGGCTGCTCGCGCTGGTGTTCCTGATCGTGTCGTTCCTGACCGACGTACCGCGCGGCCGGGTGCTGGCCGCGATCGTGCTCGGCCTGGTGGTCGTGCAGTTCCTGCTCGCGGTGGTGTCCTTCGGGGTGCCGGCGCTGGGCATCCTGCACGGCGTCAACGGGCTCGCGATCGCCGCCGTGGCGAGTATGGCGGCACGGCGCGCAGTACCGGATCAGGCAGCGCCGAATCAACCCGCGGCCAGTGTCTGAGGTGAAGAAGCGCCGGTGGGGCCGGCTGGTCGCGCTGGGGATCACCCTGGCGGTACTCGTACCGCTCGGGTATCTCTGGGCGACCAGCCTGGTCCCGGGGGAGTACGACCCGGCGCGGATGGGGTACGCCGATTACGGCGGCGGGCACGCGATGGCGGGACACGAGCACCACGGCGGGGCGAGTGTCGCGGACCTGACCGGGCCGAAGACCGGTACGCCGGACGTGGACGTCACGCTCGTCGCGCGGCAGCAGAAGTTCCAGCTCGCGTCGGGCGAGACGATCGACGGGTACACCCTGAACGGGACGTCGCCCGGTCCGCTGATCCGCGCGCGGGTGGGCGATCTCGTGCAGGTGACGCTGGTGAACGAGTCCGTGAAGGACGGCGCCACGGTGCACTGGCACGGGATCGACGTACCGAACGCCGAGGACGGGGTCGCGGGTGTCACACAGGACGCCGTACCGGTGGGTGGGAAGCACGTGTACCGGTTCACGGCGGAGCAGGCCGGGACGTACTGGTACCACTCGCATCAGGTGTCGAGCGAGGAGGTGAAGGGCGGGCTGTTCGGCACGATCGTGATCGCGCCGGCGACCCCTGGTGACGTGATCGCCGCGATCCACACGTACGACGGCAAGCGCACGATCAACGGGCGCACCGGGACCGCGCGGGTGGAGCTGCCCGCGGGTACGACGGCGCGCGTGCGGGTCATCAACACCGACAACGCGATCCTGCGGGTCGGGCTGACCGGGACGCCGTACAAGGTGGTCGCGGTCGACGGTCGCGAGGTCCACGGGCCGACGGCGGTGACGGCCGCGTACGCATTGCCCGCCGGTGGACGGGCGGACCTGGAGGCGGTGGTGCCGGCGGGCGGGATGCGGTTGGTGGCCGGTACGCCGACGCTGTCGCTCGGGATCGGGCCGGCCGACCCACCCACGGCCGAGCTGCCGGGTGAGACGGTCGATCTGCTGACGTACGGGACGCCGGCGCCGCTCGGGTTCGATCCGGGAACGGCGGACCGGAACTTCGAGTACCGGATCGGACGGCGGCCCGGGTTCCTCGACGGGATGCCCGGGTTGTGGTGGACGATCAACGGCCACAAGTTCCCCGACGTGCCGATGTTCATGGTCGCCGAAGGGGACGTCGTACGGATGAAGATCTCCAACACCAGTGGGCAGGCGCACCCGATGCACCTCCACGGTCACCACGCCGTCGTCCTGTCCCGCAACGGCGTCGCGGCCACGGGCTCACCCTGGTGGGTCGACACCCTCGAGGTCGGCAACAAGGAGACGTACGAGATCGCGTTCGTCGCCGACAACCCCGGCCTGTGGATGGACCACTGCCACAACCTCCCGCACGCGTCCGAGGGCCTGATGACCCACCTCATGTACGAAGGCATCACCACGCCGTACCGCGTCGGCGGCAACTCCCACAACGAACCGGAGTAGCTGGTCAGGAGGCTTGTTCGAGGGTGGCGAGGTGGTTGCAGGCGGCTTGGAGGGCGGCTTGCTGGCTGGTGTACCAGCCCCACCAGAGGGGGTTGTCCGGCTGAGGGTCGAGTTCGTCGTCTACGTCGGCGTACCACTCGTCCGACGTCCTGAAGACCCGCGCGTGCAGATGGTTGTCGTTCACCGCCACCACTCCTGGAGTGAGAACCGTGTACGTCTCCAGGATGTGACGGCGGTACGCCGGAACGCGCCAGCGACACGCGGTGTCGTCAGGTGACCAGGACCGTGATGCGCTGGGCGGTGTTGTTGGCGAAGCCGCCGCGGTTCCACTCGGCCTCGACGGGTTGTTCGCGGCCGCCGGCGTCGAACGCACGGACCGTCAGCACGTGCTCGCCCGGTGTGGCCTCCCAGTCGTACGTGAACGCCCGCCACGCCAGCTCGTCGCCGTCGTCCTGGTTGCCGGGGGCATCCAACGTGGCCTCGTGCCAGTTCACTCCGGCGTCGGTGCTGACCTCGACCCGCTCGATCGGCGCCCATCCGGACCACGCCCGGCCGAACAGCGGAACGGTGCCAGCGGCAACGAACCGGTGACGGCTCATGAAATCCGGGAACCCCGGCGGGACCAGCAACGCCCGCGGCTCGATCCGGGTCACTGGGCGTCCCGGGTCGTCCGCATCCGCCCGGATCCGGTACGCCACCGCGTTCTGGAACCCTTCGAAGGTGTGGTCGATCAGCTCGATCGACCGCAGCCACTTCACACTCGCCATCCCGTACCACCCCGGTACGACGAGACGCAGCGGGTGCCCGTGCTGCGGCGGCAACGGCGCACCGTTCATCTCCCAGGCGACGATCGCGCCGGAGTCGATCGCCTCCGTCACCGACAGCCCGCGCTGGTAGTCCTGCTCAACGCCGCGCTCCACGCCGTGGTCCGCTCCGGTGAACACCACGTCCACGGCGTCGTCCCGGATCCCGGCCAGCCGCAGCAGGTCCGACAACAGCACGCCGGTCCACTCCGCCGTACCGACGGCCTCCGTCAGCCACGGCTGACTGATCGGCCGCGGCTGCAAAGCCGCCCGCCCGTTCCCGGCGCATTCCAGCGTGACCCGGATCGTACGGCGACCCATCGCCCGCAACTCGGTCAGCCCGAACGACAACGGCTCCTCGACGCAGCCGCCGAGCTCGAGCCGCCAGTCGCTCGCGTTCGTCGCGGGGATGTCGTAGTGCACCAGCACGTAGTGCAGCCCCGGCGGCGTCACGTCGTACCGCAGCCCCTCCAGCGGCATCCCGTGGTTCCGCGCCGCGAGCTGCAGCTCCTCGGCCGTGATCCCCTCACCCGTGTCCGCCAACCGCCCGCGGACGCTGAACTGTTCAATCGACATCGCAGCTCCCTCCCCTGAAGTAACCATAGGGCGTAAACCTTCCGCGCGGGTCGGGCAACCCTCAAGCGATCACGAACTCTTGCGATCCCGACCCGAAAGCAGAGGTTCTGATGTCGCTTCCGTCTCCATCCATGTCCCGCCGGCTCGCGGTTCCCGTCCTGGCCGCGAGCCTCGCCGGTTTCACCGGTCTCGGTATCGGGCTCCAGACCATGTCCGCCCAGGCGGACGACCAGAGCGCCGCCGGGCACCACCGCGTCCTGAACTCGGCCGACGCCCCCGCCGCCATCGGCCCTTATTCCCAAGGGATCGGGGTCGGCCCGCAGGTGTTCCTGTCCGGGCAGCTGCCGCTCGACCCGGTGACCAACCAGATCCCGCCGGGCGCGACGATCCGGGACCAGACCCGCCAGGTGCTCGAGAACCTGAGCGCCGTCCTCGAATCCGACGGCATGGCGCTGGCCGACGTCGTCAGTACCACGGTCTACCTGGCCGACATCAACGACTTCGCCGCCTTCAACGAGGTGTACGCCGAGTACTTCACCGACAAGCCACCGGCCCGGGCCACGGTCCAGGTGGCGCAGATCCCGCGCGGCGCGAAGGTCGAGATCTCCGCCATCGCGATCCGCTGACGCATCCTTCGACGCAAGGAGATTCCTGTGAGGCATACCGAAGAACCCACTACACGTATGTCCCGGCGCGGGGTCCTGCGCCTGTTCGGCGCCGGCGCCGCCGCCGGTGGCGCGAGCCTGGCGGTGCCGTCGTTCGCCTCCGCGGCACCGGCCACTGCCGCCGCGCCGAGCGCGATCCCGGTGCCCGGCGATCCGCAGTACTGGCGCAAGATCGAGCAGCTGTTCGTGATCAACCGCGATGTCCTGTTCATGAACCTCGGTACGGTCGGATCGCCGCCGGCCGACGTACTGTCGGTGCTGGCCGACACCAACACCCGCGTCGCGCAGAACACCGAATCGGCGTACAGCTCGTTCGACGACGTCCGCGCGGTCGCGGCGGCCGGGTTCGGCTGCGACGTCGACGAGCTCGGGCTCACCCACAACACCAGTGACGGCATGGCGAAAACGCTGGTGGGGCTGGGGTTGAAGGTCGGCGACGAGATCCTCACCACGAACCACGAGCACTCCGGCGGCAACTCACCGATGGCGCAGCTCCGCGACCGGACGGGCGTCGTCATCACCCGGGTCCAGGTACCGGTCGGCAACCGGCAGCGGGCCGAGGACTACGTCGAACTGTTCCGCAAGGCGATCACGTCGAAGACGAAGGTGTTGATGTTCTCGGCGCCGACGTACAAGACCGGCACGATGCTGCCGATCCAGCTGCTCGCCAAGCTGGCGCAGGAGCACGGCCTGACGACGCTCGTGGACGGCGCACATATCCCGGGCATGATGAACTACACGTTCCGTGAGCTCGGCGTGGACTTCCTGGCGGGTTCCACGGCGAAGTGGCACTGCGGACCGGGCGGCACCGGCGTGCTGTACGCGCGGAACAAGGTGCTGCCGCAGTTCAACCCGAACCCGTTGCCGGAGTTCTGGCCGAGCATCACGAGCAGCTACCCGGACGCCGGCCTGCCGGACCGCAGTACGACGTCGACCGCGTCGTACGACCTGGGCAGGTACCTGACGTCGCTCGGTAACGGCAGCATCGCCCTCACCTCGGGCGTGAAGAAGGTCCTCGAGATGTGGGACCAGATCGGGCGGCAGCGGATCGAGGACCACAGCGTCGGTCTCGCCTCGTACCTCAAGGAACTGGTGGCCGAACGCTGGGGCGTCGGGTCGCTGTACTCGCCGAAGGACGACCCGCGGCTGCTGTGCGCGCTGACCTCGTTCAACCCGTTCCGCAACCCGGCGGACGTGATGAACTCGGCGAAGTCGGCGGAGTTCGTGTCGCGGATGAAGTCGCAGTACTCGATCACCATTCGCAACGTGGACTTCCCGGTGATCGGTGCGGCCAAGCCGCATGTGCCGGTCCGGATCTCGACGCACCTGTTCCACCGTGAGGAGCACGTCGAGCGGGTCGTCGACGCGATGTGGGAACTCTCGGCCCAGATGGCCTGAGCGGTTCAGCCGAGGGGAGCGGCCGGTCCGGTCGCTCCCCTCACCGATGTCAGGGCAGGATCACCACACCGTGCAGGTCCGGCGACGGCGGCGCGGTGGTGGCGGGCGTGTACGGCGGAGGCGGCGGACTGTCGTGGGTGTGCAGGGCCCAGAGCCCGACGATGTCCGCGACGGCGACCACGACCGAGGCCACCCCGAGCATGATCAGCCGGCGCCTGCGGTCGCGGCGCTGCCACTCCCGCTTGGTCTTCGCGTACGCGTCCGGCGACGAGGTCGTCTGCGCGGCCAGGGCTTCCAGCGTGGCCCGCAACTGGTCCTCGGTCTGCTCGAACCTCATCGGCTTCCACCCCCTTCGATCCGGGTCGACAACGACGCCATGCCGCGGAAGATGTGTGACTTCACCGCGCCGACGCTGATCCCCATCGAGTCGGCGATGTCGGCTTCCTTCAGATCCAGCCAGTATCGCAGGACCAGGGCCTCCCGCTGGCGGGTCGGCAGCGACTGGAGCGCGGCGATGACGCGCTGCTGGTCCTCGTGCAGCAGTGCGGAGTGCTCGGCGGACTCCGCCGTACGCTCGGCGAGGCCGTCGGCCTCCTGATGGGCGTGCTTGCGCTGCACCTGGAGATGCCGGATCCGCATCCGGGCCAGGTTGCAGACGGTGGAGCGCAGGTACGCCGGAGCGGCGCCAGGCGATCGCAATCGGCGCCACCGGCGGTGCAGCTCGCAGAACGCCTCGGACACGATGTCCTCCGCGTCGTGCTCGGCCCCGAGCAGCAGCGCGAGCCGGACGAGCTGGGTGTGGTGGGCGTCGAACAGCGAAACCATCGCGGCCTCACGGTCGAGGTCGCGGAGTTCGGCGCCGCCGGATATCGGTTGTGCGGGTCTGGTCCCGGAGGACGTCCCGAGTCGTCTCCGGCTGTCCTTGCGCAGTGTCACGTGGTCTCCCTTCGCCGAACCGGGACTACGATCAGGCGGCTCGCGGCCTGGACCGCGGCGACGACGACGAGGTTGGCGGTGAGGCCGAGCAGGCCGGCGTACACCGTCAGCCGGGTGTCGCCGAGCTCGAGGGTCACGGTCGGGGAGAACCCGCCGTGGGTGACCATCGCGGTCCCGCTGACCATCCCGGTCAGCCAGCCGGTCAGGAGTGCGGACCGCGCGGGAACCCTCGGGAGCAGGCCGAGGACCAGGGCGGGCAGCGTCTGCAGGACCCAGACCGCGCCGAGCAGATGCAGCTGGATCGCGTTCTGGTTGTGGAATCCGAGCGCGAACGCGAGCGCGCCGACCTTGACCAGCAACGACATCGACCGCGCGACCCGGGTCTCCTGCTCGTTGGTGGCTTCCGGATTCACGAACTCGACGTAGATGTTGCGCGCGAACAGGGTCGCGGCGCCGATCGACATCACCGCCGCGGGAACCAGCGCGGTCACCACCAGCACGCCGAGCAGACCGCCGGCCAGCCAGGGCGGAGCGAGCTGCTGGACGAGCAGCGCGACGACCTGGTCGGCGCGACCTGGTGTGGGGACGACGCCGATCGCGAGCGCGACCACGCCCATGACGGCGAAGATGCCGAGCACGAGGGTCCAGACCAGGAGTGCGGGGACGGTACGGGCCACGACGTGCCGGGAGCGGCCGGAGAACGCGACCATCAGCACGTGCGGGAACGCGAACAGCGCGAGCGCCGAGCCGAGCGCGAGCGTGGCGTACGTCGTTGCGTTGCCGGGGGCAACGACCAGATGGAGGCCGCGGGCGTGCAGGACGTTCTCGGCGGCGGGCCAGACGTCGCTCCAGTCGGTGCGGCCGGACACCAGCAGGGCGAGCACGATCGCGGCGCCGACGACCAGCGCGGCCTTGAAGACGGCGACCCCGCTCGGGGCGCGCAGCCCGTAGCGGTAGGTGGACACGGCGAGCACCGTGAAAACCGCGGTGAGCGCCAGGTCACCGAGCAACCCGTCGGGCGTGACGCCGATGACGGCGAGTACGGCCTGGATCCCGACCAGCTGCAGCGCGATGTACGGCAGGGTGGCGAGGATCCCGGTCAGTGCGATCGCGAGCGCCAGCCCGGGGGAGCGATACGTGCCGCGGATGAAGTCGACGCCGCTCACGTACCCGTGCCTGCGCGCGATGTCGGCCAGCCGGGGCAAGATGACGAGAACCAGCGGATACACGATCGTGGTGTAGGTCAGCGCGTACAGGCCGAGCCCGCCGGAGCTGTAGACCACTCCCGGTACGGCGAGGAACGTGTACGCCGTGTAGATGGTGCCGCCGAGCACGCACCACAGCATCAGCGGGCCGTGGGACCGGCCGGCCAGCGCCCACTCCTCGAGATCGGTCGCGATGCGCTGCTCGCTGATCCGCGGCCGCAGCATGGCCACGGCCGACGCCACGGCCACGACGCCGACGGCGATCAGCAGGGTCGTGGCGTTCATCAGGGTCTCCTCGGTGGGCGGAATCCGGTTTGCCGCGGTGGGTAAACCGAATCGGCGTCCTGCGCAACTCACTGGCGGGTAAGCGAGAGCTGCACGGAAGGAGATCGCCGAGAGTTCACCACGGCACCGACGCCCACGCAAGACTTTGGCGCCGACCGGATCGACCGATGACGAGAGGATCGCAGTGGATCACCACAGACGAGCCGACACCCCGCCCGCCGATCGCAGACTGCTCGCGCTCGCCGGCGTCCTGCTGGCCATCCCGTTGATCGGGTTGCTCTGGGTCGGCAGCTACGCGCGCAAGGAGCCGGTGGTGGCCGGCTTTCCGTTCTTCATCTGGTACCAGTTCCTCTGGGTGTTCGTCTGCTCGGGGCTGACGTACGCGGCGCACCGGATCGTGCTGAAGGCCCGCCCGCACCGGCCGATGACCGACGACGGCTCGGCCTTCGTCGACACCGCCCCTGACACCGCCGCTGGCACCGATCGTGAGGACGAGCGATGAGCGGCGTGAACGGCGTGGCCCTGACTGTGCTGTTGCTGCTGTTCGTGATGGTTGCGGTGATGGGCTTCTGGGCCTCGCGCTGGCGCCGTCCGGAGACGATGGACTCCCTCGACGAGTGGGGCCTGGGCGGCCGCCGGTTCGGTACCTGGGTGACCTGGTTCCTGCTCGGTGGCGACCTCTACACGGCGTACACCTTCATCGCGGTCCCGGCCGCGATGTACGGCGCGGGCGCGGTGAGCGGGTTCTTCGCGGTCCCGTACACGATCGTGCTGTACCCGATCATCTTCGTGTTCATGGCCCGGCTGTGGTCGGTCAGCCATCGGCACGGGTACGTGACGCCGGCCGACTTCGTCCGCGGCCGGCACGGGTCGCGCGGATTGTCGCTCGCCGTCGCCGTGACCGGGTTCATCGCGACGATGCCGTACATCGCGTTGCAGCTGGTCGGGATCCAGGCCGTTCTCGAGGTGGTCGGGATCGGCGGTTCGGGGAACTGGCTGGCCAAGGACGTGCCGCTGTTCGTCGCGTTCGTGGTGCTCGCGCTCTACACCTATACCTCGGGGCTGCGGGCGCCGGCGCTGATCGCGTTCGTGAAGGACATCCTGATCTACCTGGTGATCATCGTCGCGGTGATCTACCTGCCGTCGAAGTTCGGCGGCTGGGACCACATCTTCGGGGCTGCCGAGACCAAGATGACGACCCCGAGCCCGGCAACCGGCAAACCCGCCGGGGCGTTCATTCCGAGCGTCGCGCAGTACTGGCCGTATGCGACGCTCGCGCTCGGGTCGGCGATGGCGTTGTTCATGTACCCGCACTCGATCACCGCGTCGCTGTCGGCGAGCAACCGGAACACGATCCGGCGGAACGCGTCGATTCTGCCGGCGTACTCGTTCGTGCTCGGCCTGCTCGCGCTGCTGGGCTGGGTCGCGATCGCGGCCGGGACGAAGCCGATCGGGCTGGACGGCAAGCCGAACGCGCAGCTGGTGATCCCGCAGCTGTTCGAGGACGCGTTCCCGTCCTGGTTCGCCGGGATCGCGTTCGCGGCGGTGGCGATCGGGGCGCTGGTGCCGGCGGCGATCATGTCGATCGCGGCGGCGAACACGTTCACGCGCAACATCTACAAGGAGTGGTACAAGCCGGACGCCACGCCCGCGCAGGAGGCCCGGGTGTCCAAGCTGGCGTCGCTCGTGGTGAAGGCGTTCGCGCTGGTCTTCGTCCTGCTGCTGGACAAGCAGAACGCGATCAACTTCCAGCTGCTCGGTGGGATCTGGATCCTGCAGACCTTCCCGTCGATCGTGTTCAGCCTGTACACGCGGTGGTTCCACCGCTGGGCGTTGCTGATCGGCTGGGCGGTCGGCATGGTGTACGGCACGATCAAGGCGTACAACGTGGCGTCGCCGACGTCGAAGCACTTCGGCGGCTCGGTCGCGTCGATCGAGGGTCTGGGGCAGATGGGCTACATCGCGCTGACCGCGTTCGCGCTGAACGTGATCGTCGCCGCCGGCCTCACGCTCGCCTTCCGGGCGGCCAAGACCCCGGCCGGCACCGACGAGACCGAACCGGCCGACTACTTCGCGGACGCCGGCGATCCGCGGGTCAAGAAGCTTCCCGACCCGGCGGCAACGCTCAAGTAGGTACGGCGCCTGCAGGCCGGGGACTGTCGCGGTACGACGTCCCCGGCCTTGCGAAATCGGTTGACCTCGTGCGCCGGGAGTGTGAGGGTCGCGGCGTGGCGGGTGTGGCGAAGTTGCATGACGACGAGGTGGAGATCGACTCCGCGGTGGTGGAGCGGTTGCTGGCTGAGCAGTTTCCGCGGTGGAGCGGGTTGCCGGTGCGGGTGGTCGAGCGGTCGGGGACCGACAACGTGACGTTCCGCGTGGGTGACGAGGTGGCGGTGCGGTTGCCGCGGACAGCGCGGAACCAAGGGCAGATCGAGATGGACCTGACGTGGATGCCGCGGTTGGCGCCGTACGTCTCGCTGCCGATTCCGGAGCCGCTCGAGCTCGGGCAGCCGACGGAGGAGTATCCGTTCACCTGGGGCGTGTACCGGTGGTTGCCTGGGGCACCGTTCGGGTCGGGGTCCGTCGACGGTGTGCGGGCGGCGCGGGAGCTGGCTGCGTTCGTCCGGTCGTTGCGGGAGGTCGACACCACGGGGGCGCCGGTGCCGGACGACGACCCGTTCAGCCGCGGTACGCCGTTGGCGCCGCGCGACGGCATGTTCCGCAAGGCGCTGGACCAGCTGAAGGAGCACTTCGACACCGGCCTGGTGACCGCCGCGTGGGAGGAGTCGCTCGCAGCCGACACCTGGGACGGCACGCGGCGGTGGATCCACGGCGACCTGATGTCCGGCAACATACTGGTTGCCGACGGCAAGCTGTCGGCAGTGATCGACTTCGCGACGGCACGCGCCGCGGACCCGGCCGGGGACGTCCTCCCCGCGTGGTGGCTGTTCGAGCGCGAGTCTCGCCAGGCCTACCGCGAGGCGCTCGAGGTCGACGACGCCACCTGGCTGCGCGCCCGCGGCTGGGCGCTCTCCCTGGTGATCATCGCAATCCCGTACTACCTCGACCGCCGCCCCGGCACCTTGTCGGGCGGCCAGGAGTCGGTCGCCGACATCTTGAGCGACTTCACCGCGGGGTAGCGGCGAACCGCCACGCACGCAGAAGCCCCCTCGCTACGGCGTGTCGCGTCCGAAATCGGGACTTCTGCCTGCGTGGGGGTACGTGGTCACGTGGACTTGAGCGTGTGGAGCCCCTGCCACAGGAGATCGGCCAGTGTGCGGGCGACCTTCTCGGGGGCCGGGGGTGTGGTGGCGCGGGTCCGCCAGATGGCCAGGCGTTCGGTGGCGCCGGAGATGCTCTGGGCGACGATCTGGATCTCGTCGTCGTCGGCCGGGCGGTCGGCGGGAAGGTTCATCCGGACCATCGTGGCGATCAGTTCGATGAAGGCCGCGCGGACCTCGTCGGTCGCCTCGGCGGCGGGGCCGGCGCTCAGCATGCCCTCGTCGACCAGGACCGACCACGCCTGCGGGTGCTCGTCGAGGAACCGGAACCACGCCGCGAACCCGGCGTACAGCGCGTCCTCGGCGTCCGCGGCCGCCATCACCGCGTCGGACACCGTGTCCAGCAGCTGGCCGCGCAGGCGCGCGAGGCAGGCGAGGAACAGACCGTCCTTCGAGCCGTAGTACTGGTAGATCAGCGGTTTCGACACCCCGACCTGCGCGGCGACGTCGTCCATCGACGTGCCCTGGTACCCGCGCTCGCCGAAGATCCGCTCGGCCGCCTCCAGGATCTCCCGCTCCCGCGCGGCCCGGTCGCGCCGGCGCTTGGGCGGGCCCTGTCCAACAGTGGTCGAGGTCACTTGCGTAGTCTAACTGACTCCGAGTAACTTACTAGGAGTAAGTTCCACAGCCGAGCGGAGGCCGAGCATGGGTGAGCAGCATCGGATCGTGGTGATCGGCACCGGATTCGCGGGGATCGGGATGGCGGTCCGGCTCAAGCAGGCCGGGTACGACGACTTCGTGGTCCTGGAGCGCGCCGAGGACGTCGGCGGCACCTGGCGGGACAACACCTACCCGGGCTGCAGGTGCGACGTGCCGTCGCACCTGTACTCGTTCTCGTTCGCGCCGAACCCGGAGTGGTCGTCGACGTTCTCGCCGCAGCCCGAGATCGAGGACTACCTCCGCAAGGTGACCGACGCGTACGGCGTCCGCCCGCACATCCGCTTCGGCCACGCGGTCGAGTCGGCGCGCTGGGAGGACGGCAAGTGGCAGATCGCGACGAGCCAGGGCACGTTCACCGCGGACCTCGTGCTGTCCGGCATGGGTCCGCTCGCCGAGCCGTCGTACCCGAAGCTGCCCGGGATCGAGGACTTCGAGGGTGAGGTCTTCCACTCCGCGCGCTGGAACCACGACCTGAACCTCAGCGGCCGCAAGGTCGCCGTGATCGGCACCGGCGCGTCGGCGATCCAGTTCGTGCCGGCGATCCAGCCCGAGGTCGAGGAACTGCACCTGTTCCAGCGGACGCCGCCGTGGGTGATGCCGCGGCCGGACCGCAAGATCACCGCGGCCGAGAAGGCGGTCTACCGCCGCTTCCCGCTGGTCCAGAAGGCCGTCCGGGCCGGGATCTACTGGGGCCGCGAGTCGATGGTGCTCGGGTTCGCGAAGCTGCCCGCGATCATGAAGCAGGCGCAGAAGGTCGCCGAGAAGCACCTCGCTCACCAGGTCCGCGACCCGCTGCTGCGCGCCAAGCTGACGCCGGACTTCACGCTCGGCTGCAAGAGGGTGCTGATCTCCGACGACTACTACCCGGCCGTCGCGCGGCCGAACGTCGAGGTGGTCACCGACGGGATCGCGGAGGTCACGCGCACCGGCATCGTCACCACCGACGGCGTCAAGCACGAGGTCGACACGATCATCTACGGCACCGGCTTCAAGGTCACCGATCTGCCGGTGATGGACATGGTGCACGGCCGTGACGGCGTCTCGCTGCGCGAGGCCTGGGCCGACGGTATGGAGGCCCATCTCGGGACCGCGATCGCCGGTTTCCCCAACTTCTTCATGCTGATCGGCCCGAACACCGGCCTCGGCCACAGTTCGATGGTGTTCATGATCGAGTCCCAGATCGCCTACATCCTGGACGCGCTGAAGACCATGGACGCCCAGGGCCTCCGGGAGATCGAGGTACGGCGGGACGTGCAGCGCGCGTTCGTCGACGGGGTCCGCTCGTCGATGCGGAACACGGTCTGGACCCGCGGCGGCTGCACCAGCTGGTACCTCGACGCGGAGGGTCGCAACACCACGCTCTGGCCGTCGTTCACGTTCCGGTTCCGGCAGCTCACGCGGCGCTTCGACGCGGCGCAATATCGGACGCTTTCTATGTGACATCGTGCGTGTTACATTCGATCGGTCGGATGGCTGATCGGAGGTCCCGCGGTGCTGGACGTACTGCTGCCGCTGCACGGGATCGGTGGTCGAGGGGACCTGCCGGTGCCGCTGTGGCTGGCGGTCTACTCCGCCGGCGCCGCGGTCGCGGTGTCGTTCTTCGCGCTGGCCGCGTTCTGGTCGCGCCCGCGGTTCGAGGGGACCGCGGGCCGCCCGCTCGAGGTCCTGACCCGCATCGTCGACCACCCCGCGGCACGCGTCGTAGCGACGCTAGTCGGACTAGCGGCGCTAGCACTCCTGCTCGGGGCCGCCTGGTTCGGCGACCCGGACCCGTCGCGGAACCCGGCGCCGACCTGGCTGTACGTGTGGATCTGGGTCGGCATCATCCCGCTCTCGCTGCTGTGCGGCCCGATCTGGCGCCTCGCCAATCCGTTGCGGACGATCGCCGGTCTGGTACGGCGTACGTCGTACCGGCAACTGCCCGCGGGCATCGCCTACTGGCCCGCCGTCGCAGGTCTCGCTGCGTTCCTCTGGCTGGAACTCGTCTACCCCGACGGATCCCAGCCGCGCGTCGTCGCGATCGCGGTCACCGTCTACGCAGTGGTGAACGTTGCCGCAGGCATCGTCTACGGGCCTTCCTGGTTCACGATCGGCGACACCTTCGAGGTGTACGCCGAGGTGCTCGGACGCCTCGCTCCGATCGGCCGCGGCGCCCACGGCCGGATCGAACTGCGCAATCCGCTCGCCGGGCTGGCGACGATGCCGCAGCAACCGGGCGTTGTCGCCCTGCTGTGTCTGTTGCTCGGATCAACGGCCTTCGACGGGGCCTCCCGCTGGTCGGCGTGGACGCGCCTGACCGCGGACCTCAGCCGGCCGGAGCACCTGCTGGTCTCCACACTCGGCCTGGTCGTCGCCGTCGCGCTGGTCACCGGGCTGTTCCTGCTCGCCGCGCGGACCACCGGCGCGGCGCGCATCCGGCCCGGGGCGCTGGGTGCCGCCGGGCTTCCGGGCGCCTTCGTGCACTCGCTGGTGCCGATCGCGATCGGGTACGCCGTGGCGCACTACTTCTCGTTCGCGATGTTCCAGGGGCAGGAGGGCTGGCTGCTCGCGACCGACCCGTTCGGTCGTGGCTGGGACCTGTTTGGAACGAGCGGTGAACGGATCGACTACGCGTTCGTGGGTACCGGTTTGATCGCGGCGGTCCAGATCGGTGCGATCGTGCTCGGACACGTACTAGGGGTCGTGTCCGCGCACGATCGCGCTGCCGACCTGTTCCGGCGCCGGCAGCTGCGCAGGGCGCAGTACCCGATGCTGGCCGCGATGGTCGCGTTCACGGCCGGCGGGATCGCGCTGGTGACGGCGTCATGATCGGCTTGCACATGGGTGGGATCCCGGAGACCGCGATGGTGCTCGGCCCGATCCTGCTGATCCTCGCGTTCCTCCGGATCGCCCGCCGCAACGAGGCCGCGCTCCGCGACGACGAGGACGACTGGGACGCCGACCTCGGTGACCTTCCGCCTGGGCACAGACACTGAAACGGGCGTCCTCAGAACGGAAGCGGACGCCCCGACGGCGTCCGGAGATCGAGCGACTTCGTCTCACGGCGGGTCGTACTGGTACGCGGCCGCCGCCGGATCCGGATCTGGCGCATTCGTCCTCCTCCTGCCTGCTGCGTACCCCTACGGTGCCGCGTAAGCGCCGTTTCATGCATGCGGAGGATTACCTATCTCCTCCCTGAGCTGCACTCAGGGAGGAGGGCCTAGCCGGTTGAGGGGAGGGATTTGGGGG
This sequence comes from Kribbella shirazensis, assembly GCF_011761605.1. Taxonomy (GTDB): domain Bacteria; phylum Actinomycetota; class Actinomycetes; order Propionibacteriales; family Kribbellaceae; genus Kribbella; species Kribbella shirazensis. Next base: position 7,919,990 of record NZ_JAASRO010000001.1, on the reverse strand, counting down.
CGAGGCCGAGTTCTTCGTAGGCGACCTGTTCGATTTCGCGGGCCATGGCTTCGCGGAAGGCTGCGACCAGGGCCTGGCCGGCCAGCGGGATGATGCCTTCGAGAGTGCGCTGGATCTCCGGCCAGCCGTCGGCGGGCATCCCGGCCTTGGTGAAGTCGCGCCACACCGTCGAACGGAACAGCTCGACGTACGTCTTGGCGACCGCGTCGGCCTCGGCGAACAGCTTCGGGAGCATCTCGAAGATCGCCTGCATCGGGACGCCGAGCTTGATCACCTCGAGGCCGGTGCGGAGCAGGTCCGGGTTCGAGATGCGCAGTCGGCCGTCCTCCATGCGCTCCGCGATCCCCAGCTCGACCAGCTGCTCGATCACCGCCGGGTCGTGCGGTACGCCGGCCCGCGCGGCGAGCTGCTGCTCGTCGAGCTCCTCCGGTTCCGACGGCGTCCACGGGTTCACCAGCGTCTCGAAGACACCCAGCGCCATCGCCCCGTCGGGCAGCTCGCTCATCATCCGCTCGACCGCGGCCAGCGTGTAGCCCTTGTCGAGCAGCTCGCGGACCAGGGTCAGCCGGGCCACGTGATCGTGACCGTAGTACCCCGTCCGCCCGACCAGGCGCGGCGGCGGGATCAGCCCGCGTCCGGCGTACGCGCGCACGTTCCGCACCGTCATCCCGACCTTGGCGGCGAGCTGGTCGACAGTGAGCTCCTCATCCACCCTTGACAGTCTTCCAGACTCCACGTTACATAGTAGATGTAACATGCCCAGTGGCGCATTACTTCTGTCCGAAGGAGCCGTTCCATGGCGTTCCCGCTGGCGACCACCGGTACGGCGACGTTCGACCAGATCGCGATCGTCACCGGCCTCGTCTCGGTCCTCTACCTCGCACTCGCCGTGCTCCTGTGGCGGGAACGCACCGGGCGCGTCACGCTGGTAGGGAGGCTCGCGGACACCATCGGGAGGCTTGACGGAGTCCCCCGATGGGCCGCGCTCACGCCGTACCTGCACGTGGTCTCGCTGCTCGCCTGCGCGTTCGGCGTCTGGTGGGACATCGCGGTGCACATCGCCCGCGGCCGCGACACCGGTCCGTTCGGGACGCCGGCGCACTATCCGATCTTCTTCGGCATCCTCGGCGTGATCGTCGCCGGCGTGCTGCCGATCGCGCTCGCCGGCAAACCGCTGCCGGCCCGGACGATCAAGCTCACCCGGGGCTGGCGGATCCCGTGCAGCGCCGCGCTCATCACGGTCTGCGGGACGTTCGCGCTGGTCGGGTTCCCGCTGGACGACGTGTGGCACCGGCTGTTCGGTGAGGACGTCACGCTCTGGGGCCCGACCCATCTGCTGATGATCGGCGGCGTGGTCTTCTCGATCTTCGCCCGGCTGCTCGCGCAGGCCGAGGTCGAGCAGCTCGTCGGCAGCAACCGGTGGCGCCGCTTCCAGGAGATGATCTCGGTCGGCGCGCTGCTGATCGCGTGGGACCTGTTCAGCACCGAGTTCAACTACGGCGTACCGCAGTTCCCGTTGATCCTGCAGCCGATCCTGATCGTGTTCGGCGCGGCGATGGCGTTCACGATCCTGCGGGCGCGACGCGGTCCGGGGACGACGTTCGTCGCGCTGGGGGTGTACCTGCTGATCCGCGGCGGGATCGCCTTCGCGGTGGCCGAGCCGCTCGGTGAGATCGTCGGGCACTTCCCGCTGCTGATCGTCGAGGCGGTCCTGGTCGAGGCGGTGGCGTTTGCCCTCGGCAACAAGAACCGCTTCCGGCTGGGCGCCGTCTCCGGTCTGCTGATCGGGACCGTCGGCGTGGTCGCGGAGTACGCCTGGAGCCACGTCTGGATGCCGAACCCGTGGCCGTCGTCGATCCTGCCGTCGGCGATCGGGTACGGCGTGGTCGCCGGCATCGGAGCCGGTCTGGTCGGGGCCTGGCTTGCCACCCGGTACGCCGAGGTGGCCGGCGAGCAGCGCGCCGTCGGGATCAAGCACATCCGGCCGATCGCGGTCCGGCGTACCCATCAACTGGGCGCCGCCGGGCTGGTCGCGGTCGCGGCGACGGTGTTCTTCTGCGTACCGCGGACGGCCGAGCCGGGCGTGTCGGGCGTCGTGTCGTTGGAGCGGGCGGCCACGGGGGCCGAGCCGACGGCGTACGTGACGATCACGCTGGCGCCGGGCGACGCGGCCGAAGGCGCGCGCTGGTTCGAGGCGCTGGCCTGGCAGGGCGGCGGACTGGTGTACCACCCGATGGAGAAGGTTGCCGACGGCACGTATCGGTCGCGGGACCCGCTGCCGATGTACGGGAAGTGGAAGTCGATGATTCGGCTGCACCAGGGGCAGCGGGACATGGTGGCGACCTGGGTGTACGCGCCGGAGGACCCGGCGATCGAGAAGCCCGCGGTGCAGGTCTCGAACGGGCAGCGGGTCGAGTTCGGCAGCGAGCAGGAGATCCTGCGGCGCGAGGAACGGACCGACGTGCCACGATGGATGTGGAACGCCGGGTACGCGTTGCTCGGCGTGGTCGGGCTGCTCGAGGTCTTCGGGATCGCCTGGCTGGTCGGGCGTGGCGCCCGCGGCGGGCGGCTGCGGGCGGCCCATCTGGCCGACGGTGTTCGGGAACGGGAGATTGCGTGACGATCCAGTTGGAGCGCACCGGGGTCACCACCCGGGACGGAGTACGGCTGAACGTCGAGGTCACCGGGCTGGCCGACGCGCCGGTGACAGTGCTGCTGGTGCACGGGTGGACGTGCTCGACGCGGTCCTGGCACCACCAGGTCGAAGGGCTGCCGCAGGTCCTCGGACTGGACGCCGTCCGCGTCGTCACCTACGACCACCGCGGGCACGGTCGTTCGGAGGCCGCGCCCGCCGGGTCGATGCGGATCGATCAGCTGGCCGAGGACCTGGTCACGGTGCTCGACGAGGTCGTCGGCGACGGTCCGGTCGTGTACGCCGGCCACTCGATGGGCGGGATGACGCTGATGGCGGCCGCCGACCGGTACCCGGATCTGTTCGGCACCCGCATCCGCGCGGCCGCACTCGTCAGCACGTCGTCGGGACAGATCACCGCGGGTGCCTTCGGCCTTCCCAAGCGGCTGGAGCCCGCTGCCGCGCTCGTGGCGCCGCGGGCGATGAACCTGGTCGGCGCTCGCGTCGACCGCCGAGCCGCCCGGCAGCGGGAGGCGGCGCGGGTGGTCGCGGCCCGGTTCCAGCGTTCCGGCCTGCGGCGGCTGGTGTTCGGGAGGAAGGCGGATCCGGCCGAGGTGGAGCTCTTCCTGGCCGATCTGGCGGTCGTGCCCGGTCCGTCGTACGGCGGGTTCTTCGAGGCGATCCTGCAGCACGACCTCGGGCATGCGCTGAAGGTCCTCGACCAGGTACCGGTCGAGATCATGCACGGGACACGTGACCGCCTCCTCCCACCCCGGCACGCCAACCGGATCGCCGCCCAGCTCCCGTCCGCCCGCCTGTGGATCTACCCCGGCGCCGGGCACATGCTCATGCAGGAGCGGCCCAGGGACGTCACCCACCGGCTGGCGTCCCTGGCCCGCAAGGTGCGCTGAGCTACTTCAGCTGACCGCGGATGGCGCCTGCCGGGAACGGCGCGTTGTGGACGTTGACGTAGTACGCCTTCGGATCGGCGGTGATCGCGGCGGCCAGAGCGGCGTCGATCGTGGTGCAGCCCGAACCAGGGTTCGCGGCCACGGACAGCGGGATGACGATCGGACCGGCGACCTCCCGCGCAGCCCGGTGGACGTGCGCGGCGGTCGCCGTCTCGATGCCCTGCCAGCTCAGCGTCCAGCAGAACGTCGTACCGTCGATCGTGTAGGTGAAGAACCCGTGGCCGTCCGGATCGGCGGCGGACGCCTCCTGTTCCCCGTTCAACGGGATGGCCGGCGCGGCGCTCGCGGCCGGCAGGCCGAAGGCGGCTGCCGCGAGAACGGCGGCCGTGGCCGCGATGGTCATGCGTACGGACATGATTCCTCCTGGTCCCTGGGGTGCTCGGTAGTCCCCCTGGCCGGGACACGTCCGGACTGCTGGATCGGTTCGATCCGGGGCGGATGAGAATCGCGTCACGGCCGGACGCGGCCCGCTCGCCTAGGGTGGCCGCGTGCAGAATCTCCTGTCGGACATCGTCGTCGTCGATCTGACCCGGGCGTTGGCCGGGCCCCACGCGGCGATGATGCTGGGGGATCTCGGGGCCCGGGTGATCAAGGTCGAGACCCCGAACGGCGGCGACGACAGCCGCGGGTGGGGACCGCCGTTCGTCGAGGGGGAGTCGACGTACTACCTGTCCGCGAACCGGAACAAGGAGTCGGTGACCGCCGACCTCAAGTCGGACGAGGGCAGGGACTTCCTCACCAAGCTCGTCCGGAAGGCCGACGTACTGCTGGAGAACTTCCGCCCCGGCGTGCTCGACCGGCTCGGCTTCTCCACCGAGCGGCTGCACGAACTCAACCCGGGCCTGGTGATCCTCTCGATCACCGGCTTCGGCCACGACGGGCCCGAGGGCGGGCGGGCCGGCTACGACCAGATCGCGCAGGGCGAGGGCGGTCTGATGAGCATCACGGGTGAGACCGAGCCGACCAAGGTCGGTGCCCCGATCGCCGACCTGCTGGCCGGGATGTACGGCGCGTACGGCACGCTGGCAGCCCTGCACGAGCGGTCGATCACCGGGAAGGGACGCGTCGTACGGACCAGCCTGCTCGCCTCGGTCGTCGGCGTGCACGCCTTCCACGGCACGAAGTGGACCGTCGCGCACGAGCTCCCGCAGCGGGTCGGGAACCATCACGCGCAGATCGCGCCGTACGGGCTGTTCCGCACCCAGGACGACATCGTGCAGGTCGCGGTCGGCAGTGAAGGACTGTGGCGGCTGTTCGCCCCGATCGTCGGGCTCGACGCGGACGACGTACGGTTCGCGGTCAACTCCGAGCGGGTCGCGCACCGGGACGAGCTGACCGCGGCCATCGAGTCCGCGTTCGCCGCCGAGCCGGCCGACGTATGGCTGGAACGCCTTGCACAGCAGGGGATCCCGGCCGGCAAGGTCCGCGACTTCCAGCAGGTGTACGAGTGGGAGCAGACGCTCTCGCAGGGCCTGCTGGTCGACGTCGACCACCCGACGCTCGGCCGCATCCAGCTGCCCGGCCCGCCACTTCGCTTCGACGACAACCCGTACGCCGGTGCGCGCGAGACGAACCTCCCGCCGCCGCGGCTCGGCGAGCACAACGAGTCCGTCAGAGCCTGGCTGGAGGAGTAACGACCGCCAGGCCATCACAATCGGTGCATCGCCGGCTCCTCAGGCGGGGACCCGCTCTCTGCGGTCGGTTGTGATGGCCTGGCGATCGGGGCCGACGCCCGGATCACCAACTCCGGGCGGATCAGGGTCTTACGTGGTCGCTCGGCGCCGGACGCCTTGAGCCGTTGCATGAGCAGGTCCACGGCGGTGCTGCCGACCTCAGCCGCCGGCAGCCGGACCGTGGTGAGTGGGGTCTGGAGGTAGGCGGCGTACGGGTGGTCGCCGTAACCGGTGATCGCGACGTCGCCGGGGACGTCCAGCCCGCGCTCGGCGAGCAACCGGAGCAGACCGAGGGCGAAGTAGTCGTTGCCGGTCACGATCGCGTCCGGCAGTTCGAGGGACTGCGCGAAGCGGTACGCCTCCTCCGGCTGCCAGGGCAGCGCCAGCGAGTCGTACCGCCGGGTCGGCACGGTACGGACCGAGTCGTCCGGTACGGCGAGGCCGGCGTCGGCCATCGCGCGACGGAAGCCGGTGATCCGGTCGGCCGTGGTCGTGATCGGCAGGTCCTCCTCGAGCAGGAGCAGCCGGCGCGCACCGCCCGCGATCAGATGGCTGGTGGCCTCGTAGGACCCGCGTTCGTAGTCGACCCCGACCATGTCGCAGTCGAGCTCGGGCACGTCACGGTTGACGAACACCAGCGGGATACCGCTGTCGCGGACGCGGCGCCAGTGGTCCCACTCGGCTTGCACCGGTACGACCACCGCGCCGTCGACCGCGGACCGCCGCAACGCCTCGGTGGCGCGCTGCTCGTTCTCCACGCTCTCGTCGGTGACGAGCAGCAGCAACGAATACCCCTGGGCGCGGACCCGGAGCTCGATGCTGCTGATCAGCTGCGCGTAGAACGGGTTGGAGGGGTTGGTGATGACGAGGCCCAGCGTCATCGCGGAGCCGAGCACCAGCGACCGGGCCAGCGTGTTCGGGACGTACCCGATCCGCGCCGCCTCGGCCTGCACGGCGGCCCGCGTACTGGCGCTGACGCTGTCCTTGTCGCCGAGCGCGCGCGACACGGTGTTCACCGACAGCCCGAGCGCGGTCGCGATGTCCCGCAGCGTCGGCCGCGGTCGTGGGCCCTCCGTCATCCAAACCCCTCTTACGCCTTCACAGCCAGGTGGATCCGTACCTGCACCGAGCCTTCGACCTTAGCGCGAAGGCGCAGCCAGTGGCCGAACCCGGTGGCCGGCCAGCTCACCAGTCCGCCCGGCTCGACCACATGTTCCAGGTCGTCCAGATCGCACCAGGTGAGCCCGTCGGGGGAGACCTGCGTGACGTACGTCGCCGTACCGTCACCGCCGACGTGCTGCACGAACCAGCGCGCCTCACTCGCCCAGGCGACCTCGTACGGCTCGGTTGCGAAGCGGGTGTCGAACGTCGTGTCGCGTTCCAGTACCGCCGTCATGGACTGTCGCATGGGCCTACCAATCAACCGAGATCAGGACGGAGTCGAGGAAGAGGAAGTTGCGCACCGAGCTGTGTGTGCGGACCGAGAAGTAGAAGTTCAGCAGGTTCTCGAGCGTCTCGTAGCGCTCCTCGTACGGCGGAACGGGTACGTCGCGCATGTCCATCACGCGGTCGTTGACCTGCAGTTCGACGTTCTTGCGCTTGTCGGTGTCGATCAGCCAGCGCAGGTAGTGCCAGTTCACCTTGGTCGGGACCTCGTTGTAGCAGAGCTCCTGCGGCTCCCCGAACTGCTGCCAGTCCTCCGGGTTCGGCGCGGTGAAGTCGGCGGCGTACTCGAGCTTCACCTTGCCCTCGAAGTGCTCGCGGGGCGTCGGCTCGGGGACGGTCGGTGCCATCCACCGCCGGGTGAAGTGGTTGTCCATGTCCGTGTTCTGGTAGCGCGCGACCGTGTGGTAGCGCAGGCCACCGTCGCCGCACAGGTCGGTGGCGACCGTGAACGCGCCGAACTGCGCCTCGGACGGGTGCGTGTTGCCGTCCCACTGCACGTCGCCGAAACTGTCGAGCTCGGCGCCGCCGCCGAGCGTGGCCTCGGACTTGAAGGCGAAGTACGTCTCCAGCTGTACGAGGCCGCGGCCGCTCATCGTGAGCCGGCGGATCGCGACCGCGGTGTGGCCCTTGTACGGGCGGGTTGCGAGCTTGAGCGCGTACGTGCCGCTGAGCGCTCCGTGCGTACCGATGTCGAAGAAGTTGCAGGCCGACAGTTGCGGCGGCCGGAAGTCGCGCATGTGGTCGTCGACCGTGCTGAGGTCGCCGCGGCCGTTGTAGTTGCCGAGCAGCTCGGTCCAGCCGTGCGTGCCGCTGTCGAACTCGTCGAAGGCCAGGATGCGCGGCAGCGGCGAGAACTTGGACAGCTTCGGATCGGCGGACAGTAGCGCGGCGCGTACGTCGGATGTCGTCACGCAGTGCCTCCCAAGGGCGGGTCAAGTGGATGTTCTGTGAAGTTAACGTTCACGGGAATTGGCCGTCAACGGGCTGTTTCATCCTGAGCAACGGTGGTCTATTGACACCTAAATCACACACTCCTACGGTGCATTAACGCTACCGTTAACGTTCACGGAATCGAGGCACTATGCAGTCGCTGAGCCGTGCCCTCACCGTCCTGGCCGAGCTCAATCGCGAAGACCGCGCGTACGGCGTCACCGAGCTCGCCGGTACCGTCGGCCTGCACAAGAGCACCGTGCACCGCATCCTCGCGACCTTCTGCGAGCACGGCCTGGCAGCCCGGGTCGACGACCACCGCTACACCGCCCGGGACGGCCTGGCCGCCCTCCGCCCCACCTCCGCCCACCGCCGCACTTCCGCCGTCGGCCCCGACGCCGCACGGTGGTCGGGCTCCGAGCACTCCCTGATGGTCCTGGGCGATCGGTTGGGTCGCTTGGTAGTACTTGCGAAACCGCTGCCGAAGAGCGTCGGCACCGTCCTGCAGGTGGCGGCAGTCGCTGGCGGTAGCTCGGTCCAGCCGGGCCATGCGGTGTCGCTCCGGCAGAGCGCCCTCGGCCGCGCGTACCTCTCCGCCCTGCCCGCCGACCAGGTGACAGGCACGCCCGACCTCCTCGACACGCTGCAGCGGATCCGGGTGTCCGGCTTCGCGCACAACGCCCGCCCCGTAGCATCGCTGCCGCGGATGGTCGCCGTACCGGTGCGCGCGAGTGACGGGCAGTGTGCGGGTTCGCTGGGCGCGGAGCTGATGCAGGCCGGCTCGGTCGACGAGGTCCGGCGCGTGGTCTCGGTACTGCGGAGCGGCGTCTGATGGGGGCGTACGTCGTCCGGCGGTTGTTCTTCTCGCTCTTCGTGCTGTGGGGCGCGGTCACGATCATCTTCGTCGTACTGCGGCTCGTGCCCGGCGACCCGGCGTACATCATGCTCGGGCCCGACGCGGACCAGGCGCAGGTGGCCGCGTTGCGAGCGCAGCTCGGGCTCGATCAGCCGCTGATCCAGCAGTACGCGACGTATCTGGCGAACGTCGTGCACCTGGACTTCGGGGAGTCGTTCCGGCTGAACGCGGACTCGATGAGCCTTGTCCTGCAACGGGTTCCGGCCACCATCCAGCTGGCGTCGACGGCGTTGCTGCTGTCGTTGCTGATCGGTCTGCCGCTCGGCGTGGTCGCGGCGCTCCGGGCGCACAGCTGGGTGGACCGGACGATCTCGGTCTTCTCGCTGATGGGCCAGTCGACGCCGTCGTTCTGGCTCGGGATCGTGCTGATCCTGGTGTTCGCGCGTGGGTTGAAGGTACTGCCGAGTGCCGGATCGGGGACGTGGTCGCACCTGGTGCTGCCGACGATCACGCTGGCGTTGCCGTTCCTGGCGATCCTGGTGCGGCTGACCCGCAGCGGGCTGCTCGAGGTGGTGCACGAGGGCTATGTGCAGACCGCGCGGGCGAAAGGGCTCGGTGAGGGCATCGTCATTCTCGTGCACGCGTTGCGGAACGCGCTGATCCCGATCGTGACCGTGGTCGGGCTGCAGTTCGGCGCGCTGCTCGGCGGGACCGTGATCGTCGAGACGGTGTTCGCCTGGCCGGGCGTCGGGCGGCTGCTGATCGACTCGATCGGGCGCCGCGACTACGGCGTCGTCCAGGCCTCGATCTTGCTGGTGGCAACGATCTTCGTGGTGATCAACCTGCTCGTGGACCTGCTCTACGGCTTCCTGGACCCGCGGGTCCGTCTGGCTGGTGACTGACCTTGACTGTCGAGCTCTCGATACCGGCGCCGGTGGCCGCGCGCCGTCGTACCAGGGCCGGATCGGCCCGGATCAGGTTCGGGTTCGCGGTGATCGCGGTGTACGTCGTGGCGGCGGCGATCGGGCCGTGGCTGATCCGGTACGACCCGGTCGGCACCCGCACCGCGGACCGGCTGAAGCCGCCGTTCACCCGGTTGTCCGACGGGTCGTTCGCGATCTTCGGCACCGACCAGGTCGGGCAGGACCTGTTCGCCCAGATGTTGCAGGGGGCAAGGATCTCGATCGCGGTCGGGATGGCGACGCTGCTGCTGGCCGGGACCATCGGTGTGACCATCGGGCTGGCCGCCGGGTACTTCGGCGGCTGGCTGGACGGCGTCCTGATGCGGCTCGCGGACATCCAGCTGGCGTTTCCCTCGATCCTGCTGGCGATCTTCATCGCGGCGCTGCTCGGACCTTCCGTGGTGAACGTGGTGATCGTGCTCGCGGTGGCGAACTGGGTGACGTTCGCCCGGGTCGCCCGCGGTCAGGCGCTGGCGACGCGGCGCCGCGAGTTCGTGGACGCGTCGCGGACCCTCGGCGCCGGGACCTGGCGGTTGGTCACCCGGTGCGTGCTGCCGGCCTGTGTCGCGCCGGTGCTGGTGGTGGCGACGGTCGAGATCGGGCACGTGATCCTGGCCGAGGCGTCACTGAGCTTCCTCGGTCTCGGGACGCCGGCTTCGACCCCCAGCTGGGGTGTGACGATCGCGAACGGGCGCAACTACCTGGCCGACGCGTGGTGGATCTCGACGATCCCGGGGATCGCGCTGGCGTTCCTGGTGATCTCGCTCGGCGTGCTCGGTGACGCGCTCCGGGACCGGTACGACCCGCGACTGAGGAGCATGTGATGGAGCCACTGCTGAGGGTGCGGGACCTGCGGGTCGAGTTCGCGACCGCCGGTGGGGTGGTGACCGCGGTCGACGGGGCGTCGTTCGAGGTCGGGCCCGGTGAGACCGTGGCGTTGCTGGGCGAGTCCGGCAGCGGCAAGTCCGTCACGGCGCAGGCGGTGATGGGGATCGTGCCGAAGCCGGCCGGGCGGGTGTGCGGCGGATCGATCACGTACGACGGTCGTGATCTGCTGGCGCCCGGGGCCGCGAAAGGCTTGCGGGGGCGGGAGATCGCGATGGTCTTCCAGGATCCGTTGAGCTCGCTGAACCCGGTGTTCCGGGTCGGTGCGCAGATCGGGGAGATGTTCCGCCGGCATCGCGGGGCGTCGCGGCGCGAGGCGCGGGCGGCCGCCCTGGAGTTGATGCAGCGGGTCGGGATCCCGGCGGCGTCGAAGCGCCTGGACGACTATCCGCACCAGTTCTCCGGCGGGATGCGGCAGCGGGTGATGATCGCGATGGCGCTCGCGTTGTCACCGCGGCTGCTGATCGCGGACGAGCCGACGACCGCGCTCGACGTCACGGTCCAGGCGCAGATCATGGACCTCCTCACGCGGTTGCAGTCCGAGGAGGGAATGTCGCTCGTACTCATCACCCACGACCTCGGGGTTGTCGCGGACGTCGCCGACCGGGTGGTCCTGATGTACGCCGGCCGCGTGGTCGAGACCGGCCCGCTCCGCGAGGTCTACGAGCACAGCGCCCATCCCTACACGTCCGGCCTGATGGGCTCGGTCCCGGTCCTCGACGGGCCGCGTGAGCGGCTCACGCCCATCAAGGGTTCACCGCCCGACCTGCTGGCGCTGCCGTCGGGCTGCTCGTTCCGCCCCCGCTGCCGGTACGCCGACGCGCTCTGCGCCGACGTCGAACCCGCCCTCCGCGAACTCCCTGGCCGCCACCCCACCCACCAGGCCGCCTGCCACCACCCGGAAGGAGTCCTGGCCGATGCCCACTGACACTCCGCCCGCCAACCTGTTGTTGTCGGTGCGGGACCTGCAGACGTCGTTCCCGATGCGATCCGCCGTGCTACGACGGACTGTGGGGCAGATCCAGGCCGTGGCGGGGGTTTCCTTCGACATCCCGGCGGGTGGGTCGCTCGGACTCGTGGGGGAGTCGGGGTCGGGGAAGTCCACCGTCGCCCGGACGATCATCGGGCTGGAGAAGGCGCGCTCGGGCAGCATCGTCTTCGACGGCGAGGAACTGACCTCGTTGCCCAAGGCATCGATGCGCCGGGTGCGCCGGCAGTTGCAGATGATCTTCCAGGACCCGTACGCCTCCCTCAACCCGCGGGCGACCGTCGAGCAGATCGTCGCCGAGGCGTGGCAGATCCACCCGGACGTCGTACCCCGCAACCGGCACCGCGCCGAGGTCCGCGAGCTCCTCGAACGCGTCGGCCTCAACCCCGACCACGCACAGCGCTACCCCCACCAGTTCTCCGGCGGACAACGCCAGCGCATCGGGATCGCCCGCGCACTGGCCCTCCGCCCCAAACTGGTGATCTGCGACGAGGCGGTCTCCGCCCTCGACGTCTCCGTCCAGGCGCAGGTCCTCAACCTGCTCGAGGACCTGCGTCGCGACCTCGGCCTCGCGTACCTGTTCATCGCCCACGACCTGTCCGTCGTACGGCACATCTCGGACCAGGTCGCGGTGATGTACCTCGGGCGGATCGTCGAGACCGCGCCGCAGGACGAGCTGTTCACCCGCCCGTTGCACCCGTACACCCAGGCGTTGCTGTCCGCCGTACCCGACCCGAAGCCGTGGGACAAGCCGCCCCGTGAGCAGATCATCATCGGCGGCGACGTCCCGTCCCCGGCGGATCCACCGTCGGGCTGCCGTTTCCGCACCCGCTGCTGGAAGGCCGAGGACCGGTGCGCCCACGACGTACCCGAGCTGACCACCCGCCTCGACCTGCATCCCGCCGCGTGCCACTTCGCCGCCGAGCTGACCGGAGCTGCCCGATGAGCCTCACCGAGTTGGTCCTCCTCCGCCACGGCGAGTCGCTCTGGAACGCCGAGCACCGCTACCAAGGGCAGCAGGGCACGGGGCTGAGTGCCCTGGGCCGCCAACAGGCGAAGCAGGCGGCGGAGTACTTGAAGGCATTGCAGATCGACGAGATTGTCGCGAGTGATCTCCAGCGGGTGACGGAGACGTTGCAGCCGTACGTCGACACGCTCGACCAACCGTCCGTCCGCGTAGACCCGCGGTGGCGGGAGATCGACGTCGGGACGTGGGGCGGTCGGACCTTCGTGGATGTCTACGCGGACGAGCCGGAGGTGGTGAACGCCTTCGCTCGTGGTGAAGACGTGGCGCGCGGGGGTGGTGAAACCTTCCGGCAGTTGCGTGCGCGCGTGTGGGAGGCGATGAACGACATCGCCGGGCCCGCCCGTGGAGCAGGTGTCGGCTCCGGGTCTGTCCGTGGGGCGGATGCGGATGCGGGGGTGGGTGCGGCCGGGCGGCCCCGGCGGGTGCTGGTGGTTACGCATGGTGGGCCAATTCGGGTTGCGGCGGCGTCGGCGCTGCGGCTGCCCGCGGGCGCCGAGATGCTGCTGGATCCGCCCGTCAACTGTTCGCTCACGACGCTCCGGCTCGACGGACTCACGTCGTACAACGTGCCCACCGGGACGGACCGATGACCTTCACCTTCGTGGCGATGACCTACAACCTGTGGGCCGACTTCCACCTCGACCAGCGGCGGGACGCGATCGCGAGCCTGTTCAGTACGCGCCCGCCGGACCTGCTCGCCGTACAGGAACTCCGCCCGATCACCCGCAAGCTCCTCGACGACGTGCTGCCCGACCACGACCGCGTCGACGGTACGGCGGGCTGGGAGACGCAGAGCAACCTGTGGTGGCACCGCGACCTGTTCTCCTGTGTCGAGCACGGCGCGGAGGACGTCGGCATCCTGTCGCCGGACGCCCGGCTCTTCTGGGTCAGACTCCGCACCCCCGACGCGACCGAGCTGATCTTCAGTACGGCGCACCTGACCTGGCCCGGCCACCCGGACGAGCGGACCGATCACGTCAACCGCCGGGTCACCCAGGCCCAGGCGATCGCGGCGGCCCTCGAACGCCTGGCCGGTGACGGCGCGTGCCTGTTCACCGTCGACATCAACGACATCGGCCCGCCGCAGTGGGAACTCGGCAACGCCGGGTTCCTGGACAGTTTCACCGCCCTCGGCCGGCACTCACCGGTGACCCATCCGGTCGTGCCGACGGTAGCCACCGGGCCGATCGGAACCCGGTTGTCTCCGCTCGCCTCACCACCCAAGGCGATCGACTGGATCTTCGCCCGCGGCCCGCTCGCCGCTCGGTCCAGCGAGGTCGTCGACTTCTTCCACGACGGCCGCGCACCCTCCGACCACCACCCGGTCGTCGCCACCTACACGCTCTGAGGAGAACCCCTGTGTTGAGGAAGCGATTAGTGGCGGCCGTCGCCGTCGCCGCACTGACAGCCGTGGCCGCGTGCTCGCCGGCCAGCGAACCGGGCAGTGACGGCGAACAGGTCCTGCGGTACGCGCCCGCGATGTTCCCGGTGTCGCTGGACACCCACAAGTACGCCGGTGAAGAGGCCGTGCAGACCGCGATCCAGCAGATCATGGAGCCGCTGGTCCGGGTCGAGGACGGCAAGATCGTCCCGGTCCTGGCCACCGCGTGGGAGAACCCGGACCCGAACACCTGGGTGTTCAAGCTGCGCTCCGGTGTGAAGTTCTCCGACGGTACGCCGTTCACCGCCAAGGACGTGGTGGCGTCGTACGAGCGGCACAAGAAGCTGGACGGTCCGCTCGTGCCGCTGTACTCGACGGTGACGTCGTTCGCTGCGACCGACGACCAGACCGTGACGGTGAAGACCAGCAAGCCGCTCGGGACGTTGCTCAGCTCGCTGACGCTGCTGTTCATCGGCCCGGCCGCGAAGGTCGACAGCGACGGGTTCTTCAACCAGCCGATCGGGACCGGGCCGTTCACGGTGACGTCGTTCAAGCCCGACGAGAAGCTGGAGCTGGCGGCGAACCCGTCGTACTGGGACGGTACGCCGAAGCTCGGCAAGCTGGAGTTCGTGAACATCCCGGAGGTGGCCGGGCGGATCACCGGGCTGCAGAACGGCGAGGTCGACGTCCTGACGCAGATCCCGCCGGACCAGGTCGGTTCGGTCAAGGGCAGCGAGGCGATCACGTACTCCACGACGCCGAGCTGGACGTACTACTTCAACTGGTTCAACTCCAACCGGAAGCCGTTCAACGACAAGCGGGTCCGGCAGGCGATGTGGCACGGGCTCAACCTCGAGGGGACCGTGAAGGACCTCTTCGGTGATCTCGCGTCGGTCGCCCAGGCGCCGCTGGCCCAGGGCGTGATCGGGGCGCCGAAGCTCTCGCCGTACAAGTACGACCCGGCGAAGGCGAAGCAGTTGCTGGCCGAGGCGGGGTACCCGAACGGGTTGACCACGTCGATGCAGTGGCCGCTGGAAGGCGGGCCGAACATCCGGGCGCTGGCGCAGGCGATGATCTCGGACTGGGCGAAGATCGGCGTCACGGTCAAGCCGCTGGAGAAGGAGCGGGCGCAGTGGCTGGAGGACTTCGGCAAGCTCAACTGGGACATGAACCTGCAGACCAACGTGACCGGCACTGGTGACGCCGACTACACGCTGGCCCGGTTGTACGTCTGCTCGGCCAAGCGCAACGGCTACTGCAACCCCGCGCTCGACAAGCTGCTGCTCGACGCCCGCTCGTCGGTCGACCAGGCCGCCCGCCCCGGCCTGTACCAGCAGGCCGGCCAGATCCTCTGGGACGACGCCGTCGGCATCTTCCCGGCCGAGCTGGCCTCGAACGCCGCCGTCCGCTCCGGCGTCCAGGGCTTCGTCATGCCGCCAAGCGGCCGCCCCCTGTTCACCAAGGTCACCGTCTCCGAAGGCTGAACACTGTACCTCCACGCACGCAGAACCCGCCCCTCGCGCCGTTTGCAACGGTTGACTCGGAGGTTCTGCGTGCGTGGAGGTACAACCTCTTCGATTAGGGCGTGAAGGGTTGACGCCCCGGATGTGCGCGGTCTAGCGTCCGGGAAATCGATTACTCGCCCGATCGTGGAGGTCGCATGGTGGACGACGGTGACCTTGTCCGGATGGCCGGGATCGGGAAGCGGTACGGCGGCGTACAGGCCTGTCACGAGGTGGATTTCGTGCTCGGCGCCGGCGAGGTGCACGCGCTGCTCGGCGAGAACGGCGCCGGTAAGAGCACGCTGATGAAGATCCTGTCCGGCGACGTCACGGAGTACGACGGCAGCATCGCGATCAACGGCCGCCCGGTGCGGTTCAACGGCCCGACCGACGCGCAGTCCGCCGGGATCGCGATGATCCACCAGGAACTCGACCTGGTCCCCGGACTGTCGGTGGCGGACAACATCTTCCTCGGTCGCGAGCTCCTTACGACGCTCCGCACGGTCGACCGTCGCCGCATGGAGCGCGAGGCCCGCGAGTTGCTCGACCGCAGCGGCGTCCGGCTCGACCCGCGCCGCCCGGTCGGCGAACTCCGCGTCGGCGAACAGCAACTCGTCACGATCGCGAAGGCGATGTCGCTCGACGCCCGGGTGCTGATCATGGACGAGCCGACGTCGGCGCTGACGAGCTCCGAGGTCGAGCGGCTCTTCGACGTGATCCGCGAACTCCGGCAGAGCGGCGTCGGCATCGTCTACATCTCGCACCGGATGGAAGAGATCGCCCAGGTCGCCGATCGCGCGACGGTGCTCCGTAACGGCCGGATCGTCACGAGCTTCGATCCGCGCGAGCTCAGTACGGCGGAAGTCGTCGAGGCGATGGTCGGGCGCCCGGTGCAGACCATGTTCACCACGCCGGAGAGCCACACCGGCGACGAGCTGCTGCGCGTCGACAACCTGAAGCTGGCGGCCCGCCGCCCGCGCCCCGGCCGCCGCGACCCGGACGGCATCTCGCTGACCGTGCGCTCAGGCGAGATCGTCGGTCTGGCCGGCCTCCTCGGCGCCGGCCGCACCGAGCTCCTCGAGACCCTGTACGGCGTCGCGCCCGCCGGGACCCGTACCGGCCGGATCCTCCTGCAGGGCAGGCCGATCCGGCCGCGCGGCCCGCGCCAGGCGCTTGCCCAGGGCATCGGATTCGTCCCGGAGGACCGGCGTGCGTCGGGCCTCGTGCTGTTCCACTCGATCCTCGCGAACACGGTCGTCTCGAGCCTGCCGTCGTACGGCCGGCTCGGCGTGATCGCGCGCCGGACGGAGCGCGCCGCGTCGGTGAAGATGGCCGACCGGTTGCGGCTGAAGTTCGGGCGGCTGCAGGACGAGGTCGGCACGTTGTCCGGCGGGAACCAGCAGAAGGTGGTGTTCGGCCGGATGCTGCTCACCGAGCCCAAGCTGCTGCTCCTCGACGAGCCGACGCGGGGCGTGGACGTCGGCGCGAAGGCCGAGATCTACCGGCTGCTCGGTGAACTCGCGGCGCAGGGCATCGGCGTACTGCTGGCGTCGTCCGAGCTCCCGGAGCTGGTCGGCGTCTGCGACCGCGTCGTCGTACTGCGGGACGGGCGGGACGTCGCGTCGTTCAGTACCGCGGACTCGGGCGAGGGTGATCTGCTCGCGGCGGCAATGGGACAGGGCGAAGTGTTCGAAGAGGTCGGAGGAGCACAGTGACCGACGTACAGGACAAGATCACCCCGGTGGCGCAGTCGTCCGGCGGGGTGGTCGCGACGCTGTTCCGGTTCCAGAGCGTGTTCGGGCTGATCGCTGTGTTCGTCGCGGCGATCATCTTCTCGCCGCGCAAGAACGGCGAGATCCTGTTCATCAGCGCGGACAACCTGGCGAACGTGGTCCGGGCGGTGTCCGAGATCGGGATCATCGCGGTCGGCATGACGTTCGTGATCCTGATCGGCGGGATCGATCTGTCGGTCGGCGCGGTGCTCGGCCTGGCCGCGGTCGGATCCGCGGTGCTGATGGTCGAGAACGACTGGGGCTTCCTGCCGTCGGTCGTACTGGTGCTCGCGATCGGGCTGGTCTTCGGTGCCCTGCAGGGCGTCGCGACCGCGATGATCGGGATCCAGTCGTTCATCGTCACGCTGGCCGGGTTGCAGATAGCGCGCGGCCTGGCCCGGATCTGGTCCGGCGGCCAGGGCGTCGCGATCTCGTACGGCGACGGTCCGAAGGAGGCGCCCTCGTCGTTCGCGATCCTGGGGGAGCGCACGTTCGGCGGACTGGTGCCGATCCCGGTGCTGATCTTCGGTGTGGTCGCGATCGCCGCCGTGGTGTTCCTCCGGATCAGCGCGTTCTCCCGGCACCTGTACGCCGTCGGCGGCAACGAGAAGGCCGCGCGGCTGTCCGGCGTACCGGTGGTGCGGGTGAAGATCGCGGTGTTCGCGATCTGCGGGCTGCTCGCGTCGCTGGCCGGCATCGTGCACGCCGTCCAGCTCAACCAGGGCAGCCCGAACGACGGCATCGGCTACGAGCTGGACGCGATCGCCGCGGTGGTGATCGGCGGTACCAGCCTGGCGGGTGGCCGCGGTTCGGTGGCCGGGACCGTGGCGGGTGCGCTGCTGCTCGGCGTACTGAACAACATCCTGGCCCTGAACAACATCGACTCCAACATCCAGCTCCTGATCAAGGGACTGGTGATCGTTGCCGCCGCCGCGCTGCAGCGACTCCGCCCCGCTTCGTGAGGAAGGTTCGCATCATGCGCTCGCTCAGAATTCCCCTGGCCGTTACGGCCGTTGCCGCGCTGGTCCTGGCCGGCTGCGGGACCACCAGTGAGAGGACCTCGGGTGCGTCGCCCGAGGCGTCCAAGTCCTGCAAAGGGGCCGATGGCAAGTACACGATCGGGATGAGTCAGGCCAACGTCGCCGAGCCGTACCGGCAGCGGATGGACGACGACATCCGCGCCGCGGCGAAGGACGTGCCGCAGTTCGACGTGAAGTTCGCCGACGCGGCGCAGGACAACGCCAAGCAGGTCGCGGACGTGGAGAACTACATCACCCAGCAGATCGACCTGCTGATCATCAGCCCGAACGAGGCCAAGCCGCTGACCGCGGTGGTGAAGAAGGCGTACGACAAGGGCATCCCGGTGATCGTGCTGGACCGGAAGGTCGAGGGTGACGCGTACACCGGGTTCATCGGCGGCGACAACGTGCAGATCGGGTCCGAGGCGGGCAAGTACGTCGCCGAGAAGCTGCTGCCGTCGGGCGGCAACGTCGTCGAGTTGAAGGGCCTGGCGGGCGCGACGCCGCAGGCCGAGCGGCACCAGGGTTTCATGGACGCGATCAAGGCGAACCCGAAGATCAAGGTGATCGCCGATGCCGGCGGGGACTGGCTGCGGGAGAAGGGCCAGGCGCAGATGGACGCACTGCTGAAGGCGAATCCGAAGATCGACGTGGTGTACGCGCACAACGACCCGATGGCCGAGGGCGCGTACCTGGCCGCCAAGGCGGTCGGCCGGGAGAAGGAGATGAAGTTCATCGGCATCGACGCGCTGCCGATCCCGTCCGGCGGTATCAAGGCCGTCGAGCAGGGCCGGCTGTCCGCGACCTTCACCTACCCGACGAACGGCAAGGAAGCCATCGCCGCCGCGAAGAAGATCCTGATCGACTGCGGCACCGTCGAGCGGTCCCAGATCCTCCCGACGCGCCTGATCGACGCGTCGAACGCCGCCCAGATCTACGCCGAGGAAAACCCGACCGGCTGAGGTCGGACGCCGACCGCCAGGCCATCACAATCGCGGCGGCGCCGCACCCGCGAGCGTGGACTCGCCGGTTCGGGCGGATTGTGATGGCGTGGCGGTCCGGGTCAGCGGCGGGAGCTGGCGCGTTCGATCAGGCGGGCGCCCAGCGTCGTGGTGGTTGGTGGGCGGGTGTTGTCGGCGATGCGTGCCAGGAGGAGGCGGGCCGCGACGGCGCCGATCTCGTAGGCGGGTTGGGCGACGACGGTCAGCGGCGGGTCGACGAGGGCGGCCCACGGGGCGTCGTCGAAGGCGACCAGGCCGACGTCGCGTCCCGCCCGCACACCGCGCTCCTGCAGCGCCTGCAGTACGCCGACCGCCATCGCGCTGTTCGCGATCAGCAGCGCGTCGGGCGGCTCGGGCTGCGACAGCAGGTCCACCGCCGCGCGGTGCGCACCGGCCGCCCGGTACTCGGTACGGCGTACCAGCTTCGCCGTACTGCGGCGCCGGGCCGACCGGAGCGCGTCGCGGTACCCGGCCAACCGGTCGTCGGCCGTGCGGACGCCCGCGGGACCGGTGACGCACCCGATCCGTTCGTAGCCCTGGGCAACCAAATGGGCGGTCGCCTCGCGCGCCGCCAGCCGGGTGTCGACCAGGACGACGTCGCTGTCCTGTCCCGGCAACGGACGGTCCACCGCGACGTACGCCGTACCGCGGGACGCCAGCTTGGCCACCGGTGAACCCGGGCCGCTCGGCGACAGGATGACGCCCGCGACCCGTTCCTGGATCGCGATGTCGACGTAACGGCTCTCCTTCTCGGCGCTCTCGTCAGAGTTGCAGAGCACGACGGAGTACCCGACCTCGTGCGCGACGTCCTCGACACCGCGCGCGATCGCGGTGAAGAAAGGGTTTTCCACGTCCGAGATGATCAGCGCGACCACGGCGGCCTCCTGGCGGCGCAGGTTCCGCGCCGGGCCGTTCGGCTGGTAGCCGAGCTCCTCGGCCGCGACCCGCACCCGGGCGGCGAGGTCCGGGTCGACGGTCGGTTTCCCGTTCAGCGCCCGCGACACGGTCGCCGTCGACACCCCGGCGCGCGCGGCCACGTCGCTGACAGTCGGCACCCTGACTCCCTTCCTGACCGAACAGTAGCGGCTCGGGTAATGGATTACCCAGACCTCTGTCGTGCACTTTACGTACGGAACCTCCAGGCTTTACCAGTGACATGAGAGGATCACCCGCGTGACTGCCTTGCCGAGTGTTTCGTACTCCATCACCGTTCGCCTCGAGGTGCCCGCGGGTGGCTCGACGGTGAGCAAGCTGACGACCGCGGTCGAACAGGCCGGCGGTCTGGTCACCGCGCTCGACGTGACCGCGTCCGGCCACGAGCGGCTGCGGATCGACGTCACCTGTGCCGCGGCCGACACCGAGCACGCCGGCCGCCTGGTCGAGGCGATGCGCGCCGTACCGGGCGTCGAGATCGCCCGGGTCTCGGACCGGACGTTCCTGATGCACCTCGGCGGCAAGATCTCGATGGAGGCCAAGCACCCGATCCGCAACCGTGACGACCTGTCGATGATCTACACGCCGGGTGTCGCGCGGGTCTGCCTGGCGATCGCGGCCAACCCCGACGACGCCCGCCGGCTGACGATCAAGCGCAACAGCGTCGCGGTCGTCACCGACGGCTCTGCGGTGCTGGGTCTGGGCAACATCGGCCCGAAGGCCGCGCTGCCGGTGATGGAGGGCAAGGCCGCGCTGTTCAAGCGGTTCGCCGGGATCGACGCCTGGCCGCTGTGCCTGGACACCCAGGACCCGGACGAGATTGTCCAGATCGTCAAGGCGATCGCCCCCGGGTTCGCCGGGATCAACCTGGAGGACATCTCCGCGCCGCGCTGCTTCGAGATCGAGGCCCGGCTGCGCGAGGAGCTCGACATCCCGGTCTTCCACGACGACCAGCACGGTACGGCGGTCGTCGTCCTGGCGGCGCTCTACAACGCGCTGCGCGTGGTCGGCAAGGACATCAGCAACGTGCGGGTGGTGCTGTCCGGCGCCGGCGCGGCCGGTACGGCGATCCTCAAGCTGCTGCTCGCGGCGGGAGTGAAGGACACCTGCGTCGCGGACATCGGTGGCGTGATCCACCCGGACCGCGACGGTCTGTCGCCGGAGCTGCGCTGGATCGCGGAGAACACCAACGCCGCCAAGTACAGCGGCGACCTGAAGGGTGCGCTGGCCGGCGCCGACGTGTTCATCGGCGTCTCCGCGCCGAACATCCTGACCGGCGCCGACATCGCCACCATGAACGAGGACTCGATCGTGTTCGCGCTGGCGAACCCGGTGCCCGAGGTCGACCCGGCCGCGGCCGGCGAGCACGCCGCCGTGATGGCCACCGGCCGCAGCGACTACCCGAACCAGATCAACAACGTGCTGGTCTTCCCGGGTGTCTTCCGCGGTCTGCTCGACGCGCAGTCGTCGAAGGTCTCGGTCGAGATGGAGCTGGCGGCCGCCCGCGCCCTGGCCGGCGTGGTGACCGACGACGAGCTGAACGCGGCGTACATCGTGCCGAGCGTCTTCCACCCGGAGGTGCACACGATGGTCGCGCACGCGGTCCGCGACGCCGCCGGTGGCAAGGCGCCGGCGCACGAGAGCTTCCCGGACGACACACCCGCATTGTGACGAGCACCGTTACGGCCGAGCCGGGCTCGCAGGTGAAGGTCTGGGTCTGGCGGATCGCGTTCCTCGCAGCGGTGGCGTTGCAGCTGTACGGCGTCTACGCCCCGCGCGAGGCAGGTCCGCACGTCGGGCTGCCGCAGATCGACAAGATCGCGCACTGCTTCCTGTTCGCCGCGGTCGCGTTCACCGGGTGGAAGGCCGGCGTACGCGTCCGGTGGTTGCTCGCGGCACTCGTCGCGAACGCGGTGGTCAGCGAGCTCGTGCAGCACTGGGTGCTGCCGCAGCGCGACGGCGACCCGTTCGACGCGCTCGCGGACCTCGCCGGCGTCGCACTGGGCGCATGGTTGGGCAGTCGTCTGAGCAGTCGTCTGGGCAGTCGTCTGGACGCCCCGACGGCCCGTCGTACGCCATGATGGAGGTATGACGGTCTCGACCCTGACCGGTTCGCTCCTGGTAGCGACGCCGTTGCTCGACGAGCCGCCCTTCCGCCGGTCGGTGATCCTGCTCCTGGACCACGACGACGACGGCGCACTCGGGGTGGTGGTCAACCGCGCCGCGGACCTGTCCGTGGACCGGGTGCTACCGGACTGGTCGTCGGCCGTGGACGAGCCGGGCGTGCTGTTCATGGGCGGCCCGGTCGGCACCGACAGCGCGCTCGCCGTCGCCGAGGTGCTGGACTCCACGGACCCGCCCGGCTGGCGGGAGTGCTTCGGCCGGATCGGGCTGGTCGACCTCGACGTACCGCCGCAGCTGCTCGAGGGCGCGATCACCCGGATGCGGATCTTCGCCGGGTACGCCGGCTGGTCCAGCGGTCAGCTCGAGGGCGAGATCGCCGAGGGCGCCTGGTACGTCGTCGAGTCCGAGCCGGCCGACGTCTTCGGGCACGACCCGGACACGCTCTGGCGCCGCGTCCTGCGCCGCCAGAACGACCAGATGGCCTACGTGTCGACCTACCCGGACGACCCCACGCAGAACTGAGTGCTACTCGTCGTCGCCGCCGGCGTCGTCGCCGGGGTTGAGCGAGTCCCAGATCTCCTTGCACTCCGGGCAGACCGGGAAGCGCTGCGGGTCGCGGCTCGGGACCCACACCTTGCCGCACAGCGCGACCACCGGGGTGCCCATCACCATGGCCTCGGTCAGCTTGTCCTTCGGCACGTAGTGCGAGAACCGCTCGTGATCGCCGGGCTCGGCCGGCGCAGTCTGGGTCCGCTCGTCGACAACCGTCTCCGCGCCGGGGGTCAGCTGAGTACTCATACCCCCGAGTGTAAGACGTCCCCCCAGGCAATCCGGGAACTTTATCCACAGATCGCCCGTACCCCGACCTGCCACCGGCGCGTTGTCACGTGCGTCAGGTAACCTTCCTGCCCGGCACACTGTCGACCTTCGGGGGAGTAGCTGTCTGTGGATTCGCACGTGCCGGCCAACCCTGCCGTGCTGCCGCCCGCCTATCCGGACCGGGCCGCCTGGGGTACCGCGAGCAAGCTGCGGGCGTGGCAGGCGGAGGCACTGAAGCTCTATCTCGACAAGAACCCACGGGACTTCCTGGCGGTCGCGACACCGGGTGCGGGAAAGACCACCTTCGCCCTCACCGTCGCCGCCGAGCTGCTGCACCGGCGGCTGATCGAACGGATCACCGTGGTCACCCCGACCGAGCACCTCAAGGTGCAGTGGGCCGACGCCGCGGACCGGGCCGGTATCTCGATCGACCCCGCGTTCGCCGGGCGGCGCGGTAAGACCAACAAGGACTTCCAGGGCGTCGCGGTGACGTACGCCGGGGTCGCGGTGAACCCGCTGGCCTTCCGGGTCCGCACCGAGCGGTTCAAGACGCTGGTGATCCTCGACGAGGTGCACCACGGCGGCGACGCGCTCAGCTGGGGTGACGGCGTCCGCGAGGCGTTCGAGCCCGCGGCCCGCCGCCTCTGCCTGACCGGTACGCCGTTCCGCAGCGACGACAACCCGATCCCGTTCGTCACGTACGAAGAGGGGCACGACGGGGTCGCCCGGAGCAAGGCGGACTACACCTACGGGTACGGGCACGCGCTGCGCGACCACGTCGTACGCCCGGTGATCTTCATGTCGTACTCCGGGGAGATGCGCTGGCGGACGAAGGCCGGTGACGAGGTCGCGGCGCGGCTGGGCGAGCCGCTGACCAAGGACCTGACCGCGCAGGCGCTGCGGACCGCGCTCGACCCGACGGGCGAGTGGATGCCGGCCGTGCTCGCGGCCGCGGACAAGCGGCTGACCGAGGTACGGCGGCACATGCCGGACGCCGGCGCGCTGGTGATTTCGGGCGACCAGAACACGGCCCGTGCGTACGCGAAGACGCTCCGCGAGATCACCGGGGAGGCGCCGACCGTCGTACTGTCCGACGAGAAGGCGGCGAGCAAGAAGATCGCGAAGTTCTCCGAGGGCGAGTCCCGGTGGATGGTCGCCGTCCGGATGGTGTCCGAGGGTGTCGACGTGCCGCGACTGGCGGTGGGGGTCTACGCGACGCCGACGTCGACGCCGCTGTTCTTCGCGCAGGCGGTCGGGCGGTTCGTGCGGGCCCGGAAGCGGGGCGAGACGGCCTCGGTGTTCGTGCCGTCGGTGACGCGGCTGCTCGGGTTCGCGGCGGAGATGGAGGTCGAGCGCGACCACGTCCTCGGGCGCAAGAACAGCAACGAGGACGGCGACATCTTCGCGCTCGAGGACGACCTGCTGAAACAGGCGAACAAGGACGAGGGCGCCAGCGACGAGCTCGAGGGGAACTTCGAGGCGCTCGGCTCGGACGCGAGCTTCGACCGGGTGGTGTTCGACGGCGGCGACTACGGGACCGGCGGCGACAACGCGTCGGACGAGGAGCTGGACTTCCTCGGGCTGCCCGGCCTGCTGGAGCCGGACCAGGTGCGCGAGCTGCTGCACAAGCGCCAGCAGAAGTCGCTGGCGGCCCAGAAGAAGTCTTCACGGTCCACGAGCGACCGTGAAGACCCGACGCCGACGGAGCTGGCCACCCACGAGCAGATCGCGCTCCTCCGTCGCGAGCTGAACGGCCTGGTCGCCGCCTGGCACCACCGGACCGGCCAGCCGCACGGCGTCATCCACAACGACCTCCGGCGCAAACTCGGCGGCCCCGCGGCAGCCCATGCCTCCTCCGTCCAGTTGAAGGAGCGCATCGAACTCATCCGCGACTGGGCCACCCAGCGCCGCGCCTGAGCCCCGCACAGCAGCCCCGCACAGCAGCCCCCGCACCGTCCAGCACCTCGTCCCTGGGATCCAGGGGCGAGGTGTTGACGTCGTGCCACCGGTGCTGCAAGCTTCCGGTACCTGAGCTGCAAGAAATCATCAAACTCACGCAATTTTCGTAGCTCACCTCCCACCGCCCCGATGGAGGTCCACTCGATGCCCCGGAAGAATCTGCTCCGGCTGCTGCTCGCAGCCGCACTTCTCGCGGCCGGTCTGCTGGCTGCCCCACCGGCCATGGCCGCGAACCTCACGAAGACGCTGACCGCCAGCAGTTCGCTCGGCGAATATCCGAGCGGCAACGCCGGCGACGGCAACCAGAACACCTACTGGGAGAGCGGCAACAACGCCTTCCCGCAGTGGATCCAGGCCGACCTCGGCGGCACCAAGGACGTCAACCAGGTGACGCTCAAGCTCCCGGCGTCGTGGGGTCCGCGCACCCAGACCATCACCGTGCAGGGCAGTGCGAACGGCTCCGCGTTCAGCACGCTCGTCAGCGGTACGGCCTACAACTTCAGCGGCACGAACGTGGTGACGATCGACTTCACCGCCACCTCGGTGCGCTACGTCCGGCTGACCTTCACCGCGAACACCGGGTGGCCGGCCGCGCAACTGTCGGAGTTCGACCTGGCCGGACCTGGTGGCGGGCCCGTCGAACCTCCGACCGGCACCGACCTCGCCGCGGGCAACCCGATCGAGGCGTCGAGCTCGGCCTTCAGCTTCGTCGCCTCCAATGCGAACGACGGCAACACCGGCACCTACTGGGAATCGAACGGGTTCCCGGCGACTCTGACCGTCAAGCTCGGCGCGAACGCCGACGTCACCTCGGTCGTGGTCAAGCTGAATCCGGACCCGATCTGGGGTCCACGCACCCAGAGCATCGAGGTCCTCGGCCGTGAACAGTCGGCGACCGCCTTCACCTCCGCGGTCGGCAGGGCCGACTACCAGTTCGACCCGTCGGCCAACCAGAACACCGTCACCATCCCGGTCACCGGCCGGTACGCCGAGCTACGCCTGCAGGTGTTCGGCAACACCGGCGCCCCCGGCGGGCAGGTCGCCGAGCTCCAGGTCTTCGGTACGGCGGCGCCCAATCCCGACCTCGTGGTGACGAACGTCGACTGGTCACCGGCGAGCCCGTCCGAGTCCACCCCGATCACGCTCTCCGCGACCGTCAAGAACAACGGCTCCGCGCCCGCGGCGGCCAGCAGCCTCAACTTCCTCCTCGGCGGATCGGTCGCCGGCACCGCGAATGTCGGCGCGCTCGCCGCCGGTGCCTCCGCGACCGTCACCGCCAACGCCGGAACCCGTGCCCAAGGCAACTACGTCGTCGCCGCGGTCGCGGATCCGGCCAACGCGATCGTCGAGCAGAGCGACTCCAACAACACGCTCCAGTCGCCGACCCAGCTGACCGTCGCGCAGGCTCCGGGCCCCGACCTGCAGGTCACCGGCATCACCTCCAACCCCGCCAACCCGGCGCCCGGCACGCAGGTCTCGTTCACGGTCGCCGTCACCAACCGCGGTACGACGGCCGCGCCCGCCAGCACGACCAGGCTGACCGTCGGCAGCACCACGCTCAACGGCAGCACCGGATCGATCGCCTCCGGCGCCACCGCCACCGTCGCGATCAGCGGCACCTGGACGGCCGTCAGCGGCGGCGCAACCCTCACCGCCACGGCCGATGCCGGCAATACCGTTGACGAGACCAATGAAACCAACAACGTCCTGACCCGGTCGGTCGTGGTCGGGCGCGGCGCCGCCGTACCGTTCACGTCCTACGAGGCCGAAGCCGGCGACTACACCGGGACGCTGCTCACCGCCGACGCGAAGCGGACCTTCGGGCACACCAACTACGCCACCGAGTCGTCCGGTCGCTCCTCGGTCCGGCTGAACTCGAGCGGTCAGTACGTCGAGTTCACCTCGACCGTGCCGACGAACTCGATCGTGGTCCGCAACTCGATCCCGGACTCCGCCGACGGACAGGGGCTCGAGGCAACGATCAGCCTGTACGTCAACGGGACGTTCAAGCAGAAGCTCACGCTGTCGTCCCGCAACAGCTGGCTGTACGGGAACAGCGACGGGCCCGAGTCACTCACCAACACTCCCGGCGGCGACGCCCGCCGGCTCTTCGACGAGTCGCACGCGCTCCTCGGTACGTCGTACCCGGCGGGCACCACGTTCCGCCTGCAGCGCGACGCCGGCGACACCGCGTCGTACTACATCATCGACCTGGTCGACCTGGAGCAGGTCGCGCCGCCGCTGACCCAGCCGGCCGGGTGTACGTCGATCACGCAGTACGGCGCCGTACCGAACGACGGGATCGACGACGCGGACGCGATCCAGCGTGCCGTCACCGACGACCAGAACGGTGTGATCAGCTGCGTGTGGATCCCGGAAGGCCAGTGGCGGCAGGAGAAGAAGATCCTCACCGACGACCCGTTGAACCGCGGGCAGTTCAACCAGGTCGGGATCAGCAACACCACGATCCGCGGCGCGGGGATGTGGTACTCGCAGCTGTACTCGACGATCGAGCCGCAGAACGCCGGCGGGATCAACCACCCGCATGAGGGGAATTTCGGGTTCGACATCGACAAGAACGTGCAGTTGAGCGATATCGCGATCTTCGGGTCCGGGCGGATCCGCGGTGGGGACGGGAACGCCGAGGGCGGCGTCGCGCTGAACGGGCGGTTCGGGACCGGGACGAAGATCAGCAACGTCTGGATCGAGCACGCCAACGTCGGGGTCTGGGTCGGTCGTGACTACGACAACATCCCGGAGCTGTGGGGTCCGGGTGACGGGCTCGAGTTCAGTGGGATGCGGATCCGGGACACGTACGCCGACGGGATCAACTTCGCCAACGGGACGCGGAACTCGAAGGTGTTCAACTCGTCGTTCCGGACCACGGGTGACGACGCGCTGGCGGTGTGGGCGAGCAAGTACGTCAAAGACCAGTCGGTCGACATCGGTCACGACAACGCGTTCACCAACAACACGATCCAGCTGCCGTGGCGGGCCAACGGCGTCGCGATCTACGGCGGGTACGGGAACAAGATCGAGAACAACCTGATCTCCGACACGATGAACTACCCCGGCATCATGCTCGCCACCGACCACGATCCGCTGCCGTTCTCCGGGACGACGACGATCGCGAACAACGCGCTCTACCGGTGCGGCGGGGTGTTCTGGGGCGAGGCGCAGGAGTTCGGGGCGATCACCCTGTTCCCGGCGAACCTGCCGATCACCGGCGTGACGATCCGGGACACCGAGATCCACGACTCGACGTACGACGGGATCCAGTTCAAGACCGGCGGCGGCGAGATGCCGAACGTCAACCTCACCAACATCCGCATCGACAAGTCCAATAACGGCTCCGGCATCCTCGCCATGGGCGGCGCCCGCGGCAACGCCACCCTCGCAGGAGTCACCATCACCAACTCCCGCGACGGCGACATCCTCAAAGAACCCGGCTCCACCTTCACCTTCACCGGCCAGTAGAAAAACCGGTACCCGAGGCCCAGCACCCTGATGGGGGTGCTGGGCCTCAGCTGGTGAGTTGTTGGGTGCCGATCACGTCCAGGAGGCGGAGGGCCTCCTCGGACGGCGATCCGGGCTCGGCTGTGTAGAGGACCACGCGTTGGTCTCGCTCCGGTACGACGAGGACCTCGCAGATCAGGTCGATGCGGCCGACCAGCGGGTGGAAGATCGTCTGGCACAGGGACTGCTGGCGGCCGACCTCGTGCCGGGCCCAGATCTCCGCGAACTCCGGGCTCCCATCGAGCAGGTCGCGGACCAGCCGGGTGATCTCCGGATCGTCCGGGTACGTGCTCGTCGCCGCCCGCAGATCCGCCGCCACCTCCCGCGCGAACTCCCGCGTCCGGTCCGCACCGAAGAGCTCGGCCTGACTGTCCGTCAGGAACCGCAGCCGCAGCAGGTTCCGGTCCCGCGGCGCGAGGGCGGAGAAGTCCGTGATCAACGCCGCCGCCAACCGGTTCCACGCGAGAACATCGTCCTTCGCGTCCAGCACCAGACCCGGTACGTCGAGCCGCGCGAGCATCCGCAGTACGCCGGACCGCACCTCACGCGGCGGACCCGGTGGTGGACCGGGCTGCTCGCCGGCCAGCCGGAACAGGTGACCGCGTTCGTCGTCGGACAGCCGCAGCGCGCGAGCGAGACCGGTCAGCACCGGCCGAGACGGCCGCGGACCGCGCCCTTGCTCCAGGCGGGTGTAGTAGTCCGTAGACATGGTCGCGAGGCTCGCCACCTCCTCCCGGCGCAGACCCGGCGTACGGCGGCGCAGCCCGGCGGGGAGGCCCACGTCGGACGGTTGCAGCGCCTCTCGCCGTACCCGGAGGAACTCGGCCAGCCCGTCGCGATCCACTGTCCTAGGATCCCAGGCGGCCCCAACCGCATCCAGGGATCGCCGGTCCCAGGCTCGGCCAGCTCTGCCTCGTCGCCGCGTTCCACCGCAGCGTTGACGGCATGAAGACGAACAAGATCGCGCTCGTCACGGGCGCCAACAAGGGCATCGGCAAGGAGATCGCGCGGCAGCTCGGGCAGCGCGGGTTCGCGGTGCTGGCCGGTTCGCGAGACGCCGAGCGCGGCGAGCTCGCGGTGAAGGAGTTGGTTGCCGAGGGCCTCGATGCGGCCGCTCTGCAGCTCGAGGTGACCGACGCGGCCTCGGTCCGCGCGGCAGCCGAGCACGTCGGCGCGACGTACGGTCGGCTCGACGTGCTGGTCAACAACGCGGCGATCATCCCGGAGGGCGACGACGCGGTGTCGCGCATCCCCATCGACGTACTGCGCTCGGCGTTCGAGACCAACGTCATCGGGTTGGTGGAGGTGACGCAGGCGTTCCTGCCGCTGCTGCGGAAGGCGGAGGCGGCGCGGATCGTGAACCTGTCGACGTCGCTGGCGTCGTTCGCGCAGGTCGGCGACCCCAGCTCGGAGATGTCGACCATGCTGACGCTCGGCTACAACTCGTCGAAGGCCGCCGTGAACATGGTGACCGTCATGCTCGCCAACGAGCTCCGTGGCACCCACGTCCTCGTCAACGCCGCCGACCCCGGCAACTGCGCGACCGACATGGGCGGCTGGGACGCCGCACGCACGCCGTCCCAGGGCGCCGCCGTGGCCGTCGAACTGGCCACGCTGCCCGCCGACGGTCCGACCGGCCACGTGTACGCCGAGGAGGGTCGGCTGCCCTGGTGAGACTCAGACGATCGCGCCCGACCAGGCCAGCGCCTGCTTGAGCAGCTGGCCGCGGCCGCCCTCCAGGTCGTTGAGGAGGCTCGGTGCCAGGGCCTCCTCCGGCGTCAGCCAGGTGAGCTCGAGGGCGTCCTGGCGCGGGTTGCACTCGCCGGTCACGGGAACGACGTACACCAGGGCGACGGCGTGCTGCCGCGGGTCGTGCAGCGGGGCCACGCCGGGGAACGGGAAGTACTCCGCGACCGTGACCGGGACGAGCGTCGCCGGCAGCCGCGGGAACGCGGCCGGGCCGAGGTCCTTCTCGATGTTGCGCTGCAGGGCGTCCCGGATCGACTCGTTGTGCAGCACGCGCCCGGAGACCAGCGTGCGGGCGATCTCACCGGTCGCGGGCGAGGTCCGGAGCAGTACTCCGATGTGCTCGAGCTGGCCGAGCGTGTCAACCCGGGCCGGTACTGCCTCGACGTACAGGATCGGCACCCGCGACCGCGTCTCCGCGAGCGCGAACTCGGACAACCAACCAGGATTCGGATCAGGCGTACGCAGCGACGACGTCATGCGTACATCTTTGCTTACGGCCTGAAAGCGGATCGGTACTGGGAGGGGCTGAGTCCGAATGCCGAGCGGAAACGGCGGGTGGCGTGGCTGGGGTCGTGCCAGCCGACGGTGGCTCCGATCGTGGAGACGGGGAGCTCGGTCTCGATCAGCAGGCCGGCGGCACGCTCGGCGCGGATGCGGTTCAGGTAGGCGATCGGTGACATGCCGACCGAGCTGCCGAAGAGCCGGACCAGGTAGCCGGGGGCGAGGTTGACGCGCGCCGCGAGCCCTTCCAGCGTCCAGGGCTCGTCCAGGCCGGCCTCCATCAGGCGCATGGCGTGCTGCACCGCCGGGTGCGGCGCCGGCCGCGTGAGCGCTCCCGACCCGCGGGCCCCCGGCACGAGCGCACCGGACAGCAGCCCGAACACGTCCGGTCCCAGGTAGGCGTTGCGCACCACGAGCCCGTCGCACCCGACGTACCCGTGCCACTCACCAGGCCGCAGTACGACGACCGAGTCCGGCCCGAGCTCGACCTCGCCGGCCGCCGACACGTGCGTACCGCGGCCGGCCACCACCACCGCGATCTCGAAGAACGCGTGACTGTGCGGCGCGACGTCCGCGACCACCTCCAGCCGCTCGCCCGCGACGGGCAACCGCGGATCCGGGAAGACCTCACTGCTCAGCACGTTGTGCACCAGCAACCCCCTAGAGGTCAAGATCGGTCAAGCCCTGGTCAACCACTGCCTGTCCACTGTGGCAGCTTCCCGCGACGCTGGAAACACCTTCCAGTACGACGGAATCTCAGGAGACCACCGATGACCACGACCGACCCCCAGGCCCCCGCGGCGCTCGACGACGAGACCATTTCCGCCTACCGCCGCGACGGCGTCGTCCGGATCCGGAACATCATCGGCCGCGACGAGGCCGCCCGGTTCCGGGACGCCGCGATCGCCGCGACGACGAAGGCCGACGACCTGTTCAAAGAGTCGAAGATCTTCAACCAGTACGTCAACGTCTGGCAGCAGGACGACGTACTGCGCGAACTCACCCTGGATCCTCGTCTCGCCGCTGCCGCCACCGCGCTGGCCGGCGTACCGCTGCGGATCTGGCACGACCAGCTGCTGATCAAGCCGCCGCACAACGGCGCCGCGACCGAGTTCCACCAGGACGCGCCGTACTGGCCGCACGCCGGCTCGCGCGCCTCGCTGTCCGCGTGGATCGCGCTCGTCGACGTGCCGGTGGAGCGGGGCTGCATGACGTTCATCCCCGGCTCGCAGAACCACCAGGACCTGCGCAGTCAGGACCTGTCCGACCGCGACGACATGTTCCGCGCCGCGCCCGACCTGCGCTGGGAGCAGCGGCTGACGATCCCGCTGCAGGCCGGCGACTGCACGTTCCACAACGCCTACCTGGCCCACTCCGCGACGCCGAACCTCACCGACGACCCGCGGATCGCACACGTGGCGATCTACATCGACGCGGCGGCGACGTACACCGGAGCGGCGCACGTGGTCACCGACGGCCTCGGACTGACCGTCGGAGAAGCGCTCGACCACGAGCTCTTCCCGACTGTTTAATTCTTCACGATGTGACATAAGTTGGCTGGGTGCGTCTGCTCACCGACATCCGTCCACTGCGTGAGTCCGCCGACTTCCGGAGACTGTGGATCGG
Source organism: Kribbella shirazensis (assembly GCF_011761605.1). Classification (GTDB taxonomy): domain Bacteria; phylum Actinomycetota; class Actinomycetes; order Propionibacteriales; family Kribbellaceae; genus Kribbella; species Kribbella shirazensis. The sequence continues at coordinate 7,887,718 of NZ_JAASRO010000001.1, read as the reverse complement.
CTCGACGGTGTCGCAGCTGGGTCAGCAGATGACCGCGGTGACGGTCTCGATCCAGGTGTACGCGCTGACGCACTCGACGTTCGCGGTCGGTCTCGTCGGGCTCTGCTCGCTGGTCCCGCTGGTCGTCTTCGGGCTGTACGGCGGTGCGATGGCCGACGCGATCGACCGCCGCACCCTCGCGCTGGTGTCGTCGGCCGGGTTGTGGCTGCTGTCGATGGTCCTCGTCGTGCAGTCGCAGCTCGGCTGGGGACAGGTGTGGGTGCTGTACGCCGTGGTGGCCTGTCAGTCGGCGTGCTTCGCGGTCAACAACCCGGCGCGGTCCGCGATCATCCCGCGGCTGATCCGGCCCGAACTGCTGCCTGCCGCGAACACGCTCAGCCAGGCCGCGTTCAACCTGGGCTTCACCGCCGGCCCGCTGCTCGGCGCGGCGGTGATCGCGTGGCACGGATTCGCGGCGGCGTACCTGGTCGACGTGCTCACGTTCACCGCGGCGTTGTACGCGCTGTTCCGGCTGCCCTCCGTACCCCCGACGGGAGCGGTACGGCGGGCCGGGCTGCGGTCCGTGCTCGAAGGCTTCACGTTCCTGCGCGCCGCGCCGGCGTTGCTGGCGACGTTCCTCGCGGACATCCTCGCGATGGTGTTCGCGCAGCCGCGGGCGCTGTTCCCGGCGGTGGCGGGCGCGTTCTTCGCGGGCGGCGTACGGACCGTCGGCATCCTGCAGGCGGCGCCGGCGATCGGGGCACTGATCGGGGTGATCTTCTCCGGCTGGGTGACCCGGGTCCGCCGTCAGGGCATCGCGATCGTGCTCGCGATCACGGTGTACGCCGCCGCGGTCGGACTGTTCGGGCTGTCCCGGACGATCTGGCTGGGCGTGGCTTTGCTGGCGATCTCCGGGGCGGCCGACATGGTCAGCTCGGCGTACCGGAACACGGTGCTGCAGTCCGCCGCGCCGGACGCGATGCGTGGCCGGCTGCAGGGGGTGTTCATCGTGGTCGTCGCCGGCGGGCCGCGGCTCGGCGACTTCGTCGCGGGTACGTCGGCGTCGCTGACCAGCCCTACCGTGGCGCTGCTGGGCGGGGCCGCGGTCTGTATCACCGGGCTACTGATCCTGCTGGCGCGCAACCGCCCGTTCCGGGTCTACGACTCGCGGACCCGGGAGCTCAGCTAGGCCCTGTCTGGTCAGCCGCCGGTCGCGAGCTTCTTGAGGACCGTGAACCAGGAGTCCATGTCCGGGTTGATCTCGGTCACCGGCTCGTCGTCGACGGTCACGATCTTGCGGTCGCCCAGCGGCTTCTTCAGCTTGATCGGGGTGACCGACATGCTGCTGTCCTCCGGGCACGGGGCGTCGACGTCGACGACCACCATGATCTTGTCCTCCAGTTGCTGGACGCTGAGGTCCGACGCGCACTTGCCGACGGTGCCGAACAGCAGGTCCACCTCGTCGTACTTGGGGGCGTTCTGGATCCACTTGAGGTACTTCGGCTTCTTCCCGTCCACCCGCTGGTAGTACTTCACCGGCTGCTGGCTCTTCTCGGTGGGAGCGCGCGAGCCGTCGCCCATGAAGGTGCCGTAGATCATCTCGATGCACGGGTCCTTGGTGTCCGGGCCGTCGATGGCCCCGAACGCGCGCGCCGCCTGGTAGCAGCCGTTCGCCTCGCGGTTCAACGAGACGTTGAAGCCGACCAGGGCCAGGGCGCCGACGACCAGGCTGATCGCCAGCATCCGGCGGGATTTCAGCTGCTGCGGGCTGAGGACGCCGGCTGCCTGCCGGGCCTCCTCGGGGGTCGCGTCGTCCGGCATCGAGGTGGTGCGGAACAGCGCCATGATCGAGCTCGTCCACTGGGGATTGATGATGGTCGGAATGGCATAGACCAGAATCAGGCCCATGATCACGAGGACGGCGGGGAGCAGCGACCAGTAATTTCGCACGGCAGCAAGATACGGGGCGATCGGGCCGCGCCCGAATAACGGATACCCTTCTAGGGTGCCAGCCGAGACCTCGCAGACGCTCGACCGGGGACTCACCGTCCTCGAGTTGCTGGCGGACGCCCCGGACGGGCTCTCCATCACCGAGCTCGCCGGGGCGCTGGGTGTCAGCCGGACGGTCGTGTACCGGCTGGTGAACACGCTGGAGCTGCACCGGCTGGTGCGCCGCGACAGCGAGGGCCGGGCCCGGCTCGGTCTCGCCGTACTGCACTACAGCCGCCGCGTTCAGCCGACGCTCCGTGACGCAGCGCTACCGGTCCTGCGGTCGCTCGCCGAAGACACCGGAGCCACCGCGCACCTCACGGTCGCGGACGGTGAGGAAGCGCTGGCGATCGCAGTCGTGGAGCCGAGCTGGACCGACTACCACGTCTCCTACCGGATGGGATCGCGGCACGCCCTCGACCAGGGCGCCGCCGGCAAGGCCATCCTCGCCGGCCGCCGCAAACCCGATCCCGCCGGCCGCCCCTTCGTCGTCACCTCCGGCGAACTCCAGGCCGGCGCCCAAGGCGTGTCGTCCCCGGTGCTCGGAGTCCCCGGCGTCGAGGCCTCCATCGGCGTAGTGGTCCTGGGCAAACTCGACCGAGACTTCGTAGGCCCCCGAGTAGCCCGAGCCGCAGTAGAAGTAGCCAAGCGCCTCGCCTAGTTCTTCGTGGCGGCCTCTACCAAGGGGAGGACCCGGTGGGGGATCTGCTCCGCGAGGGCGATGACTGTCGAGGCTCTTTGGATGCCCTGCACGGTGACCACCTGGTCGATGACGCGTTGCAGGTCGGCGTTGGAGCGGGCGACGATGCGGCACCAGAGGTCCTCGGCGCCGGTGATGGTGTGCACCTCGAGTACTTCGGGGATCCGGGCCAGCGCCTCCGCCACCGTCGTGTGTCCTGACCCCTGCTCGATCTGCAACGTCGCGAACGCCGTCACCGGATAGCCGATCGCCGTGGTGTCGATGTCCGGGCCCCAGCCGCGCACCACGCCGTCACGCTGCAACCGATCGAGACGCGCCTGGACGGTGCCTCGAGCAACACCCAGTCGCCGCGACGCCTCCAGTACGCCGACGCGCGGTTCGGCCGCGAACAACCTGAGGATGCGGGCGTCCAGCGCGTCCACCGGCATACCAAGCCTCCGTCGATAGTCAGACTGACCAAATAGCCTAGCAATGTTGGCGGATGAGTAGTCAGCTTGCCTAGCGAAAGAGGGAAGTGTTGCGCAACCTGTCGTGGTCCGACAAGGCTCGGCTTATCGATCCGAACCTGGAGGAGTACCGATGACCAGCACCGACCTCACCCCCGCAGAGCTCGACGCCGATCTCGACCTCGACCAGCTGAAGCAGCTCGTCGGCCTGGTGCCGTACGACGAGAGCACCGACCCGTTCCCGGTCACCGCGATGGACGCGGTGGTGTTCGTGGTCGGCAACGCCACGCAGACCGCGAAGTGGTACCAGCTCGCTTTCGGTATGGACCTGGTCGCGTACTCCGGTCCCGAGACCGGCTCCAAGGACAGCAAGGCGTACGTCCTCAAGGCCGGCTCCGCCCGGTTCGTGATCTCCGGCGGCGTGAGCCCGAAGAGCCCGCTGCTCGACCACCACCGCAAGCACGGTGACGGCGTCGCCGACCTCGCCCTCGAGGTCCCGGACGTGGACAAGTGCGTCGCGCACGCGCGCAAGGTCGGCGCCGTCGTCCTCGAGGAGCCGAACGACGTCTCCGACGAGCACGGCACGGTCCGCCGCGCGGCCATCGCGGCGTACGGCGACACCCGGCACACCCTGATCGACCGCAGCAAGTACGACGGCCCGTACCTGCCCGGCTTCGTCGCGGCTGCCACCAAGGTCACCCGCCCGGAGGGCCACCCGAAGCGGCTGTTCCAGGCCGTCGACCACGTGGTCGGCAACGTCGAGCTCGGCAAGATGGACGAGTGGGTTGCCTTCTACAACAAGGTGATGGGCTTCGTGAACATGGCGGAGTTCATCGGTGACGACATCGCCACCGACTACTCGGCGCTGATGAGCAAGGTCGTCGCCAACGGCAACCACCGGGTGAAGTTCCCGCTGAACGAGCCGGCGATCGCGAAGAAGAAGTCGCAGATCGACGAGTTCCTGGAGTTCTACGACGGCGCCGGCGCGCAGCACATTGCGCTCGCCACCAACGACATCCTGCGCACCGTCGACATCATGCGGGCCAACGGCGTGGAGTTCCTGAACACCCCGGACTCGTACTACGAGGACCCCGAGCTGCGGGCCCGGATCGGCGAGGTGCGGGTGCCGATCGAGGACCTGCAGGCCCGCGGCATCCTGGTCGACCGCGACGAGGACGGCTACCTGCTGCAGATCTTCACCGCGCCGATCGGCGACCGGCCGACGGTGTTCTACGAACTCATCGAGCGGCACGGCTCGCTCGGCTTCGGCAAGGGCAACTTCAAGGCCCTGTTCGAGGCCATCGAGCGCGAACAAGAGCGCCGCGGCAACCTTTAGACCGGCCCGTACGGCGGCCCGCACGCCCGGAACCTTGCCCCACGCAACTGAACACGGCGTGTCGCCGTCCGATTACCGGAATGACTGTCGGGGCAGGCTCCGTTCGCGTAGTGTGCCTTCCTGAGTGCGCGTCGGGGCGTGCGCTCAGGAAGGGTTTCGTCATGAAGACTCTGGGCATTCTGCTCAGCACCGCCGGCCTCGCCGGGGTGGGCGCGTTCGCCCTCTCCGCCGCGCCGGCCGAGGCGGCCACCACCGCCACCACCGCCACAACCGCGACCTGCTCAGGCGCGACGTCCATCGCATCGGCGCCGATGCTGCGAGATCAGAAGCCGCCGAGCTGGGGCACCGTCCGGCTCGTCCGCGACAGCTGCTACCAGTACTGGGCGGAGATCACCATGGCGTCGAAGGTGGTGGCCAACGCGAGGGCCAACGCCTTCCTGGTCCAGTACGGCGGCAGCAACAGCGGCCGCGTGCTGAGCTGCGACAGCAGTGGTGGCAACGGCGCGGTGATCCAGGGCCAGCGGACCTGCCGGACGCCGAAAGTGAAGGCACTCAGCGGAAGCATCACGTTCGCCGCGATCGGCCGCGAGTACCACAACTACGGCGGCGGGTACGAGGAGATCTCGGAGAACGTCACCAGACGCACGCGCTGAAATCGGGGGTGCCCAGTACCGCGCAGTAGTACGTAGGCTCGGCGTATGAGTGAGGTTGTCGAGCAGCTGCGTCAGCTCCTGCCGCCCGAGGCACTGGTCACCGATCCGGACCGCATGGAGAGCTACCGGTACGACCGGGCGATGTTCTGCCCGGCCGGGATGCCGCTCGCCGTCGTGCTGGCCCGGGAGACCGCGCACGTCCAGGCCGCGGTGCGGGTCGCGAACGAGGCCGGCGTACCGATCGTGCCGCAGGGCGCGCGGTCCGGCCTGTCCGGCGCGGCCAACGCGCTCGACGGCTGCATCGTGATCTCGCTGGAGAAGATGGACCGGATCCTGGCGATCGAGCCGGTGGACCGGTACGTCGTGACGCAGCCGGGCGTCTACAACGCCGTCCTGTCCCGCGCAGTGGCCGAGCACGGGCTGTTCTACCCGCCGGACCCGTCGAGCTGGGAGTTCTGCTCGATCGGCGGCAACCTGTCCACGAACTCGGGCGGCCTGTGCTGCGTGAAGTACGGCGTGACCACCGACTACGTGCTCGGCCTGGAGGTCGTGCTCGCCGACGGCAGGGTACTGCGGACCGGCCGGAAGACCGTGAAGGGTGTCGCCGGGTACGACCTGGCCAAGCTGATCGTCGGCAGCGAGGGAACGCTCGGCATCATCACCGAGGCGACGCTGATGCTCCGTCCGCAGGCGGCGAAGCCGCGGACGATGGCGGCGCTGTTCGGCTCCGGTGTGGAGGCCGGCAACGCGATCCTGGAGATCATTCGCAGCGGCGTCTCGCTCAGCCTGCTGGAGATCATGGACCGGACCACCATTCGCGCGGTCAACAAGTACAAACGGATGGACCTGCCGGACGAGGCGGCCGCGATGCTGATCGCGCAGTCCGACGCGGGCGGTGAGGCCGGCGCGGCCGATGTCGCCGCGGTGGCCAAGCTGTGCCGCGACCACGGCGCGCTGGAGTGCATCGAGGCCGAGGACGACGCCGAGGGCGACCTGCTGCTGGAGGGCCGCCGGGCCGCGCTGACAGCGCTGGAGCAACTCGGTACGACGATGATCGACGACGTCGCTGTACCGCGATCGCGCCTGGCCGAGTTCATCGGCCGGATCGAGGAGCTGTCGGCGGAGCTGGACATCACGATCGGGGTGCTCGGGCACGCCGGCGACGGCAACATGCACCCGACGGTCGTCTTCGACCAGGCCGACCCGGCGCAGGCCGAGCGGGCGCAGCTGGCGTTCGACCGGGTGATGGAGATCGGGCTGGAGCTCGGCGGCACGATCACCGGTGAGCACGGCGTCGGCGTCCTGAAACGGACCTGGCTGGCCGAGGAGATCGGGCCGGTCGCGCTCGACGTCCACCGGGCCATCAAGACCGCGCTGGACCCCAAGAACCTGCTCAATCCGGGCAAAATCGTCGCCGACTGAGACTGTGACGCAACCGCAATAGAACTGCCGAGGCCATACGACGTCCATGCCCGTCGGCTGTGACGTCCGGCCGACACTATGGAAGATAGTTGTCTGAACTCCGCGGGGGGACTGGATGCAGGGTAGGAGGCGCCCGATGGGTCTGTGGCGCCGTACCGTGCTGCCCGCTGTCGCGGCGGTGGTCGCGACGACCGTGCTCGCTGCCTGTGCGAACGGCGGCGGGCTGCGCGTCGAGGGCCCCGAGTCGCCGCCGCCGGCCGCGTCGGCCACGCCGACCCCGTCGGTCGCGCTCGGCACCGGTAGCCCGTCACCGAGCCTGCGGCGTACCCCGGAAGTGACCGTCGACCTGTACAAGGTCAGGGCCCGATTGCTCGCCGATCGGCGCCTGACGGGGTACGCCCGGACAGTACTTTCGAATTGCACCGTGATTTCGCGTTGCCTCAGCAGGGGTAAGACCGTTGATGTATTGCACAGCGGTACACCTCAGCAGATCGTCCTGATCCACACCCTGGAGAAGTTCGTCTTCGGTATCTTCCTGATCGCCGTCGAGCCCGCGGGCCCGCGACCGATCTGGAACCTGAACGTCGAGCAACCGACCGTGAACGCCAGCCCCCAAGGGGACCTGGTGGTCGAGTCGAAGATCTTCACGATCAACGACCCGGTCTGCTGCCCGTCGGGCCGGCGGGTCGAGGTCTACCGTTGGAACGGTCGGCAGATGATCAAGGTGAGCTCGACGGACCAGTAGGGAGACTGAAGTTCGGTGGTACCGGAAGAACCGGCAGCGCGCATTCTCATGGTTGAGGACGACGCGGTGATCCGTGAGGCGACGCAGTTGACCCTCGAACGTCACGGCTACGACGTGACCACGGCCGAGGACGGCCTGGAGGCGATCGAGCGATTCGAGAAGATCCACCCGGACGTCGTGATGCTGGACATCATGCTGCCCGGGCTGGACGGCATCTCGGTGTGCCGGCGGATCCGGGAGACCAGCACGGTCCCGATCGTGATGGTGTCCGCGCGCGGAGACGCGCTGGACGTCGTGCTCGGGCTGGAAGCGGGCGCGGACGACTATGTGACCAAACCCTTCGACACCCAGGTGCTGGTGGCGCGGCTGCGGGCGGTGATGCGGCGCGCGGTCTCCGATCCGGAGCGCCCGGCGCCGACGACCGGCTCCGGCGTCGAGTCGTTCGGCGACCTGGAGCTGGACCGCGAGGCCCTGGAGGTACGGCGGGGCGGACAGACCGTCCAGCTGACGCCGACGGAGCTCAAGCTGCTGATCGAGTTCGCGAACAACCCGGGCGTGGTGCTGAGCCGGTCGACGTTGCTGCAGCGCGTCTGGGACTACGAGTGGGGTGGCGACGGCCGGCTGGTCGACGTCCACCTGCAACGGCTGCGGACCAAGATCGGTGCCGACCGCATCGAAACCGTCCGCGGCTTCGGGTACAAACTCAGGGCGTAACGGATGGGACTGCGCGGCAAGCTCGGTCTCATCTTCCTGCTGGTCTCGTCGCTCGCCATCCTGGTGCTGTGCGTCGCGGTCTACACCCAGGCGCAGTCGGCCCGGCTGGACCGGACGCGCAGTTTCGCCGACGAGCGGATCCAGCTCGCGGCGCAGAGCTACGACACCAACGACGTCCCGGTGTTCGGGGCGAAGCTCGACGACCCGAACCTGCCGCCGCAGCTGCGGGAGGCCGTGCTGGCGGGCAAGCGGGCCACGTTCAAGACCGGGTCGCCGCACTCGAAGATGTGGGCGGCGGTCGCGGTCAAGGACGGCAAGGTGCTGTCGATCGAGCAGGACTACGAGAGCACCGACGACTCGATGCAGGCGTTGCAGCAGGCCCTGATCGTCGGCGGGATCGGCACGGTCGCGCTGGTCGCCCTGGTCAGCGTGATCCTCGCGGGCAGCCTGTCCAAGCGGATCGTCGCGGTCGCGGGCACCGCCCGGCGGATCGCGGCCGGTGACCTGGACGCCTCCGCGGCCGAGGCCGTCGGCAAGGGCAAGGACGAGGTGCAGTCGCTGGCGACCGCGCTGGACACGATGGCCAGTTCGCTGCGCGGTCAGCTCGAGGCGGAACGCCGCTTCACCGCGGACGTCGCGCACGACCTGCGGACGCCGGTGACCGGGTTGACGACCGCGGCGGAGCTGCTGCCGCCGGGCCGTCCGAGTGAGCTCGTCCGGGACCGCGCCAAGGTGTTGCGACGGCTTGTCGAGGACCTGCTGGAGATCGCCCGGTTCGACTCGGGCGTCGAGCAGGCCGATCTGGAGCTGGTCGGGCTCGGCGCGTTCGTGGGATCCGCGGTCGGGCGGTTGCGGATGCAGCAGTCGCTCGCGGCGGACAGCGTGATCGTGCACCAGGCCGGGCCGGACGAGACGGTGTCGACCGACTCCCGGCGGATCGAGCGGATCCTGGCCAACCTGATCGTCAACGGGCTGCGGCACGGCAAGCCCCCGGTCGAGGTGACGGTGAGCGGCCGGACGGTCGAGGTGGTTGACCACGGCGACGGTTATCCCGAGGAACTGATCGCGGAGGGCCCGCGCCGGTTCCGGTCCGGGATGGCCGAGCGCGGCGTCGGCCACGGCCTCGGCCTGACCATCGCGGCCGGTCACGCCAAGGTCCTCGGCGCCGAGCTGACCTTCGGCGAGGCCCCGGGCGGCGGCGCCCTGGCCCGGCTGGTGCTCCCAGCCGGACCAGAGACACCGTCCTAGCGGGTGCCGTAGACGTTGAACTCCGCGGCTGATCCGAAGACCGCGCCGTTCAGCGAGCTGGTGCCGACGAACTTCACGAAGCGGCCAGGCTTCGCGGTGAAGTCCACCCGCTGCACGGCTTTGGAGTTCGGGAACTCACCCGTCGCGACCGGCGTACCCCAGTCCTGACCGTCCGCGCTGACGTAGATCGCGTACCCCTTGAACATCCCGTTGGTCCCGCTCTGCCGCGGCAGGTAGCTGAACCCGTTCACCTGGTACGTCGATCCGAGGTCGAGCGTCATGTGGTGCGGATACCCGGCCGGCGTACTGACCTGCGACCAGGCGGAATGCCAGAGCGTGCTGGGGTTTCCGTCCAGCGCCGACGTCGCTGCACCGCCGGTGGCGGCGTCCTCACTGCTGACGTCCGCCACCGTGATCCGCGACTGCGGAACGATGCCCGGCGGCAACACCGTCGCCTCCACTCCGACCGTCGCCGAGCCACCCGTCGCCGTCAGCGGGTACTTGCCCTCCGGCGTACCGGCGGGCGGAGTCACGTCCCACGTGGTCTTCACGCTCGTGCCTGCGGCAACGGTCGTGTGAGTCGCGGGTGACGTCGCCGTGACGGTCCAGCCGTCCGGCGCGGTCAGCCCGAGCGTGACGTCGTTCGCGGCCACTACGTCGTTGTTGGTGAACGTCGTCGTCACGGTGTTCGCCTCGCCGGAGACGAGACCGGTCACGCCGGACACCGCGACCGAGGTGCAGTCCGCCGGGTCCGACGACGTACCGAGGTCGGTGACGGCGAAGTTGTCCATGACGAAGTCCGCCTGGTCGCCGCCGCCGGCGAGCTTGCGCAGGCCGACCCAGTAGTCGCCACCGCAGCCGGCCACGAACTCCTGGCTGAACGTCGCCTTCGTGCGCTGCTCGCCGATCGGTGTCGCCTTCACCTCGACCGAGGCAGGACGGTCCACGCCCTGGACCCACGCGTACTGACCGGCCCGGCCGCTCGCGTAGTCGAAGCTGACCTTGTACTTGTGCCCGGGCTGGAAGTTCACCGTCCACGGCGCCGTCCGGTAGACGAGCCCTGCGTTCTCCTCGTGGGACTTGAGTGACCACTCGCCGTCGAGCACGTCGTCGACGAGCTTCCCGTTCCAGCCCGCCTGCGTGTACGGCGCATGCTTGCGGGCGAGCGAGGTCCGCGGGTCGTTGGTGCCGCCCGCATCGCCTTTCACGAACGGGCCCCACCCCTGGTCGACGTTCTCGAAGTCGTCGACCAGCCCAGCCGCAGGTCGCGTCGTCTCCACGACCCGCACATCGTCGACCCGAACCCGGGCAGTTCCTGCGCCTACTCCGATTGCCAGGTCAGCGGTGCTTCCGTTGGCCTCGAAGACGACTCGTGCCCGTTGGTAGTACGCCCCGTGCTTGTCGTCAGCAGCAACCATGTTCCGAGCGGTCGACCGCGTGACCTGGTTGCGTACGCCGTCCACGGTCAATGTCGTCGTACGTGACTTCCCCGGCTCGACCTCGATCCAGGCGGACGCGCTGTAGGTGCGACCCCGGGTCAAGCCGGTGATCCGCTGGCTGATGGACGACGTGCGGCTGCCGAGCGACGCGACGTGCTGCCCGTTCTCGAGCGTGTCGATGGCCGCGCTACCGGTCGCGTTCCACGCCTGCAGGTTGCTCGCGTTGAAGCCGGGGTCCTTCAGATGACCGCCTTCACCCCAGGCGGCGTCCCGCGGCTGCGGAGCGGCTACCGGGTAGATCACGTACGGCTTGCCCGGGATTGCGTCGAGCGTGATGGTCCCGTGCTGGGCGCGGATCGTGGTGGGCTTGGCTCGGCCGGTGTCCGTGAGCTGGTAGGCGGTGAAGGTGCTGACACCGGCGAGCGCGCCGGGCAACTGCCACGTGGTCCGACCGCCGGCCGGGTTGTAGTGGTACAGCTTCTTGTTGCCGTCCCAGGGCAGCAGGTACTTGTCGCCGTCGAGCACCTTGGCGTTGCCGACGTACACGGCCCGCTTGCTGTTCTCGACCGTGCCGCGGACGCCGCCGGAGAACGTGATGTCGGACGCGTTCCAGTCGAGGATCTTCTGCTGCTGCAGGAACTTCGTGGGCAGGTTGCGCTGCCAGATGTTGCTGTAGAACGCGTTCCAGTCGGTCTCGCCGGTCCAGCCCTCGAACTCGACGAGCGAGGTCTGTCCGAGGATCGGGTCGTTGTTCCAGACGTCCTTCTCGTGGTTGCGGACGAACCGGATGATCTTGCTGTTCAGGCCCTTGTTGGTCGCGCCGCCGTAGTCGAGGTCGTTGGCCCAGTGCGACCACAGCGACGTCCGCTCGTGCCGGTCGGCCCATTCGGTCGCGATCTGCCAGCCTTGGCCGGCGAGCTGCCGGGTGAGACCGTCGGCGAGCCAACCGGACTGGTAGTACACGTCGATGTACAGCTGCTGCAGGTTCTCGTCCGTCTCGTCACGGAGCTGCTGGAACCGCTGCACGACGTTGCCCGAGGCAAGGTCCGGGCGCTGCTTGATGTAGTAGCTCTGGTTCAGCCAGTTCCAGCCCTTCGCGAACTTGTCGACGAGCTCCTCGCTGAACGCGTTCGCCTCCGGGTACGACTCGGTCGCGTTCACGTGGACGCCGAACGCCGCGTTCCAGGACTTGCCCTGCTTCAGCAGCGCGTTGAGGTCGTTCAGGCCGCCGGCGCGGGTGTTGTAGTTGCCGCCGTAGTCCGGGTGGGCGGAGTCGTGGCCCTCGGAGCCGTACCCCTTGAGGATCGCCATCTGGCCGAGCCCGTCGGTGGCCAGCGAGATCCGCTTGACGTCGTCGAGCGTGCGCAGGAACGGATGCGTGGCCTGGCTGGCGAAGTTGAACGGGATGTGCGTGATCACCCGGTCCTTGACCTGGTCGCCGCCGTTCGGCTCGGTCATGATCGCGCGGAACGCGACCGCGCCGTCCTCCCAGTCGACGGTGCCGTCCTGGTTCGCGTCGGGCGTCACGACGACCTTCGTCCAGGGCAGCGGCTCGGTGTACGGCGAGGTGTCGGCGCGGTACGTCCACTGGCCGCTCCAGACGCCGACGCGCGTACTGCCGTCGGTGCCCTTGCGGGCGCGGTGCCAGAACCGGGCGCCGTCGTCGACCGACGGGCCGGACGGCTTGTCGTACGTCGAGTTCGACTCGATGCCCGCGGCGAGACCGCTGGTGTTGACGAACGCGTACGCCGCGCCGCTCGCGGACGTCTCGCCCGGCGTACTCGCGGTGACCGGCGTGATCTTGTCCGCGGTCCGGGTCGAGTCCGGGTCCAGCGTGGTGAACGCCGTGGTCGCGCCGGCGTCCGTACTCGCCACCGAGACCAGGTCGTGGTCCGGGATGTCGATCGTGTGCACGCGACTGGTCGCGGTGTCGCGGACCGCGTCGATCGCGAACGTCGTCACCCGGCCCGTCACGCTGAGGCTCGCGTCCAGTTCGACACCGGGCAGGGCGTCGAAGGCGAGCGTGTACGACGCGCGCCCGCCGTCGGCCGCCGGCGGCGCGGCCAGATGCGCGGCGCGTGCGACGCCGTTGATCGTCACCGTCGAGATCGCGTCCGGCTGACCACCGAGGGCCTGCCCGGAGGCGTTGTCGACGTACGTGATCACCCGCGGGAAGTCCGCCCCGACGGTGACCGTCAGCTCCGGCGACCGCAACGTCAGGCCGCCCGTCGTCTGCTGAGCCTGCGCACCCGCCGGCATGCTCAGCACACCGGCGGCGACGGCTACAGCCAGTACTCCACACCCCACTGAACGTTTCATGGCGACGAAGCTCGCACGTAACCGCTAACTCGTCAAGAGAAACGAACAGTTATGAACAGATTCGCCCGGTCACCTCACCGAGCCCGAGGCGCGAACCGTCGGCCGCGGCCGCCCAGGCGGTGATGGTGACCTCGTCGCCGTCCTCCAGGAACGTGTGTTCCTTGCCGTCCACGATCAGCGGTTCGCGGCCGCCCCAGCTGAGCTCGATGAAGGAGCCGCGCTGGTCCTTCTCGCGGCCGCTGACCGTGCCGGACGCGTACAGGTCGCCGGTGCGGACGCTCGCGCCGTTGACGGTCATGTGCGCGAGCATCTGCGCGGGGGACCAGTAGAGGTCTCGGTACGGCGGTTTGCTCACGAGATGACCGTTGAGAAACACCTCGAAGGTGATGTCGTAATTCTTCAGGTTCTGTCCGGCCAGATAGGCAAGGACGGGTGGGTCCTGAGCCGGCAGTGGGACCGCGGCAGTCGCGAGCGCGTCGAGCGAGACGACCCAGGGGGAGATCGAGGTGGCGAAGGACTTGCCCAGGAACGGCCCGAGCGGCACGTACTCCCACGCCTGCAGGTCGCGGGCGGACCAGTCGTTGACGATCACCACGCCGTACACGTGGTCCTCGAAATCGTCGACGGGCACGGGCTGTCCGAGTGTCGACGGCGTACCGACGACGTACCCGAGCTCGACCTCGATGTCGAGGCGCTGGGACGGTCCGAACGTCGGGACGGCCGCGTCCGGGGCCTTGCGCTGACCGGACGGGCGGACGATGTCGGTGCCGCTGGCAACGATCGTGCCGGCGCGGCCGTGGTACCCGACCGGGAGGTGCTTCCAGTTCGGCAGCAGCGGTTCGGAGTCGGGGCGGAACAGGCGGCCGAGGTTCGCCGCGTGCTGCTCGGAGGCGTAGAAGTCGACGTAGTCGGCGACCTCGAACGGCAGTTGCATGGTCACCGCGGACTGCGGGATCAGGTGCGGCTCGACGGTGTCGCGGTCGTTCTCGTTGCGGACCAGGTCGAGCAGCCAGTTCCGGGTCGCACGCCAGGCCGGGCGGCCGAGCGCGAGGAAGGCGTTCAGCGTGGGCTGTGCGAACAACTGCGCGCCGTCCAGCATCTGTGCGGACGCGACCGGAGCGAGGTCGATGATCTGGTCGCCGATCGCCGCCCCCACCCGCGGCTCTTCGTCTCCGTGCCGGAACACGCCGAGCGGCAGGTTGTCCGGCCCGAACGGCGAACCGTCCGGGATCTCGATCCAGCTCATCCCATCAACCCCAGCGTTGTCAGGTCGGCGCGCGGCTCCTCGATGCTGCACGAACCGAACGAGGTGAACCACCGGCGCGTGCTCGCTGCCTGGTCGTCGGACAGATCGCGCGCCCGCGCGGCCAGGGCCTCGCCGTCGCGGTCGGCGAGCAGTGCAGCCACCTCGTCCGTCGCTGCGCCGTCGAGCGAAGCTCGGGTTGCCAGCAGGACATTGAGGAAACCGTGGTGCTCGAAGCCCGAATCCGTCGCGGTATGACGGACCGCGTTGTGCAGGCCGGCGGTGCACTTGAAGGCCACTTCGCGATCCAGGCAGGCCTCGATGAAGCTCGCGACCTGCACCTCGGACGGGAACAAGGTCGCGTCCATGCCGCCGGTCCGGAGCTTGGCGGCGTAGCCGGCGTCGGCGACGACGTCGAGAGCGCGCTCCCACGCTCCGTCCAGGCCGATCTCGACGTACGCAGACTCCTCGTCGAGGCAGTCGTCGCACGCGCGGACCACCCGCAGCGCGTTCCGGGACAGGTCGTCCTCGGCGCGCAGCCGGACCTCGATCGCGGTCACTACGACGTCCTTGGAGCGGTCGCCGTACCGCACGGCGGGCTCGATGCCGCCGGCGCCGCCGCTGATCACGACCGCGACCTCCAGCGGGCCGTGGTCAACACCCGGGTCCGGCTGCGGCCCGGAGCCGGACCGGGTCCGGGCAGCCTCGGTGGCGACCGTCATCAGGTCCTCGTCGGCGCACACGAACGGTCCGACCAGGTCGGCGTACGGCGACGCGCGGTGCGCCCGGTGCGCGGCGACGGCCTCGGTCAGCGGCAGATTGCCCGGCGGGAACATCGACGCGTCGTCGACCAGGCGCCGGTACAGGGCAGGGACGGTTGACATGACCCTGAGCCTAACGGATGCTTTCGGTAAGCGGACGCAAGCGTTCGACTATCGAACAACGGAGCGGGAAAGATGGCGTTCTACCGGCAGGTCGGGGAAGTGCCGCCGAAGCGGCACACGCAGTTCCGGAAACCGGACGGCGGGCTGTACTACGAGGAGCTGATGGGGGAGGAGGGGTTCTCCTCGGACTCGTCGCTGCTCTACCACGCCGGCGTACCGTCCGCGATCGTCGACTCCCAGGTCTGGGACCTGCCCGATCTCGCCACCGTCCCGAACCACCCGCTGACGCCGCGGCACCTGAAGCTGCACGACCTGTTCACCGACACGTCGAAGGCCAATCCGGTCGAGGACCGCCGGCTCGTGCTCGGCAACGGCGACGTCCGGATCTCGTACGTCGTCGCGGAGCAGCCGTCGCCGTACTACCGGAACGCGATCGGCGACGAGTGCGTGTACGTCGAGAAGGGCTCGGCGACCGTCGAGACCGTGTTCGGCGTGCTGAACGCGGTCCCGGGCGATTACGTGATCATCCCGCGCGCGACCACGCACCGCTGGCTGCCTGGGCTCGAGGGCGTGCACGCGTACTGCATCGAGGCCAACTCGCACATCGCCCCGCCGAAGCGGTACCTGTCCCGGTACGGGCAGTTCCTCGAGCATGCGCCGTACTGCGAACGCGACCTGCACGCGGCGAGCGAGCCCCTCGTGGTGGACGGCAGCGACGTCGAGGTGCTGGTGAAGCACCGCGGGAACGGGCCGGGCGGGATCGTCGGATCGCGGATGACGTACGCGACGCACCCGTTCGACGTGGTCGGGTGGGACGGCTGCCTGTACCCGTACACGTTCAACGTCAGCGACTTCGAGCCGATCACCGGGCGGATCCACCAGCCGCCGCCGGTGCACCAGGTGTTCGAGGGGTACAACTTCGTGGTCTGCAACTTCGTGCCGCGGAAGGTCGACTACCACCCGCTGTCGGTGCCGGTGCCGTACTACCACTCGAACGTCGACTCCGACGAGGTGATGTTCTACTGCGGCGGCGACTACGAGGCGCGGAAGGGCTCCGGGATCGGGCTCGGGTCGATCTCGCTGCACCCCGGCGGGTACGCGCACGGCCCGCAGCCGTCGGCGATCGAGGCGTCGCTCGGGGCCGAGCGGTTCGAGGAGCTCGCGGTGATGGTCGACACCTTCCGCCCGCTCGAACTGGGCGAGGGCGGCCGGGCCGTCGACGACGGCGTCTACGCGTGGACCTGGGCGGGTCGCCGCAAGGACTAGCGGTCTGTGGGATTCTTTCCCCGTGAGTGAGGACGACGGGGACGCAACTTCACAGGTAGCAGAGATCACGCCGGAGGTGCAGGTGCTGCCACGGGACCTTGGGCAGCCGCTGGTGGTCGGGATCGACCGGGAGACGGTGCTGCGCCGGCGCGAGGTGGTCCGGACCGTGGAGCGGCGCGGCGCCTGGGTGACGGCGGCGCTCGGCGTGATCGGCATCGTGGCGGCGGTCTACGCGCTGATCGCGTTCCGCGGTGCCGGGATGTGGCCGTTCGCACTGCTGTTGATCCTGGCAATGATCCCGCTGATCCTCAGCACGGTGATGGTGTACCGCCTGCAGGCGGAGCGGCAGACGTGGTACGACGCCAACGAGCTGCCTCCCGTGGCGATGCGGATCTCCGCCAAGGGACTCGAACTGGCCTGCGACGGAGCGGCGTACCCGGTGGTGCTGCCGTGGGCAACCGTCCGCGGCTTCACGCAGCACAAGCTGCTCGGCCAGTACATGCTCGACCTGGCTCTGGTCCGCGGCGTGGGCGCGACGACGGCAGGTGTCCGCGGCCTCGACCAACCGTCCGTGCGAAGCGTCGTCAAGCCCAACCCGCTGCTCAGGCCTACCGGCATGTTCCTCGTCAAGGCCCTCGACCAGCCCGTCCACGTCATCGACGAAGCCCTCAAACACTTCTCCAACGGCACTGCCGGGGTCCTGCGCTGACCTGCCGAGCTGCAAGGCTCGAGGCATGAACGAGAGCTTCGTGGTCGGTCTGAAGCGCGACGAGATGCTGCGTCGGCGTAGCACAGTCCGCCGGGTTCGGACGATCAGTGGTGGATTCACACTGCTGATTTCGCTGGTCGGTCTGGCCCTGTCGATCTGGCTGACGTTCCGGCTCGGCGGCTCGTGGATCATGGGAATGCTGATGATCTCCTGCATGGTGTTCCTGTTCGCGACCAGCCTCGTCCCCTTCGTCCAGCGGGACAAGCTGAAACGCTGGTACACCGGCACGGACCTCCCGCCGTACGCCCTGCGGATGACGGCCGCCGCGCTCGAACTCGGCGTGGAAGGCGCACCGGCGCCGGTCGTGCTGCCCTGGCCGGCGGTGGTGGGTTTCCGCGGGACGCGGAAGCTCGGGCAGCCGATCCTGCAGGTGGTCGTGCAGCCCGGGGTCACCGCCGCAAGCCCGGGCGTCAGCGGCCTCGACCAGCCGGCTGTCGGGGCACTGCTCCGGCGGAGCAGGCGGGTCAAGACCGCTGGTATCTACAGTGTCGCGTCCCTTGACCAGCCCGTCGAAGCCATCGACCAGGCGCTGCGGTACTTCTCCAACGGCGTTGCGGCGGTGGCTCGTTAGCAGGGCAGCGACTTGAAGGTGTAGCCCTGCTTCGTGAGTTTGGCCAGGGCCTTGTCGAGCGCGGCGACGGTCTGGGCGCGGCTGCCGCCGCCGTCGTGCAGCAGGACGATCGCGCCGGGGCGGGCGCCGGCCATGATCGCGTGTTCGATCCGCGCGGCGCCGGGCTTCTCCCAGTCCTTCGTGTCGACGTCCCAGAGCACCTGACGCTGGTGGTACGCCGCGGCGATGGCCTGGATCTTGGCGTTGGTGGCGCCGGTCGGCGGCCGCAGGCACTTCGACTGCACGCCCGTCGCGATCTCCTGGCGGATCTTGGCGTCGGGCAGTCCGGTGAGCGTCTTGTGATCCCAGGTGTGGTTGCCGACGCTGTGTCCGGCGGCGCGTTCGGCCGCGATCAGCTCCGGGTACTGCGCCGCCTGGATCCCGAGCACGAAGAACGTCGCGCGCGCGTGGTGTTTACGCAGTACCTGAAGGACCTTCGGCGTCCACTCCTGCTGCGGACCGTCGTCGAAGGTCAGGTAGAGGACCTTGCCGTGGCGCGCCAGGTTCCAGTCGTCGGCCGGTGGCTTGGGAGCCGGCGGCTTCACGGCCGGCCGGGTGGGCTGTTTGGTCGACGACGACTCACCCCGCTTGGAGGCGACCGGCAGGGCGGATGATCCCTGCTGCCGGTTCGCCGCGGTGGACGGCGCGGCGGACATGACGGTGTGCGAGGAGGGCGTGGCGGCTTGGGCGAGGACGGCACCGCAGAGGAGGGCGGCGACCAACGGCAGCAACCTGCCGGGCGGCTTGGTCATGGGCGGAATCCTCTCGCGATCCCGGGGCCATCCGTTCATCGGGTAGGGGTGTGTCGGCCGTATCGTGTGCATTCGTGCCGGAGACCCCGGCGAGAGCACCGGTGAGGCGGGGCGATGACGGACAGCGGTGAGCGGACGAGGATGACACGACGTACGGTGATCGGGGGCGCGGCGGCACTGGCCGCGGCCGGGTTCCAGACCGTTCCGGCGTACGCCGGTCAGGGACAGGACAAGACCGTCCGGCTGAGTGTGCTGGGGACGACCGACCTGCACGGCAACGTCTTCAACTGGGACTACTTCAAGAACGCCGAGTACGACGACAGCGCGCACAACGACATCGGCCTGGCCAAGATCTCGACGCTGGTCACCGCGGTCCGGGACCGGATCGCGGCCGACCGCCACGCGCCGCGCCCGCTGCTGCTCGACGCGGGCGACACCCTTCAAGGCACGCCGCTGGCGTACTACTACGCGAAGATCGAACCCATCACCGGCGGGCACGTCCATCCCATGGCGGCCGCGATGAACCGGATCGGGTACGACGCCGCGGCGCTCGGCAACCACGAGTTCAACTACGGCCTCGACATCCTCCGCAAGTTCCAGAGCCAGGTGCGTTTCCCGCTGCTCGGTGCGAACGCCCAGGACTGGACCACGGGCCTGCCGGCGTTCCCGCCGTACATGCTCAAGCGCGTGCACGTGCCGGGCGACAAGCCGATCACGGTCGGCATCCTCGGCCTCACCAACCCCGGCATCGCGATCTGGGACAAGGCGATCGTCGAGAACAAGCTGACGTTCGGCGGCATCGTCGAGCTCGCGAAGGAGTGGGTCCCGAAGGTCCGCGCGGCGGGCGCCGACATCGTGATCGTCGCCGTGCATTCGGGCATGGACCTGTCCTCGTCGTACGGCGACGCGCTGCCGTACCCGGAGAACACGTCGGCGCTGATGGCCGAGACCGTTCCGGGCATCGACGCCGTCCTGGTCGGCCACGCGCACCTGGAGATCCCCGAGCGGTTCGTCACCAACAAGGCCACCGGCGAGCAGGTCGTGCTGAGCGAGCCGCTGAAGTGGGGGATGCGGCTGTCGCTGTTCGACCTGGACGTGCAGAAGGTCCACGGGCAGTGGAAGGTCGTCGGCCGGCACAGCCAGGTGCTGAACGCGAACACCGTCGACGCCGACCCGCAGGTCGTCACGCTGCTGCAGAAGGACCACGACACGGTCGTCGGGTACGTGAACTCGAAGATCGGCACCTGTACCGAGGCGATGTCCGCGGCGACCGCGCCGTGGGAGGACACCGCCGCGCTGGACTTCGTGAACTTCGTCCAGGCCGACGCGGTCGCGAAGGCGCTCGCCGGTACGCCGCAGGCGTCGCTGCCGGTGCTGGCGATCGCCGCCCCGTTCAACCGGGCGGCCTCGATCCCGGCCGGGGAGGTCTCGATCCGCGACGTCGCCGGTCTCTACGTCTTCGACAACACGCTGCTCGGCGTGACGATGACCGGCGTGCAGCTCACGGAGTACCTGGAATTCTCCGCGCAGTACTTCAAACAGGTCACCGGCACCGGGCCGTTCCCGTCCAGCCAGGTCACCAACGCCCCGACCCCCACGGCGCCGAACGGGACACCGGACTACAACTACGACATTCTCGGCGGCCTGACCAAGCCGCTGACCTACAAGATCGACATCGCCAAGCCGGTCGGCTCCCGGATCACCGACCTCGCGTACGACGGGACGCCGGTCGCCGCCGACCAGCAATTCGTTGTCGCGGTCAACAACTACCGCCAGTCCGGCGGCGGCAACTTCCCGCACGTGAAGACCGCGCCGGTCGTCTACAACCGCCAGGTCGAGATCCGGCAGCTGATGATCGACTACGTCACCACAACCGGCACGGTCGACCCGAAGGCCTTCCACACCGGCGACTGGTCCCTGGTCTCGAACGGAGTGCCGATCACCGTTACCGTCTGAGGTGTGATGCGGACTCTGCTGAGGGCCGTCGCCGAGCCGAGGGCGACGCGGGCGGCGTACTGGAACGAGGTCGTGGCCGCCAGGATCGGCGGCCTCGATCTCCGGCTGGACGACGGGCCGGACCTGCGGGACGAACTGCTGATCGGCACGGTCGGCCCGCTCCAGGTCGCGGTGTCCCGCTCCGGCCCGGGACAGGCGACCCGGACCGCCGCGCACGTCCGCGCGCACGACCCCGACTCCTTCGTGCTGTTCGCCCAGGCGGAGGGCGTGACGGTCAGCGAACAAGACGGACGGTGTGCCCGGTTCGCACCGGGCGACATCGGACTCTCCGACCTGTCCCGGCCGTTGCGGTGCACGTACTCCGAGCGGCGCGTGATCATGCTGTCCTACCCGAAGGCGCTGAGCCCGCTACCGGAGCACCGCGTGGCGGGCCTGACCGGCGTCAGCATCCCCGGGTCGGACGGGGCAGCCGCGCTGGTCTCCGGCCTGGTCCAGCAGCTGCCGAACCACCTCGACGCCGACGACGGCGCACGGGGCGCACGGATCGGATCGGCGATCCTCGACCTCGTCTCGGTGGGTCTGGCCGCCCGTCTCGAGCAGGAACACGCCCTGCCCGCCGAAACCCGCTCCCGGGCGCTGCTGCACCGATGCCGGGCGTTCATCGAGACCCATCTCGGCGACGCCGCCCTCACACCGGCTGCGGTCGCGGCAGCCCACCACATCTCGTTGCGGTACCTGCACCGCCTCTTCGAGCCCACCGGCGAAAGCGTGGCCGCGCTGATCCGCTCGCGCCGGCTGGACCGGTGCCGGCGCGACCTGCTGGATCCCGCGCTCGCCGGCCGCCCGGTGGCGGCCATCGGGGCCCGGTGGGGCTTCACCAGCGCGGCACATTTCAACCGCGCCTTCAAAGTCAGGTTCGCCCTGCCTCCGGCCGAGTACCGAGCCGTCCACGCTGCGCGCGGAGACAACAACCTGGCGCTGTAGAGCAACGACCGTACGGCGTCCTCCGACGACGCTGTCGGCATGAAGATCGCACTGCTTGCCCACGGCACCCGTGGCGACGTCCAGCCCGCCCTGGCGATCGGGTCCGTGCTGCACAACCGAGGCCACTCCGTCCGCTTGTGCGTGAATGCCGACCTGGCCGCGTGGGCCGCCCGTTCCGGACTGCCGGTGACATCCTCCGCCCTTGACGTCGGCCGCTTCCTGAACTCGGACGAAGCCCGCGAGATCCTCGCCCGGGGGCGCATCTCCACGCTCGTACGCCGCGTCACCGCCGACGAACGCAAGGCCGACGCCTCCATCGCCCGGTCCGTCGTCGAGGTAGCACAGGACGCCGACCTGATCCTGTCCAGCCTCGGGATGGCGTTGCGCGGGGCCGCCCTGCACGAGCTGACCGGGCGGCCGGCGGCGAGTCTGCTGTCCGCGCCGATGACGCCGACGGCCGCGTGGGCGAGCCTGGCCGGTCCGGTCCGCGACTTCCGCTTGGGCCTGCTCAACCGGCTCACATTCGCGGCGTTCGACAACCTGCTCTGGCGGCAGAGCAAGCCGAGCATCGACCGGCTCTGTCAGGAACTGGGAGTGCCGCCGATCACCCGGCAGCTCCGCATCGGAGCGTTACCCGCAGTGCACGCCTACAGTCCGAGGCTGGTTCCGCGCCCGTCGGATTGGGGCTCTGAGCAACATCTGGTCGGCCCAGCGCTTCCGGACGCGGACCTGCGCGCGGCCCTGGGGGAGTCGGAGCTGCCGTCCGACCTCCACGACTGGCTGGCGGCCGGTGAACCCCCGGTGTACTTCGGTTTCGGTAGTCTGCCGGTTCCGAATCCGCGGCGCCTGCTCGACGACATCGTCGCGGTCGCCGGGCACCTCGGCGTACGGGCGCTGATCGCCGCCGGCTGGACCGACTACGGCGTCGCCGCGGGGAAACTCTCGGACACCGTGTTCCTCGCCGGGGCGGACCTGAACCACGACGAGGTGCTGCCGCGCTGTACGGCGGCCGTCCATCACGGTGGTTCGGGGACGACGGCGGCGGTCACCCGCGCCGGAATCCCGTCGGTCGTCGTCAGCCTGTTCCTCGACCAGCCGTTCTGGGCGTGGCGCCTGAGCCGGCTCGGACTGGGCGTCGAGCTCCCGTTCCGTTCACTGACCCGCACCCGCCTGACCCGAGCGCTGCGGGAGGCGCTCACCACGCAGTACGTCACCAAAGCGCGCGCCTTCGGCGACCTGCTGCGCACCGAGAACGGCGCGGAGCAGGCCGCCGACGTCATCGATCGCTGGGCAGAGTCCCCGGCGGACCGAGAACCACATCGCCCAGCTCGGTCGTGATCGCCATGAACAGCTCCAGATCCAGCTCGGTCTCCGGCCTCGCGAGGTACGCCGGGGTGCCGGAACGAGCGACCAGCTCGGCAAACCCCGCCGGCGTCGAAATGTGCAGCGCACGGCACCCCGTCGGTCCGCTGCGAACCGCATGCGGCACGTTCATCGGAACCCGGAAATAGTCACCCGACCGCAGTTCCACGAACTCGTCGCCCGCCCAGACACTCAGCCCACCGGACAACACCCAGAACCGCTCCTCGTAACGGGTGTGCAGATGCAACGGCGTCATCTCCCCACCCGGCTGCCACGTATCAGTCAGATCGTGCCGGCCACCGGTCTCCTCACCCGTCGTCAGAACCGTTGCCCGAAGCCCCTGCCCGAGGACGTAACTGCGCTCACCGAGATCGGTCATCCCGTACTCCTGCCTCTCGCTGCGAGTCGTTGCCGCGACGGTAGACATCCCGAACCCCGCCCGGCAGACCCGCTAACCGGGCTGTGCGCCCGCAGTCAACACCTGTGCCCGCCCAGAGAAGCGCCGCTCCCACCCGCCCGCCCCGCCCTGCGGCCAACTGCTCCTCGCAAGTTCCCCGCGCCGCGGACCGCCTGCCTGGGAAGGGATGTGGTTGAACCCACGCGGTGCTGCGCGCGGCTCCTGCGTCGCTGTGCTGCGCGCCGCTCCCGCCCGCCCGTGCGACCGCCCGGCCCTGCGGCCGACTGTCCCTCGCAAGTCCCCGGACCCCGCGGCGGGCCTGCATGGGAAGGGACGCGGTTGAACCCCCGCGGTGCTACGCGCGGCTCCTCCGTCGCCGTGCTGCGCGCCGCTCCCGCCCGCCCGTGCGCCCGCCCGTGCGCCCGCCGCGCCTTGCGGCCGACTGTCCCTCGCAGGTTCCCCGACGCCGCGGCGGGCTTGCCTGGGAGGGGTTGTGGTTGAACCCACGCGATGTTTCGCGCGGCTCCTGCGTCGCTGTGCTGCGCGCCGCTCGCGCCCGCCCGTGCGACCGCCCGTGCGACCGCCGCGCCTTGCGGCCGACTGTCCCCCGCAGGTTCCCCGACGCCGTGGCGGGCCTGCCTGGGAGGGGTTGTGGTTGAACCCACGCGATGTTTCGCGCGGCTCCTGCGTCGCTGTGCTGCGCGCCGCTCGCGCCCGCCCGTGCGCCCGTCCGGCCCTGCGGCGAACGGCTCCTCGCAGGTCCCCGACGGCGCGGCGGGCTTGCCTGGGAGGGGTTGTGGTTGAACCCGCGCGGTGCTTCGCGCGGCTCCTTCGTCGCCGTGCTGCGCGCTGCTACCACCTACCCGGACTGTCATCCGTACTGCGGCGGATCGCCTACACCCGGCCGAGGGTTTCGGCTCAAAGCTGATCGGGGTCAGCGAACTAGCGCCTAACACGTCGGCCTTCACGCCACTCGCTGTCGTCCAGTTCGTCCCAGCTGAGCTGGAGCAGGTGCTCCGCGCGACTCGACTCTTTCCTCGGTCGAGCCGGCGACGGCAACCGTGACCTGGTCCGCGTCCGCCGCCTCACAAGGACTCGACCGGCAAGTACGCGGATCAGGCGCTGGTGACAGCCGAGCCTCCCGCGGGTCCCGTGCGCTGGCATCGCGATTCTGCTTCTGTGCAAGGGATTCCGGCGTCTGCGGATTTGGCTGTGATCGTTTCGTGACATACAATAGAACACATGTTCGAGACTGGTCTGGAGGAGCTGAGCGACCGTGACCTGCTGGCCGCGGCCGCCGAGTACGCCCAGGATCAAGAACACGCCGCGGTGGGCATCCTGCGGGCCGCGCTGGCCTTCGCCGACCGCAACGCGGTGCTGGACGATCATGTGCCGCTGCCGGGGTGTGAGCGGTTGGTGGTGTACGGCGGTGAGGGCTGTCCGGGGGTGGCCGAGTTCGCGCCGGTCGAGTTCGGTGCCGTGATCGGCATCTCCAGCGGCGCCGCCGCCGCACTGATCGGGGAAGCGCTGGCGCTGCGGCACCGGCTCCCGCGGGTCTGGGCCGCGGTGCTGTCCGGACACGCGGTCAGCTGGCGGGCCCGCAAGATCGCCCACGCGTGCCTCACCCTGTCCCTGGACGCGGCCGCGATCGTGGACCGCCGGGTCGCCGGGATCGTGAACACCCTCACCCCGGGCAGACTGAGGTCCATCGTCACCGCCGCGGTCTGGGAAGCCGACCCCGACCAGGCCCGCGCGGCCGCCGAGGCCGCCGCGAAGACCCGGGGGGTGTTTGTCGCCCAGTCCGATGAGCACGGCACCAAACGGATCCTGATCCGTGCCGCGTCCGGCGCCGCGATCCGGTTCGACGCCACCATCGAAGACCTCGCCTGGGCGCTAGCCGTGCTGGGTGACACCGACCCCCTCGACCAGCGCCGCGCCGAAGCCGTCGACTGGATCTCCGACCCCGCCGCCGCCCAACAACTCCTCAACACCGCCCGCGACCTCGCCCACACCCAAACCACACCCGACACGCCCAACACGCCGGCCAACCCGGCCGCCAACCTGGCCGTGAACGCGGCCGCGAACGGTCCAACCGCGCCAACCGCGCCAACCGCGCCAACCGCGCCAACCGCTCCAACCGCTCCAACCGCTCCAACCGCTCCAACAGCGCCAGCCCACACCGGCGACACCAGCGATGGCACTACCGGCACTACCGGCGCGGGCGATGCGTCCGATGCGACCGATGGTGGCGCGGCTGTTGCGAACCCCGCCTCCTCATCTCCGACCGACGACACCGAACGTGCGGAGGACGCGAAGGACGCGGAGGGCACCGCACAGGCCGCGGACACTGCGCAGGCTGAGGGCGCCGTGCAGGCTGAGGGCCCGGACAACGCCGCCTCAATCGGCACTGCCGCTACCTCTAGCAGCGCAGCTACGCCCGGTGAAGCGACTACGCCTGCTGGCGCTGTCAGGGCTCACACCACCACCCCAGATCTGGTTAGTTACCCCGACGCCGACCACGCAGACGGTCCACACGGTCTGCACGGTGTGGACGATGTGGACGGTGTGGACGGTGTGGACGGTGTGGATGCGTTCGCGCGACGGGTGCTGGCGGGCCGGCTGGCCTCCATCAAGCGCGATGCTCACGGCAGAGGTTTCGGCGCCGGCGGCGGACCGAGCCGGAGGAACCGGCACACCCTGTACGTGCACCTCACGGACAAGACCCTTGCTACCGGCAACGGCGTCCTGCGTGTCGAGGAACTCGGGCCGATGCTGGCCGGCCAACTGGCTGAGCTGCTCGGACACGATCAGGTTGTCGTCAAGCCGGTGATCGATCTGCACGACCAGGTCAGTGTTCACAGCTATGAGATCCCTGACCGGATCCGTGAACGCGTCCGGCTCCGCCATCCCGTCGACATGTTCCCCTACGGCACCGCCGAGGCCACCGTCTCGATGGACCAGGACCACATCACCCCGTATGACCACACCAAGACCCAGCCGCCCAGCCAAACCGGCTCGCCCGGCCAAACCGGTACCCCCGACCCCGCCGGGCCGCACGACCGCACCGGCCGACCAGAACCATCAACCCGACCGGGCCGGACAGGTCCGCCCGACCGTACGGGGCCCCCGGCACGGGCGGGGCAGACCAGCGTCGACAACCTCATACCGCAAAGCCGGCTCCACCACCGCGCGAAAACCTTCGGCGGCTGGCGCAACCGACGCCTGCCCAGCGGAGCGATCGAATGGATCAGCCCGCACGGATTCCGCTTCCTCGTCGACCACACCGGCACCCACCCGGTCCCGTCTCGTTAGAAGTCGGTACCCGGGTCCTCGTAGGTGCGGATGAGCCGTGCGGATGAGCCGCGCTGCAGGTGTGACAGTGATGGACGCTGCCCGGTGCTGCAGGTGTGACAGTGCCGCGGTCTGTCCGCGCTGTCGGGGTGGTCGAGTTGTCCGCTCTTGAATCCGGTCCGCCGAGGCAGGTACGCCGACGTCGGCAGCAATCGCTGCCACGACGGGTCACGCATCCGCGAAGGTGGCGCAAGGCGGCCACCCGATATGGCGCCCTGAATCCCGGGCGCATCCCGGTACTGCGGGCGCATCCCGGTACTGCTGCGCTGCGCTCATGCCTGCCTGGTGTGGCTGCGTGCCGCAGTTGTCGCGCCCGCGAGACACATACCCGTCCGAATGCGGCAACAAATCAGCAGCCGCGAAGCAGCGTCCACCCACACCTTCCGGTATGCGGTGCCGCGATGGTTGTCGTCGGTTCGTGATGCGCCACCCGTCGAAGGCGGCGGCAAGTCAGCCCGCCGCGGATCGGAGGCTCCGGTTCAGGTGAGATCCACGCCGGCGGCTCGGAGTTCGGTGAGGGCCTGTTGGGTGGTGGATTCGGCCACGCCGGCGGTCAGAGTGGTGAGGACTGTTGTGCCGAAGCCTTCCTTGCGGGCGTCGAGGGCGGTGGCGCGGACGCAGTAGTCGGTGGCGATGCCGCAGACGTCGACGTCGGTGACGCCCTTTTCGCGTAGCCAGTCGGCGAGCGCGTGGCCGCCGTCGTGGGACTTGCCCTCGAAGCCGGAGTAGGCGGCCGCGTACTCGCCCTTGTCGAAGATCGCGTCGAACGGCTGCGGGTCCAGGTTCGGGTGGAAGCTGACGCCGTCGGTGCCCGCGACGCAGTGCGGCGGCCATGAGTGCACGAAGTCGGGCTCCCGGGAGAAGTGGTCGCCCGGGTCGATGTGGTGGTCCCGGGTGGCTACGACGTACGCGTACTGCCGCTCGTCCGGATCGGCCTCGTGCCAGCGGTGCAGTAGTTCGCCGATCCGGAACGCGACGTCGGCGCCACCCGCGACGGCGAGACTACCGCCCTCGCAGAAGTCGTTCTGCACATCAACCACGATCAGTGCGCGAGCCATCGCGACGCTCCTTATGCCGGGGTGCTCCCTGAGCCCACCGTACAAGTGTCGGCGCCGTCAGCGCCGCATTACGCCGGGATCATGTGGCCGCCGGTGACGTGCAGGAGCTCTCCCTGGACGGCCCTGGTCCGCGGCGAGGTGAGGAACAGGATCGCGTCGGCGATCTCGGAGACGTCCGGGAGGTGCCGCGCGGTGAATCCGGCCTCGATCGTGTCCAGCGCCGCCCGCGGGATGATCCGGTGCTCGCCGTGCTCCAGCGTGATGCCGGGCAGGACGACGTTGACCAGTACGCCGTCCGCGCCCAGATCGTGCTGCAGGCTCGCGGCCAGACCGTGCAGTCCGGCCTTCGCCGCGCCGTACGCCCAGGCGCCGGCGCCCATGCCGCGCTCCGCGAGGTCTGTCGAGACCAGCACCAGCCGCCCGCGTCCGGATTGCCGCAGTGCGGGTGCTACCTGCTGTGCGAGGTGCATGTTCCCCTCGAGGTTCGCCCGTACGACCCTGGTCCACCACTCCGGCGACGCGTCCTCGATCTTCTGCGTCCGCCCGTCGTGCGGGCCCCAGTCGACCGCGTTCGCGACCACCGCGTCGAGACCGCCCCAGTGCTCCACCGTCGACGCCACGGCGGCCGCGATCGTCTCCGGCGCGCTGAGGTCCAGCGGTACGACGTACGCCGTACCGCCTGCCTCCTCGATCTCCTCGGCGACCGCCTCGGCCGCGTCCTTGCGGGAGTTGTAGGTGATCGCGACGCGGGCGCCTTCCCGTGCGTACGCGATCGCGGTGGCCCGGCCGATCCCGGACGAACCGCCCGTGACCAGCACCGCCACATCCTTGAATCCCAGGTCCATGCCCCGTCCTCCACAGTTTGTTAGTCGGCTAAGAAGAAAACTTAGCCGACTAAGAAACCGGAGGCAAGGCTCAGCCGATCGGGCGGTTCGCGAGACGGGCGAGTTCGGTGAAGAACGCCCGGAAGACGGGCTCG
This sequence comes from Kribbella shirazensis, assembly GCF_011761605.1. Taxonomy (GTDB): domain Bacteria; phylum Actinomycetota; class Actinomycetes; order Propionibacteriales; family Kribbellaceae; genus Kribbella; species Kribbella shirazensis. The sequence continues at coordinate 7,859,117 of NZ_JAASRO010000001.1, read as the reverse complement.
TCGGCCATCGGGATCTCGACGGTCGCCAGTGAGCAGACGCTGCCCATCAGGCGCCCGTAGATCGGCTCGTCCGGGTCCTGGACGAGCGAGAAATGCAGCATCATCGCGCGCTGACGCACCTGGACCTGGACCCGGACCCACTCGAGCGGCGTCCGGTAGGAGCTGGCGATGTTGCGGTGCTGGAACAGTTCGAAGACACCGCGATCGACCCGCAGCTGTACGTCGGCGTGCTCGAACACGATCGGATCGGTCATTTGAGGCCCGAATGTGCGAGGCCCTCGACGAACTGGCGCTGGGCCAGCACGAAGACGATCAGGACCGGCAGGACGGTCATGGTGGCGGCCGCGAGCTGGGTGTTCCACATGTCCGCGCCATAGGCGTCGGTGAAGCGGGTGAGGGCTTGCGGCAGCGTGAACAGCTCCGGTGAGGTCAGGTAGACGGTGGGCTCGAGGTAGAGGTTCCAGGAAGCGAGGAAGGTCAGGATCGCGACAGCGGACAGCGCCGGCCGGGCCAGTGGCAGGCAGATCCGCCACCAGATCCCGGGGCGGCCGAGACCGTCCAGCCGCCCCGCCTCCTCCAGTTCGACCGGCAGGGCGATGAAGAACTGCCGCATGATGAAGGTCGCCAGGACGCACGGCGCGGCCAGCGCGGTGACGAGGATCAGCGGCCAGTGGGTGTTGATCATCCCGGCCCGTTTGAACACCTGGAACAGCGGAACGATCGTCACCTCGCTCGGGACCAGCAGGCCGGTCAGCACCACCAGGAACAGGAGGTTCGCGCCGGGGAACCGGATCCGCGCGAACGCGTACCCGGCCATGCTTGAGACCAGCAGCGTGATCAGAGTGACCAGTACGGCGATGTACACGCTGTTCACGTACTGCCGGGCGAACGGCTGGAACGTGAACGCCTCGCTGTACGCGGCAAGGGTCGGGTGGTCGGTCCACAGCGACGGCGGCGACTTGAAGATCTCCGGCAACGGCTTGACCGACGCGGCGACCATCCAGATCGTCGGCACCGCGAACGGGACCGCCAGTACGGCGAGCGCTGTCACCAGGAGCACCCGCCGGATCAACGATGCTCGACTGTTCCCCCTACTGTTCATGGAACACCCACCTCTTGCGCAGCTGCCATTGCAGCAGGGTCAGCACCATCACGAAGCTCAACAGCATCAGCGCGACGGTCGAGCCGTAGCCGATGTCGTTGAACTCGAAGGCCTGCTGGAACACGTAGTACACGAGCACCGTCGTGCTCAGCTCCGGCCCGCCTCCGGTGAGCACGGCGATCTGGGCGAACGACTGCAGCGCACCGACAACGGTGATGATCGCGGTCAGCAGGACGGTCGGCGCGATCAGCGGCAGCGTGATCCGGGCGAACACGGCCCGGCTGCGCGCGCCGTCGATCCGCGCCGCCTCGTACAGCTCCGACGGCACGCCCTGCAACGCCGCCAGGAACAGCACCATGTTGACGCCGACACTGCGGACGACCTGGCTGACGATCACCGACAGCATCGCCGTGTCGCCGTGCTGCAGCCAGTTCGTCCCGTCGGCGCCGATCGCGCGGAGCAGCCCGTTGATGCCGCCGTTGTCCTGCAGCAGGAATCCCCAGACCAAGGTCCAGGCAACGACGGACACCACGACCGGCGAGAAGAACACGGTGCGGAAGAAGGTCGCGCCGCGGAACCGGCGGTTCAGCAGTACGGCGATCAGCAGCCCGAGGGTGATGTTCAGGACCACGACGCCGCCGGAGAAGACGACCGTTGCCAGCAGCACCGATGGCAACTGCGGATCGGAGGCCAGCGCGGCGTAGTGGTCGCCCCCGACGAAGGTCTGCTTGCCGGTGAAGACGTTCCACTTGTTCAGGCTGTACCAGATCGCCAGCCCGACCGGGATCAGCACGAACAGCACGACACCGCCCAGCTGGGGCGCGATGAACAGGTACCCGGTCAGCACATCGCGCCGGCGAGTGGTCCAGTAGTGCATCACTTGGCCAGGATCGGTTCGATCGCGGCGCAGACCGAGTCGAGGACGGCGGGGATGTCGGCGTCGGGCTTCCACATCGCGTCCAGCGCGGTCTTGCCCTTCTGGGCGATCTCGGCCGGACTGGTGTGGTTGGGGAGCGTCACGGCGTTCGGCAGCTGGTCGACGACGACCTCCTGCAGCTGGGCGGCGGACAGCTTCTTGTTGTTCTGGGCAAGCTTCGCGCCGGTGAGCAGTGACTTCCGGGGCGGCGGGAAGAACTGCGCCAGCTTGGCCGCGTTCACCGGATTCGTCAGGTAGGCGAGGAAGTCCGTTGCCTGCTCCTGGTGCTTGCTGGCAGCAAGGACACCGACGCCGGCCTGACCGAGTACGGCGTGCCGGCCGGACGGTCCCGCCGGCAGCGGGTGGACACCGAACTTGAAGGACCCGGTGAGCAGGGACGCCCGGGAGACCTGGGCGACGGTGAAGGCGGCGTCACCGGCGAAGAAGTCGGCCTTCGTACCGGGGCCGGGCATCGCACGGGTCTTGAACGCCGCGTCGTGCAGGAACGTGAACGCGCGCTGCATCTCCGGACTGTTGAACGTGCAGGTCTTGCCGTCCGGGCTCCACGCCGCGGCGCCGAACCCGGTCCAGACCGTGGCCAGGGTGTTCCAGGACTTGTAGTCGAAGTCCCGGATCACGAAGCCCGCCTTGCCGGTCTTGGCGTGCACGGCGGCCCCCGCGGCGGCCACCTGGTCCCAGGTCAGCGTCTTCGGATCGATCGTCTGACCGGCCTTCGCCAGGAGGTCGGTGTTCACGTAGAGGGCGAACGGCGAGTTCGAGAACGGGTAGGCGTACAGCGTGCCGTCGCGGCTGTACTCCTTGGTCGCACTGTCCGCCAGGTCGTCGTACTGCCAGCCGTCGGTCGCCTTCAGTTTGTCGGTCAGGCCGACCAGGGCGTCGGAGGCGATCAGGTCCCTCGAGAGGTCACCCATCCAGGCCAGGTCAGGCGCGTTCCCGCCGGCGATCTGGGTGGTGAGCGTGGTGTTGTAGTCGGCGAACGGCAGGCTCTCGAAGGTGATCGAGGTGACCTCGGGGTGCTCCGCGCGGTAGGCGTCGCCGATCGCGTCGAACAGCTTGAGCTGATCCGCGTTCGAGGTCCAGACCGTCATCCGCAGCTTGACGTCGGTGGCGTTGGCCCCGTCCGTCCCGGCGCCGGACGTGCCGGATGCGCCGCAGGCGGCGGTCAGCGTCGCTGCCGTGGTCAGCGCCAGGGCGCCGAGCAGCTTCCTTGCAGTGATCATGATGTGGTCCTTCGTGTCGGGAAGGCTAGTAGCCGGCGATCTCGGGCCAGTGCAGCTCGACCCCGGCCGCCGTCAACCGGCCCTGGAGACGGTCGACGAGGGGGTCGTCGGTCGCGATCTGCTGGGGGCTCAGGCCGCTCTCGAGGCAGAACGCGACGAGTTCGCCGGCCGATTCGCCGATGTTCCACTCGACCGGATGCAGCCGGTAGGCGCCGTTGGTGATGTGGGTGGTGCCAATGTTCTTGGCGGCCGGCACCAGGTTCTGGGTGGTAGCCGGTACCAGCGCGCCGAGCGGGATCTCGAACGGCGCGCATTCGACGTCGATGTAGTTGTCACCTCCGGTGGAGGGATGCAGGTCGATCCGGTACATCCCGACGCCGACCGACGCCTCGAAGCGGGCCGGACCGTCGTACCCGCGGGCCTTGATCGAGATGTCCTGCTCGCGGACCGTGGTCAGCGCCTTGATCCGGCGCGATTCGCGGACGTACGGCGCCTGCGCGAAGCCGTCCGCCGTACCGACCAGGTCGCCGCGCAGCCGCAGGCCCGGCCAGCCGCGGCCGCCGTCCGGGCGTGGCGCCTCGGTCTGCAACCAGTACACGTACGCACGGGACTGCGCCTTGGCGGCGAGCAGGTGCGACGCGCGGTCGTCGGTGTCGATGATCGAGCCGCCGACGTAGTCGAGCTGCGGCCAGTTGGCGAGCACGATGTCGCTGTCGTAGAAGCCGTCGGTGAAGTTCTGCCGAGCGGCGATCCGGCGGAACTGCCACAGATCGCGGTCACCCGCGTCGAAGCGCGGGTCCCCGGTGACGTCGGCAGCGGGGTTGACGTTCATGGTCCGCTCCTCCGGCACCAGGGTGCGCGGGTTCGGGGCGGTGAAGGACAGCATCGGCGCGCCCCAGAACGGCAGCTCGAACGAACGCCAGAAGTCGTAGTCGTCCGGTCGCGCGATCGTGTGGTCACCGGCGGCGTGGTCGAAGACGAAGCACCACGCGATCGACTGCACATTGCCCGGATCCGCGACCTCGGCGGCATTCGGCTCGCCGGTGTCGGCACGCGCCTCGGCGCCGACGACGTACTCCGTGCCGGTCAGCGGCAGGAGGTCACCGGTCTCGGTTCCGTCCAGGACGAATTCGGCGGCGATCACGGTCTCGGCCCCGGTCCGTGGGTCCGCGACCGTGACCGTGCGGACGACGCCGCCGGTGACCTCGGCCGCGACCGGCACGCAGGGTTGCAGGACCGTCAGCCGGCCGGTCGACCGGTACGGCGCCAGCAGCGCGGTGATGACCGCGTCGGCGACCCGCGGTTCGTGGCACAGCCGGCTGACGCGGCCACGTCCCGGATTCAGTTCGCGGTCGGCGCGGGCGGCCTCGGTCAGCGGATAGTGGTCCCGGTAGTAGCGCCGGATGCCGTCGCGGAGCGCGCGGTAGCGGGCGGTGACGCCGAACTGTTCGACCCAGATGTGCTCGTCGGGCGGCACGGCCTGTGAGGTGAGCTGACCGCCGAGCCATGGGTACTCCTCGGTCATCACCACGCGCCGGCCGCGCTGCAGCAACGCCAGCGCGGCGGCGACGGCCCCGAGACCGCCGCCGATGATCGCGACCTCGGTGGTCAGCCTGCCGGGCCTGAGCATGGGCGTGGACACGGTCATGACGGGTCCCCGGTCCGCGCGACCACGGTTTCGCCCGGCTCGACCTCGGCGACCAGGTGCCGCCGGGTCTCGAGTTCGGCCCACTCCTGCGGATCGGTCGCGATCAGCAGCTGCAGCAGATCGAGTGCCTCGGACGCCAGTTGTTCCCTCGGCACGTGGAATCCCGCGAGCATCCGGCCCTCGATGCGATGACCGCGCACCTCGCCCAGTGCCGCGACCGAGACCTCTTCGGGTACGGCGACTCCCGCCGTCGTCAGCGCGTGCACGACGTCCTCGAGCAGGAACGCGTCCTCGGCGATGATGACGCTCGCGCCGGTCGCCCGCGCCAGCCGGGGGAGGTCGGCGATCCGCTCCTCACCGACCAGCAGGAAGGCGAGCCGGCCCTCCGCGGAAGCGGCCTCGACGGCACCGCGACGATCGCGCGCCGCGGGCGTGTCCCGGCCGCGGTGCACGTAGAGCGCCTGCTGATGCCCGGCGGCCGCAGCCTGGTCGATCAGTGCGGTGGTCGGCGTGACGTAGTCGATGGCGACGTACGGCACAGCGGCGGCGGTCTCGTCCCGGCGGCCGATCGCGACGAACGGGAACTGCTCGGCGACCAGTCGCTCCAGCTCGGACGCGACCATCTGCTGACCGAGCAGGACACAGCCGTCGGTCAGCCGCAGCCGGGTCTTGCGGTGGAACAGGCTCCGGGTGCCGTCCTCGACCGGTGACGAGGTGAAGAACAGCAGGTCCCAGCCGATCCGCTCGGCGGCCCTCTCGATCCCGTTCAGCAGCGGTCCGTAGAAGTCCATGCTCTCCGGGGACAGCGCGGCCTCGTAGGTGAAGACGCCGATGATCTGGTTGTCCAGGCCGGCCAGCCGGCGCGCGGCCGGGTCGGCGACGTACGTCAGTTGCTCGATGGCCTGCTTGACCCGTGCCCGGGTCGCCTCGGGGATCCGCACGTTCGTCCCGTCGCGGTCGTTCAGCACCACCGACACGGTGGTCTGGCTGACGCCGGCGATCTCGGCGATCTCGCGCTGGGTGACCCGGCGAGGTTTCGGTGCCATCGTTCCTCCGTCTTGATAATGCCTATCTTCAGCAACCTGCGGCGACCCTAGCCCAGCGAAAGCCATTTGCACAATGACCTATTGACGTCGGGTTCCGAGGCTGGGAGTGTTCGGTCCGTCGATCTGAAGATAGGCATTATCAGAAGGAGCAGCCGATGACGCCCGAAGCCTTCTCCCGGACCACTCTCAGCCGCCGCGGCCTGCTCGGCGCGGCTCTCGCGGCCGGTGTCGTCCTGGTCGCCGAGGCGACCCCGGTCACTGCGTTCGCGGCGGCCGGCGACGTGACCCTGACCGCCGGCGGCATCAGCCTGCTGGCGAGTCCCGGCGGCCGGCTCGCGATCCGTGACGCGGCCGGCGTCACGCGGTCGGCCGGCTCGAAATTCCAGGTCAAGGACAGCGCCACCGGCGTCCACGTCTCGACCGGCGGGACGCCGACGCTGAGCGCGCTCCCCGACGGTACGCCGGCGATCCGGATGGACTACACCTTCGACGCCGCGGCCGGATCGACGTCCGTCACCGGCTGGTTCAGCGTCAGTACGTCGCACGCCCGGCTGGAATGGCGGATCACCGGCGCGGCCACGCTGATCCCGGACGGCTTCCAGTTCAGCCGGGCGATCCAGGCACCGGCGGCCCCCGACGACTACATCGCGATCACCGAGTGGACGCGCGACGCGGGCGGCGGGATCCCGTACGAGGACACCGTCGGCGTCGCGCACACGTCGACCTGGGGTTCCGGCCTGCACGGACTGTTCCTGCTGGACCGCTCGCGGCAGGCCTGGACGAACGCGACCTGGGTGCACGCACCGGGTGTGGCCGATCCGGCCGGCGGCTGGACAAGCCGGGCCGACTTCTTCTTCTCCGGGACCCGCCCGTCGGCCACCGCCACCATCGGCCGCGGCAAGGAGCTCGGGATCGAGCTCACCACCAACAGCGAATTCAACCTGTACGAGTCGGCCGGCGAGCCGATGGAGCTCACGGCGCTCGTCGCCAACGGAGGCGCGGCCAAGTCGGTCGAGCTCGAGTTGTGGATGCGCAGCTTCTCCGGCGTACTGCTGGCGTCGGCGACCGTGACCGGAAGCGTCGCCGCGGCCGGAAGGTGGCAGCACACCTTCCACCTGACTGCTCCGGCCGGTGGGATCGCGCTGGCGGAGGTGGTGGTCCGATCCGGCGACGACGAGGCGTTCGCGCGGACCAATCTGGCGGTGCTGCCCGCGTACGACTATCAGGCCGGCGCACAGAGCATGTTCGGGATCGCGAACTACCCGTGGCTCCTGCGGCCGAGTGCGGACGCCGTACTCGATCTGTGGCAACGGGCCGGCATCAGTCTGGTCCGGATCGCGTACGACGGTGGGCCCGGGCTGCCACCGGCCGCCTTCGACGCCCGCGGGATGCGGCACAACATCGAGCTGCAGCCGTCGCTCGACGTGACCGACGCCCAGGCGGCCGCGTGGGCCGCGGAGAAGCTGGCGGTGGCAGCCGGTGCCGGCGCGGAGTACTTCGAGGTGGGCAACGAGCTGAACCGGCCGTTCAACACCGGCGTCGCGGCGCAGGCCTATCTGGACAAGGTGATGCGGCCGGTGTTCGACCGCCGGGCGGTCACCGGAGACACCGTCAAGCTGATGAACAACGGCCTGGCCGGCATGGACAAGCCGTGGGTGGAGAACTTCATCGCCGCAGGTGGCTGGGATCTGATCGACGCCTTCGCGTACCACCCGGGTCGAGGCAACTTCACCCCGGACTACGTCCCGCCGGGCGGCGACTGGGGCAGCGGTCCCGAGGGCTCCTACTGGAACTTCTACGGCGGCCTGAAGCAGCTCAAGGCGCTGATGGCCCAGCATGGTGAGAAGGAGATCTGGTTGACGGAGGCTTACGCGGCGACCAAGCCCAACAGTTGGTGGCACGACACGTATCGGCACGCGGCCGAGAACATTCTGCTCACGCTGGCGCTGGCGAAAGCGGAGGGCATCAAATGTGTCTGCTGGTACCAGTTCCACGACAGTGTGCTCGGGATGCCGCAGGTCGCCGATCCGGACAACGTCGAGTACCACTTCGGCCTGATGAACCGCGATCTGAGCCCGAAGCCGTCGTTGCTGGCGTACGCGACCGCGGCCCGGGCGTTCGACCAGGCCGTCTTCCGCGGGCACCTGTCGTTCGCCGACCCGCTGACGTTCGGCTTGTGGTTCGACACCCCCGACGGACCGGCGGTCGTGCTGTGGCATCGGGCGGACGGGTACATCCTGAACACGTCCGGTCCGCGGGCCGACTGGCACTTCCCGGCGCCGGAGGTCTGGGTCGACCCGTGGCCCACCAAGACACCGCTGACGGTGTCCGCGAGTTCCGCCGTACGGGAGGTGGACGCGATCGGACAAGTTCGCGCGGTGCCCGTCGCCAACGGCAAGGCGACAGTGACCCTCGACGGGGCACCCCGGATCTACTACGGCCTGGTACCGCATGTGACCGGTGGCGGGACCAGCACGCTGGCCGGATGCCGTCCTGGTCGCCGGTGACCCGGATTCGGCGGGGGCTGTGCTGACAGTTATCGTTTGACCGCGCATTGTCATCGAGTCATGGGTCGGCATCTTCCGCCGGAGCGGCCCTTGGGGGTTCGCTCATGAAGAAGAAAGCTGTCCTGGGTGCGGTCACGGCTGCGGCCGTGATCGCGGCGGCGCTGGTGCCGGCGGGCCCTGCGGTCGAGGCGGCGACCGAGGGGACGAGCAGCGCGCCGCGGGGGTTCGGCGCGTCGATGTCATCGGTGCAGCAGAGCTCGTGGCAGACGAACGCGAGTGTGAACGCGGTCGCCGTCGCCGGGAACCTGGTGTTCGCCGGCGGCCTCTTCACCCGCGTCCGGCCGCCGGGGAAGGCACGCGGCGTCGGGGACGCGGCGCGGAAGTACTTCGCGGTGTTCGACCGGACGACCGGCGTACCGACGCGGTTCGCGCCCAAGGTCAACGGGCCGGTGTGGAGTGTCGCTACCTCCCCGGACGGCAAGCGGGTCGTGATCGGCGGCGACTTCACCGCGGTCGACGGGGTGGCGCGGTCGCGGGTGGCGATGTTCGACGTTGCCACCGGCAAGCTTGTGGCCGGCTGGGATCCGGCGGTGAGCTACCGGGTCGCGGCGTTGAAGATCACCGGCAGCACCGTCTACGTGGGCGGCTCGTTCGGCACGGTGGACCGCGTCGTCCGCAACCGCATCGCGGCGGTCAGTCTCAGCACGGGCGCTCTGCTGCCCTGGGATCCGGACGCGGACGACGATGTCCACGCGATCGAACTGTCCGCCGACGGGACGCGCGTCTTCGTGGGTGGTGGCTTCACTTCTATCGGTGGCCGGAGCTCGCATGCGCTCGCGATGTTGAGTCCGTCCACCGGTGCGGCGTACGCGATGCCCGCTGCTGCGGCGATCCCGCCGCTCTCGCCGGGGTGCGACAGTCGCGTCAAGGACATCGAAGTCCAAGGAAACAAGGTGTTCGCGGGCAACGCCGGTGCCGGAATGGGCTGCTACGACGGTGTACTGGCCGCGGACGCGAAGACCGGCAAGCTGATCTGGCAGAGCCATTGCCTGGGCGCGACCGAGGCGATCAAGGCGATCGGCAACTGGTTGTACAAGGGCTCGCACGCGCACGACTGCAGCGCCGACGGCGGCTTCCCGGACAAGACCGGCATGCACCACCTGCTCGTCCACAGCACGATCACCGGCAAGCTCGGCCCGTGGTTCCCGAACACCGACGCCGGCGGCAAGACGATGGTCGGGCCGCTGTCGTTCGCATCCGGCGGCAACGACCTCTGGGCCGGCGGCGACTTCACCACCGTGAACGGCGTACCGCAGGAAGGGCTGACCCGCTTCACCAACACTCCCGGCGGCGCCGCCCCGGCACAGCCCGCCGCGCCGAAGGTCGCGAGCGCGCGCGTCAGCAAGGTGACGATCGCCTTCGAGACCGTACTCGACCGCGACAACATCACCCTCACCTACCTGGTGTACCGGGGCAGCACCCGGATCGGCACCTGGTCGCGGACCTCGAACTCCTGGACGAAGCCGACCGTCACCTCGGTCACCGACTCGGGCCTGACCAGTGGCCAGACGCTGTCGTACCACGTCGAGGTCAGCGACGGCCGCAACGTCCGGAAGAGCCCGACGGTCAAGGTCAAGGTGCGCTGAATCAGCAGAGGGTCCCGCGGATCTCGCTGCCTGGTCCAGCCCCGGCGCCGCTGATCACCAGCTCGGGGAATGGACGGGGAGGGGCCAGTTCCGCGGTGGTGTGCAAGGCTGCTCGGCGACGGGTCGGGTGGTCGAGGAGAGGTGGGTCGGGCGTGAGTCAGGTGACGAACTGGGCGGGCAACGTCAGCTTTGCGAGTGAGTTGCGGCGGCCGCGGGCGGTCGACGAACTGCAGGAGCTGGTCGCGGCGGCCGAGAAGGTCCGGGTGCTCGGCACCGGGCACTCGTTCAACCGGATCGCCGACAGCACCGGCGCGCTCGTCAGCGTCCAGGACCTGCCGAAGGTCATCGAGATCGACGAGCGCGGCGTGACCGTGAGCGCCGGTCTGCGGTACGGCGAGATCACCGCCGCCCTCCAGGCCCAGGGCCTCGCGCTGCACAACCTCGGCTCGCTGCCGCACATCTCGGTCGCCGGTGCCTGCTCGACCGGTACGCACGGCTCCGGCGACACCAACGGCCCGCTCGCGGACGCGGTCAACGCGATCACCTTCGTGAATGCGGACGGCGAGCTCGTCACGCTCACCCGTGAGGACCCGGACTTCGCCGGCGCCGTCATCTCGCTCGGCGCGCTCGGCGTGACCGTGAGCCTGACGCTCGACGTACAGCCGTCGTACCAGATCAGCCAGGTGGTGTACGACGGACTGCCGGTGGAGCGCCTCGGGTCGGACTTCACCGAGGTGATGGGGAGCGCGTACAGCGTCAGCGCGTTCACCGACTGGGTGGATCCGGACGTGATGGTCTGGCGCAAGCGGCGGGAGCTGCAGGCGCCCGAGCCGGAGTGGCTCGGTGCGAGGCTTGCCGATGGGCCACGGCATCCGATCAAGGTGATGCCGGCCGACTACGCGACCCAGCAGGGCGGTGTGCCGGGGTCGTGGAACGAGCGGCTGCCGCACTTCCGTCTCGAGTTCACGCCGAGCAACGGGGACGAGCTGCAGTCGGAGTACTTCGTGGCGCGCGAACGGGCCGCCGAAGCGTTCGACGTACTGCGGGCCTTGGGCAACCGGTTCGCGTCGGTGATCCAGGTGTCGGAGGTCCGGACGATCGCCGCCGACGAGCTGTGGCTGAGCCCGAGCCAGGGACGCGACACGGTGGCGCTGCACTTCACCTGGGTCCAGGACGAGGCCTTGGTCCGGCCGGTCGTGGCGGAGCTGGAGGCGGCGCTGGCGCCGCTCGACGCGCGCCCGCACTGGGGCAAGGTCTTCGCCGCCGACGCCACCACCCTCGCGGAGCGTTACCCCCGGGTGAAGGACTTCATCGGCCTCGCAACCAGGCACGACCCGTCCGGCAAATTCCGCAACCCGTACCTCGACACCTACCTGCCGTTGAGCTAGATGTCGGTGAGGTCCTCGAGGGTGCCGGTGATCGTCCAGAGCAGGTTGCGGAGGACGCGGCGGTCCTCGGCGGTGAGCTGGGCGAGGGCGCGGCGGCCCGCGCGGTCGTAGATCTCCTGGACCGTATGGGCCAGCTCGACGCCGCGGTCGGTCAGCTCGATGCCGACCTGCCGGGCGTCGGTGGCGCTCTTCACGCGCCGTACCAGTCCGGCAGCCTCCATGCGCTGCGTGGTCTTGGTTGCCGTCGGCACCTCGACGTCGAGAACCTTCGCGAGACGAGCCACCGGCAACGACCCGTGGTGCAGCAGCTTGGCCAGCACGAGCTCCTGGCCGGTGTGCAGCCCGGTCCCGGCCAGCTCGTCCGCGACCGCCTTCCGGGCTGCCCGCTCCGCGAACCGCAGGGCCACCAGCACATCGGCCTCGTCCGCCGGCGCGTCGGCGGACCATGCACTGTGGCCACCGGCGGTGCTGGTCACACGTGACTCCGGGGCAGGAACGGATTGCGCGCGTCGTAGTCGCCGATGTACTCCGTCGGGATGACCGGCTCGCCGCGGCTCAGCTGGCTGGCGAACCGGGGGAGTTCGTCGCGGACCTTCTCGTGGTGGGCCTGGGACTCCTGCGGCGTCGTGCGCCCGACGATCTTCCCGGCCTCGACGAGCGGCTTCAGCAGTACGCGGTCGTTGCCGTCGTCCTCCGGGGGCTCGCAGACACCGATCAGCTCGACCTCCGCGACCCCGGCCGCGGACCGCCGCCGCAGCGCCCACTTCCGTCCGCCGATCGAGATCTTGTCCGGGCTCTTCTTCGCCACCGGCACCAGCTCGCCGTTCGCGTCCTCGCGGGCGACCAGCTTGTACACGAACCCGCAGGTCGGGTATCCGGACCCGGTGACCAGCGACGTACCGACGCCGTACCCGTCGACCGGCGCCGGCGCCAGCGCGGCGATCTGGTACTCGTCCAGGTCACTCGTGACGATGATCCGCGTCTTCGTCGCGCCGAGCGAGTCGAGCTGCTCACGCACCTGCCCGGCCAGCGACGGCAGGTCGCCGGAGTCCAGCCGGACCGCGCCGAGCTCCGGACCGGTCAGCTCGATCGCGGTCCGGACCGCCTCCGCCACGTCGTACGTGTCGACCAGCAGTGTCGTGCCCTTGCCGAGCGCGTCGACCTGCGACCGGAACGCGTCCCGCTCCTGGTCGTGCAGCAGCGTGAACGAGTGCGCCGCCGTACCGGTGCTCGGGATGCCGTAGCGGCGGGCCGCCTCCAGGTTGGACGTGGCGCTGAACCCCGCGATGTACGCCGCCAGCGCCGAGGCGACCGCGGCCTCCTCGTGGGTCCGCCGCGAACCCATCTCGATACAGGGCCGCCCACCCGCCCACCAGGTCATCCTGGAGGCCGCCGACGCGACCGCGGAATCGTGGTTCAGGATCGAGAGGAAAACGGTTTCCAGCAGCACGGCCTCGGCGAACGACGACTCGACCACCAGCACCGGCGAGCCGGGGAAGAAGATCTCGCCGTCGGCGTATCCGGAGATGTCACCGCTGAACCGGTAGTCCGCCAGCCAGTCCCGGGTAGCCTGGTCGACGACGCCGCGATCGGCCAGGAAGGTGATCACCGACTCGTCGAACCGGAACTGCTCGAGCGCGTCCAGCAGCCGGTTGACGCCGGCGAGCACGCCGTACCGGCGGCCGTCGGGCAACCGGCGGGCGAACAGCTCGAACACCGAGCGCCGCTGCGCCGTGCCGTCGGCGAGGGCGGCCTGCAGCATGGTGAGCTCGTAGTGGTCGGTCAGGAGCGCCGAAGACGGTGCGGAGGACATGGTCACAAGGGCAGCCTATTGCGAGAGCGGAACCGATGATGGAGAGAATGGACAGGTGACCACCGCACCAAGCGAGCTCGAGAGCCCCGAGGTCGACGAGGCGATCGAGCTGAGCCCTCCGTGGGTGACCATCGTCTGGAACGACCCGGTCAACCTGATGGACTACGTCACGTTCGTCTTCCAGACGTACTTCGGCTACTCCAAGCAGAAGGCGGAGAAGCTGATGATGCAGGTGCACTCCGAAGGCAAGTCCGTGGTCTCGAACGGCAACCGGGAAGCGATGGAACGCGACGTGGAAGCGATGCACTCCTACGGCCTGTGGGCCACCTGCGAGAAGTCGTGACGCGGTTCCGCAAGCGCCGTAAGACCGTGGTCGTCAGTTTCGCCGAGCACGAGGCCGACATCCTCGCGAACCTGCTCCGCAACCTGGTCGAGCTGCTGTACGACGGCCTGCCGCCGCGCACCACCGCGTCCGCGGACCCGCTCGAGGCGCTGCTCAGCGAGAACGACGGGCCGACCTCGCCGCCCGAGGACGTCGTCCTGCAGCGGCTGCTGCCGGACGCGTACAAGTCCGACGACCACGCGGCGGCCGAGTTCCGGAGGTTCACCGAGCGCGGGCTGCGCGAGGGGAAGGTCACCGACGCCAAGCGGGTGCTCGCCGCGCTGGAGGAGTCCGGTGCCGACGAGATCGCGCTGGAGCCCGACGAGCAGCTCTCCTGGCTGCGCGCGCTGAACGACCTCCGCCTGGCCATCGGCACCCGCCTCGGCATCAAGGACGAGGACGACTACGCCTCCTGGGAGAAGCTGGACGACGACGACCCGCGGCGGCTCACCTACGACCTGTACGACTGGCTGGGGTACCTGCAGTCGGCGCTGCTGCACAACATGCGCTGAACCTCTCGTCAGGGGCATGTTCCGGCCCCGTTTGGGTACCGCGACTGGCAGACCCCGATGCGGTAGGAGGTCGCATGTCAGTCACAGCACAGGACATTGGCCGCGTCATCGGGCTGCACGGTGACGGCCTGCCGGTGGTTTCGCTGTACGCCCAGATCCCGCTGGACCCCGCTGAGCGCGGTGGGTTGATGGGACGGGTGAGGAGCCTCCTGGCCGGCGTCCGCGAGGCGGCCGACGGCCAGTCCGTCGATCACGCGGCACGGATGTCCCTCCGGGACGACCTGCAACGGATCGAGGAGGCGTTCCGGAGCGAGGGCCGGTGGCCGGGGACCCGTTCGGTGGCGGTGTTCGCGTGCAGCGGGCGCGGTGTGTTCGAGGAGATCCGGTTGCCGCAGCCGGTGCGCGACCGCGCGGTCGTGGACGAGACCGCATTCGTGCGGCCGGTGCTCGCCGTACTCGACGAGTACCCGCGGTGTTGCGTCGTACTGGTCGATGCTGCGGTCACGCACGTGTGGGAGCTGTACCAGGACGAGCTGCGCGAGGTGCGCACGTTACGCGGCCGGAAGTTGCGGGATCCCGACTACGCCCGCTGGCGGCGGGAGTTCACCACGCACAACCGGGCGCGGGAGCTGGAGAAGGAGCATTACCGGCGGACCCTGCAGCTGCTCGACGAGCTGTTCCGTGTCACGCCGTACGACGTGCTCGTGGTCGGCGGGCTGGAGCAGGAGGTGCCGGGCTTCGTGGAGGTCCTGCCGCCGCGGCTGCGGAGTCTCGTCGCCGGGACGTTCGTCGTCGACCAGTCGACGGACAACCGGGAGGAGATCAAGAAACGCGCCGGGGAGGTGCTGAGCGAGTACGAGCGCACGTCCGAACGGCAGGCGGTCGGGCAGGTGCTCGACACCGCGGCCGCAGGTGGGCGGGCTGTGATCGGGCCGGACGGCTGTCTGTGGGCGGGCAGCGTCGCCGCGATCGACCGGCTGGTGGTGCGGAGCGACGCGGTCCTGCCGGGTGTGGTGTGTGATGCGTCGGGCTGGCTGGGGACGTCCGGTGACACCTGTCCGGTGTGCGGGGAGGGGGTCCGGAAGACACCGGACGTGCTGGACGAGCTCGTGCAGTCGGTCATCGAGGAGGGCGGCTCCATCGTGCACGTGTCGCAGGACACCCGCCTGCGGGAGGAGCTTGTCGCCGCGGAGCTGCGGTTCCCACTGCCTCCGGTGCCGACGAGGTGAGACGGGCCGCCTACGGTAGGCGGCATGGAGACGCGCAGGCTCGGGCGGACCGGGCGAGATGTGGGTGTGGTCGGGCTCGGTGCGTGGCAGCTCGGAGCCGACTGGGGGTCGGTGGACGCGAGTGATGCGCTCGCGGTGCTGCATGCCGCGATCGACGGCGGTGTGACGTTCATCGACACCGCGGACGTGTACGGCGACGGGCGCAGCGAGCGACTCGTCGGGCAGGTGCTGAAGTCGTCCGACGCCCTGACCGTGGCGACCAAGATGGGCCGCCGGGTCGAGCAGGTGCCGGAGAACTACACGCTGGAGAACTTCCGCGCCTGGAACGAC
The DNA here is from genome assembly GCF_011761605.1 of Kribbella shirazensis. Taxonomy (GTDB): domain Bacteria; phylum Actinomycetota; class Actinomycetes; order Propionibacteriales; family Kribbellaceae; genus Kribbella; species Kribbella shirazensis. The sequence continues at coordinate 7,843,357 of NZ_JAASRO010000001.1, read as the reverse complement.
CGCTCGCGGCGCAACCTCGACGTCGACACGATCGACCTCGTCCAGCTGCACTGCCCGCCGACCCCGGTGTACTCCGACGACGAGGTCTTCGACGCGCTCGACACCCTCGTGGACGAGGGCCGCATCGCGTCGTACGGCGTCAGCGTCGAGACCTGTGCCGAGGCGCTGACCGCGATCGCGCGGCCGAACGTCGCGTCGGTGCAGATCATCCTGAACGCCTTCCGCCTCAAGCCGCTCGACGAGGTGCTCCCCGCTGCCCGCGCCGCCGGCGTCGGCATCATCGCCAGGGTCCCGCTCGCCAGTGGGCTGCTGTCCGGCAAGTACGACGAACACACCACGTTCGGCCCCGACGACCACCGCACCTACAACCGCCACGGCGAGGCGTTCGACGTCGGCGAGACGTTCTCCGGCGTCGACTTCGGCACCGGCCTCGAAGCCGTGCGCCGCCTGATGCCGTGGCTCCCCGCCGGCGCGACCATGGCCCAGTTCGCCCTCCGCTGGATCCTCGACCAGCCCGGCGTCTCGGTCGTCATCCCCGGCGCCCGCAACCCCGCCCAGGTCGCCGCCAACCTCACCGCCGCAACCCTGCAACCCCTCACCGACGACCAACTGGCAGCCGTCCACGAGACCTACGACACCCTGATCCGCCCACAACTCCACGACCGCTGGTAACACGCTGTCCGCATGCTGGACCGACTCCGTGGTTGGCGGGGTCGGCGCGGCGGTCGCCGTACCGTGGAGGCGTGTTGGTCATCGAGAAGGCGACGTACGACGCGATCGTGGCGCATGCGCGGAAGGATCATCCGGACGAGGCGTGCGGGGTGGTCGCGGGTGCCGAGGGGTCGGATCGGGCGACGCGGTTCATCCCGATGCTGAACGCCGCCATGTCGCCGACGTTCTACGAGTTCGACTCCGGTGACCTGCTCCGGCTGTACAAGGAGCTCGACGAGCGGGACGAGGAGCCGGTGGTGATCTACCACTCGCACACCGCCACCGAGGCGTACCCGTCGCGGACCGACATCAACCTGGCCCAGGAGCCGGGCGCCCACTACGTGCTGGTGTCGACGCGGGACGGGGCCGACTCCCCGGAGTACGACGGACCGGTCGAGTTCCGCTCGTACCGGATCGTCGACGGTGAGGTCACGGAAGAAGAAGTACGCGTGGTTGGTTCCTATGAAGAAGAGATCCTCGAAGGAGAAGACTGAAGATGGCGATCGAGCTGCGCGTGCCGACGATCCTGCGCACCTACACCGGTGGGTCCAAGGCGGTCTCCGGTGACGGCGCGACCCTGGCCGAGTTCATCGACAACGTGAACGGCACCCACCCGGGCCTCAAGGAGCGCATCGTGGAGGGCGAGCCGGAGGAACTGCGCCGGTTCGTCAACGTGTACGTGAACGACGAGGACGTCCGGTTCACCGGCGGCCTGAAGACCGAGGTCAAGGACGGCGACGTGGTCGTCGTACTGCCTGCCGTCGCCGGCGGCTGAGCCTGATGCGCTTCGACAGCCTCCTGGACTCGGTCGGCGGTACCCCGCTGGTCGGTCTCCCGAAGCTCTCGCCGTCGGCCGAGGTCCGGCTCTGGGCGAAGCTCGAGGACCACAACCCGACCGGTTCCATCAAGGACCGGGCCGCGTTGCGGATGCTGCTGGACGCCGAGAAGGACGGCCGGCTGCGCCCCGGCAACACGATCCTCGAGCCGACCTCGGGCAACACCGGCATCTCGCTCGCGATGGCCGCCAAGCTGCGCGGGTACCGGATGGTCTGCGTGATGCCGGAGAACACCTCCGAGGAGCGCCGGCAGATCCTGCGGATGTGGGGTGTCGAGATCATCTCCTCCCCGGCCGCGGGCGGTTCCAACGAGGCGGTGCGGGTGGCGAAGCAGGTCGCGGAGGACCACCCGGACTGGGTGATGCTCTACCAGTACGGCAACCCGTCGAACGCCCAGGCGCACTACGACGGCACCGCCCGGGAGATTCTCGAGGACCTGCCGGCGGTGACGCACTTCGTCGCGGGCCTCGGGACGACCGGGACGCTGATGGGTGCCGGCCGGTTCTTCCGCGAGCACAAGCCCGACGTCCGCATCGTCGCCGCCGAGCCGCGGTACGGCGAACTCGTCTACGGCCTGCGCAACCTCGACGAGGGCTTCGTCCCGGAGCTGTACGACGAGACGCTGATCGACGCCCGGTTCTCGGTCGGACCGCGGGACGCCGTACGCCGGGTCCGCGAACTGCTCGACAACGAGGGGATCTTCGCCGGGGTCTCGACCGGCGCGATCCTGCACGCGGCGCTCGGCCAGGCGGCCAAGTGTGTGCGGGACGGGGAGACGGCGGACATCGCGTTCGTGGTGGCGGACGGCGGGTGGAAGTACCTGTCGACCGGTGCCTACGAAGGCACGATCGACGAGGCCGAGGACCGGCTCGAGGGACAGCTGTGGGCCTGAGTTGCCGGTCCGGCAACTTCGTGTGCTGTTTCGGCGATCTCTCGGCAAGCTTGGCGGCATGACGAGACGCAGACGTGACGCCGGGCCGCCGGCGACCGGGCCGGGGGAGCGCGATGTGCTCGTCGGGTTCCTCGACTATCTCCGTACGTCGATCGCGGCCAAGGCGGAGGGTCTCCCCGAGGATGCGGTCCGGGCACCCGGTGTGCCGTCCGGGACGAATCTGCTGGGGCTCGTGAAGCACCTGACCGCCGTCGAACGTCATTGGGTGCTCGGCGCGGAGGTGCCGAGTTGGCCGGCCACGTTCCGTGCGGGCGTCGACGAGACGGCGGCGGAGGTGCTCGCGGCGTACCGCGAGACCGGAGCCGAGGCGAACGCGGCGGTCGCAACGTGGGACGACCTGGACGCCCCAGGACCGAAGCCCGGCCGGCCGGGGCAGTCTGGTCGGTCAGGCGCGCGCAGCGCGCCGTCGCGTCGGTGGACGTTGGTCCACCTCATCGAGGAGACCGCTCGGCATGCAGGGCACGCCGACATCCTGCGCGAGCAGCTGGACGGCCGCACCGGACGCTGAAGGGTGTCTTGCTCGGCCGGGCCGGCGGGCGGAAGGGCCGGTCCGTGCCGCGTGGTGCGCCGATTGTTGCCTCGGGCACCTGCAGGGGTTCTTACGTCATGTCCGCCTACGGTTCTTTGAACAGGACTCTGCGGCCGAGTCGGGGATGGACCCCGCGACCCTTGCAGCTGGTGCACGGGCGCTGGGCGTAACTGAAGAGGCTGCCGTGGTGCCGGCCGGCACCCTTGCACCTGTTGCACTTCGCGTTCGGGTGCAGCGACAGCGAGACGACGTACACGGCGACCGTCGCCATCAGCAGCAACAGCAGCATCCCGGTCGGCCCGAGGGCCGTCGCGATGTCCGCGGCTGTGCCGTTGTTCGTCTCCGTGGCCTGGCTGGCCGCCTGTCCTGCGGCGGTCACGTTGTCCGGCTGCGGAGTTGGTGCTGCGGTGAGAGCCACCGCTAGGTGATGCGTCAGGTTCATGGCATCACGAGGGGCGGTCGATCAAACATCGCTCCAGAGTGGCGTGCATCACGCGAAAAGGCAATTCCATAACGTAAAGATGTGGACAACCCCGGCGTGTCGGCCCGAGAGGTTAGGTAAGCCTGGCTTCGGATCTGCCCGCAGCCGGACCTGTATAAGCTCTTCTCGTGGCAGACGCACCGGTGGGGATCTTCGACTCAGGCTTCGGGGGACTCACCGTCGCCCGCGCGGTGCTCGACCAGTTGCCGCACGAGCCGATCCTGTACCTCGGTGACACCGCCCGGCAGCCGTACGGCCCGAAGCCGATCGCCGAGGTCCGCGAGTACGCGCTCGAGTGCCTGGACCATCTCGTCGACGCCGGCGTGAAGATGCTCGTGATCGCGTGCAACTCGGCGAGTGCAGCGATGCTGCGCGACGCCCGCGAGCGGTACGACGTACCCGTCGTCGAGGTGATCCTGCCGGCCGCGCGGCGTGCCGTCGCCGCGACGCGGAACCAGCGCGTCGGCGTGATCTGCACGAAGGCGACCGCGCAGTCGCTGGCCTACGAGGACGGTTTCGCGGCCGCGCCGCAGGTGGAGCTGTTCACCCGCGCGTGCCCGAAGTTCGTGGACTTCGTCGAGTCCGGCGTGACGTCCGGACCGGAGTTGCTGGAGGCCGCGCACGAGTACCTCGACCCGCTGGTCGAGGCCGGCGTCGACACATTGATCCTCGGGTGCACGCACTACCCGTTGCTCACCGGCGTCATCTCGTACGTGATGGGCGACAACGTCACGCTGGTGAGCAGCGCCGAGGAGTGCGCGAAGGACGTGTACTCCGTGCTCACCAAGGCGGACCTGCTGCGGCCCGATCACCTGCCTGTCCCGGAGCACCGTTTCGTCACCACCGGGAATCCGGCCGAGTTCGCGGCGATCGGCTCCCGCTTTCTGGGCCCCGCGCTGGCGAATGTGGACCAGTTCGCCTGGATCCGTTGACGTGTGACGTGGGTCGCACCACCTGTTGCCCATCCGTTGTCAGGGGCATCAGTGTCCCTGCGAAGGCTGCGACTCGCCGGTAGGGTTCCAGGTATGAAGCTCACCGTGATCGGTTGCTCCGGGTCCGTCCCCGGGCCGGACTCGGCCGCCTCGAGCTATCTGGTCACCGCCGACGGGTTCCACCTGGTGCTCGACCTCGGCAGTGGCGCACTCGGTGCGCTCCAGCGGCACATCGCCGTACCGGAGATCGGGGCGATCGGCCTGTCCCACCTGCATCCTGACCACTGCATGGATCTGTGCGGGCTGTACGTCGCGGCGCGCTACGCGCCCGGGGCGCCGATCCCGCGGATCCCCGTGTTCGGGCCGCCCGGTACGGCGGGACGGATGGCGCTCGCCTACGACCTGCCGCTCGATCCGGGCATGGAGGAGGAGCTGGAATTCCATGCCTGGCAGGACGTCCAGCAGGTCGGGCCGTTCACGATCCGCACCGCGCCGATGGTGCACCCGGTGCCGGCGTACGCGATCCGCGTCGAGCACGGCGGCACCTCGCTCGTCTACACCGGTGACACCGGGCCGAACGACGCGCTGGTCGAGCTGGCCCGCGGCGCCGACGTGCTGCTCTCCGAAGCGGCGCTCACGGACGGCAATCCGGACAACCCGCTCGACCTGCATCTGACTCCGTCCGACGCCGGTGAGCACGCGACGAAGGCCGGCGTGAAGCGGCTCGTCATCACGCACGTGCCGCCGTGGTACGACCGCGTCACCCAGGCCGAGCACGCCCGCCGTACGTTCTCCGGCCCGGTCGAGCTCGCCACACCGGACGCGGTCTTCGACATCTGACTCAGGCAACGTTCGCCGCGACCGGCTCCAGCAGGGTGTCACCCGGTCGCAGACCGAACACCTCGGCCGCCGAGCCGCCACGGATCACCAGCTCGGTGAAGCCGGTGCCGGAGCTGCCCGGGACGATGCCCGGCGCGTTCCGCGGTACGGCGGTCAGGTGCGGGTACACGCGGACGTCGACGAGCGACGTACTGCCGTCATCGTTGCGCTGGGCAACGGACAGGGAGCTGCCGAGCGCGAGGTCGAGGCGGCGGTCGAGCTTGCAGTTGCCGAAGTTGTCGACGACGGTCACGACCGGATCGGCGTCGAGGACGTCCGGTACGGCGGTCTCGGTCGCGGGCACCGTCCGCCCGTCGGCGACCCATTTCGCGAGCAGCGGCAGGTACCACAGACTCCTGAACTGGGTGCCGGCGATCTTCTCGATCTCGTCTGCGCCGAACCCGGCCGCCGTCACCGCCTCGCGGATGTCCGTGACGTGAACGCGGTCGATGCCGAGCTCACGCCGTACCAGGGACAGCACGCGGGCGTTGAAGGTGGTCGCCACCAGGTGCTGGCCGTACCGGAAGAAGCAGAACGGGACGCCGTTCGGCCAGACACCGTCGCGGGGCGCGATGTTCAGCAGCGTGATGGTCGGGTGCCCGGCCACACCATCAGGGCCCAGGGACTCGGTGGCGATCAGGCAGTCCAGCAGGGTGAGCGCGGCGAACGATTCCGGATCGGGTCCGTCGGCGGCGACGATCGTCGGCGACTGGCCGAACAGGGCGCCGATCCGGGTGCTGAGTCTGGCGCGGGCGTTGCCGTCGAAACAGTCGGTGATGTAGGTGATCGGGTACATCAAGAGGCTCCAGTGGGTTGCAGCGGTGGGAAACGAAAGAGGCCCCCGACATCGGGGGCCTCTCGCTGCAAGCACACGTGCCTACGCCGCTGAAGTCCTCCCGTATCGAGGGCTCAGCATTCGCATCGCGGCGTACCTGGTCACGTCCACGAGAGTAACACCCTCAGCGCGTCTGCCCGTTGTCGAAGTACGCGACCAGGGCCGGGTCGAGCGCCGGCACGTCCTGCGGTACGCCGTTCGCGCGCAGCGACTCGGTGGCGGCGTACCCGGCGGCGACCGCGGCGCGGGCCGCGATCGGGGAGGTGAGGGTCGCGCCGCCGTCGCGGACGAAGTTCACGAACTCGGCCACCAGATGCGGATCGGCGCCGCCGTGGTGCTCGCTCTCGCCGGCGATCTCGACGACCTGGTCGGCGTCCTCGCGGTACCCGGAGCGGCGGCTGTTCCACACCTTCACCACGCCGCCCGCGGTGTCACCGAAGTTCTCCAGCCGGCCGTGGGTGCCGATGACGGTGTAGTTGCGCCAGTAGTCCGGCGTGTAGTGGCACTGCTCGTAGGTCATGAAGACGCCGTTGTCGAGCAGCAGGTTCGCCATCGAGAGGTCCTCGACGTCCATCACCGGCGCGAGGCCCTTCTGCTCCAGCGGCGGCCAGTTGTCGATCGACACGAAGTCCTTGAACCGCTGGCCCGTCCGGTCCATCCGGTCGGTGATCCCGCCGTACAGCGTGAGCGCGCCCATCGCGTTCACCCGGGTCGTGTAGCCGCCGGCCAGCCAGTGCATCACGTCGATGTCGTGGGCGCCCTTCTGCAGCAGCAGCCCGGTGGTCCGGCGACGGTCGGCGTGCCAGTCCTTGAAGTAGTAGTCGCCGCCGTGGCCGACGAAGTGCCGGCACCAGATCGCCTTCACGTCGCCGATCGCGCCGTCCTGGATCAGCTTGCGCATCGTCAGCACGACGGGCATGTGGCGCATGTTGTGACCGACGTACAGCCGGGCGCCGGAGTCGTACGCCGCCTGCAGGACCAGGTCGCAGCCCTCGGTGGTGATCGCCAGCGGCTTCTCCACGAACACCGAGACACCGGCCCGCAGGAAGTCGATCGCCGGGCCCTCGTGCAGGTCGTCGGGCGTGGTCAGGAAGACGCCGTCGAGCTTGGCGTCCAGCAGTTCGGTGTGGTCGGCGTACGCGGTCGCCTGCGGGTACAACTCGAGGGCGGCGTCGCGCTGCGGCGCGGACGGGTCGGCGAGGGCCACGACCTCGGACCCCTCGCCCGGACGGTGTGCGTACTGAGCGATGCGGCTGCGGGCGCCGAGGCCCACCACGCCAAACCGAAGATCAGTCATACCAGGCAACTCCTGCACATAGTTGTTTGCAACAGCCTAACTCCGAGCAATTCTGGCAAGCAATCAGTGGTCCTCCTGCTGGAATTGCGGAGAGTTTGCCCGCCGCCCTCCTGGTCGTCACCCGCCGCACACCGCGGTCTCGCTCCGTGCCGCCACCATGGCGGAATGTGAGCCTCCACTACGTGGCACTGGGGGACTCGACCACTGTAGGGGTCGGGGACCCGATGAACGGCAGCCCAACCGGGTGGCGGGGCTGGGCCTCGCTGCTCGCCGACTCGCTGGCCAGCACCCACCGTGTGACGTTCTCCAACTTCGCGACCAGCGGCGCCACCGTGCCGGTCGTCGCGACCGAGCAACTGCCCCGGACCGGCGACAGTCCCATCGACCTCGCCTCCCTGATCGTGGGCGTCAACGACACCCTGCGATCGACCTTCGACGCCGGACGGATCCGTGAGCACCTGCACGTGTGCGCCGAGCAGCTGACCGCACGGGGTGCGTTGCTGCTGACTGTCCGGTTCCACGACCACGGCCGGGTGTTCGGCCTGCCGCGGTGGCTGCGGCGGCCGCTGTGGCAGCGGATCGAGCAGGTGAACGTCGTGTTCGACGACCTCCACGCGCGGTTCGGCGGGATCCGGCTGGACATGGCCGACTACCCCGAGGTGTACCGGCGGGACTTCTGGAGCGTCGACCGGTTGCATCCGGGGGAGCGCGGGCACCGCACGCTGGCCCGCGCGTTCGCCGACGAGCTGGCGGTCCGCGGGCTGCGGATCGACGTACCGCCGGAACTGGACTGCGTGTACCGGCCGCCGAGCAGGTGGGCGGACACGGTGTGGCTGGTGAAGGAAGGTGCGCCGTGGGTCGGGCGGCGGGCCAACGACCTGTTGCCCTGGGCCGCCCGGATGGCGATCAGCCAGGTCCGCTCGACCCCACTCAATGCGGAGGTGCGACGCATCGAGGCATAGGGTTTGACGCATGGCCCGTATCGATGGACGTAACGCTGACCAGCTCCGACCGGTGAAGGTGACCCGGAACTGGCTCGACCACGCCGAGGGCTCGGTGCTGGTCGAGTTCGGGCGGACCCGGGTGCTGTGTGCGGCGAGTGTGACCGAGGGCGTTCCGCGCTGGCGGAAGGGCAGTGGGCTCGGCTGGGTCAGCGCGGAGTACGCGATGCTGCCGCGGGCGACCAACACCCGCTCGGACCGCGAGTCGGTGAAGGGCAAGATCGGTGGTCGTACCCACGAGATCTCCCGGCTGATCGGGCGTTCGCTGCGGGCCGTGATCGACTACAAGGCGCTCGGCGAGAACACGATCCTGCTGGACTGCGACGTCCTGCAGGCCGACGGCGGCACCCGGACGGCGGCGATCACCGGCGCGTACGTCGCGCTGGCCGACGCGGTCTCCTGGTTGCGCGAGCGGAAGCTGCTGAAGAGCGAGCCGCTCACCGGCACGGTCTCCGCGGTGTCGGTCGGGATCATCGACGGGACGCCGATGCTCGACCTCTGCTACTCCGAGGACGTGCGGGCCGAGACCGACATGAACCTGGTGATCACCGGCGACGGCAAGTTCATCGAGGTGCAGGGGACGGCGGAGGGCGCGCCGTTCGACCGCGCCGAGCTGGACAGCCTGCTGGAGCTCGGGACGGCAGGCTGCGCGGAGCTGGCGAAGATCCAGCAGGAGGCGCTCGCGTGAGCAAGGTTTTACTTGCCTCGAACAACAAGAAGAAGCTCGAGGAGCTGCGGCGGATCCTGACGCCGATCGTGCCCGGGATCGAGGTGCTCGGGCTCGGCGACGTCCCGCCGTACGACGAACCCGCCGAGACGGAACCGACGTTCGAGGGGAACGCGCTGCTGAAGGCGCGGGCCGCGCTCGAGGCGACCGGGCTGCCGTCGATCGCGGACGACAGCGGAATCTGCGTGGACGCGCTGAACGGGATGCCCGGCGTGCTGTCCGCGCGCTGGTCCGGGCCGGCGAAGGACAACCACGCGAACAACCTGCTGCTGCTCGGTCAGCTGGCGGACGTGCCGGACGAGCGGCGCGGGGCGTCGTTCGTGGCGGCGGTCGCGTTCGTCCGGCCGGACGGTCCGGACGAGATCGTGCTGGGCGAGATGCGCGGGTCGGTGATCCACGAGCTGCGCGGTACCGGCGGCTTCGGGTACGACGTGCTCTTCCAGGCCGAGGGCTACGACCGGACGACGGCCGAGCTGTCGATCGAGGAGAAGGACGCGATCAGCCATCGGGGCAAGGCGTTGCGCGAGCTCGCCCCGATCGTGGCGAAGGCCCTGGGGAGTTGACGATGCTGTTCGCCGGATCGGATCGCGACGGCGTCGCGAGCGGGAGAATCACCGTGGCGTACCGGCGGTGGGCCGAGCCGCGGGTCGCCGAGGGCCGGATCTACCGCACGAACGCGGGCCGGATCGAGATCGACAGCATCCGCCAGGTCAACCCGGAGCTGATCGCGGACAACGACCCCGACCTCGAGCTCGCCGACCGCCGGAACGCGCGGGACGTCCGCCGGCGGCTGCGCGGTGACGAGACGCTGCCGACGTTCCTGATTCGTTTCCACCTGGTCGAAGGGCCGGATCCGCGGGAGGAGCTGGCCGCGCAGACGTCGCTGAGCGCCGAGGAGTTCGCGGATCTCCGGGACCGGCTGACCCGCTTCGACGAGCTCAGCCACCACGGAGCGTGGACCACCGAGACCTTGCGGCTGATCCAGAACACGCCGGCGACCCGCGCCGCGGACCTGGCCGCCTCGGTCGGCCGGGAGACGGCGCCGTTCAAGCTCGACGTCCGCAAGCTCAAGAACCTCGGGCTGACCTACAGCCTCGAGGTCGGGTACCGGATCACGCCGCGCGGTGCGGCGTACTTGGATGCCCTGGGCAACTAGGGCTCGTCGCCGCGCTTCAGGTTGAGCGTGGCGAGCAGGTCCTCGTGCAGCTCGAACCAGACGCGATGACAGGAGTCGACGTCGCTGCGGTCGATCCAGCTGGTCTCGCCCGCGGCGGCGCGTCGCAACGCCTGTGAGAAGCGGGTGTCGTAGCCGCTGAACCGGGGGAGTACGTCGGTCAGGCGGCTCGTGATCGACGCGAGCGCACGGTCGACGGCGGAGAGTTCGTGAAGGACGCCGGCGTCCCAGGCCGCATCGGTGTGGTCGTTGGCGGCGAGCGGATCGGCCGGCGTCGGCCGCAACTGCCAGTCGGTACAGGCCTGCTGCAGCAGACCGTTGAGCGGCAGGAACTCGCGGTACACCTCACGCACTCCGCTCCCACCTTCAGCGTCGGAGAGCTCGGCTGCCAGCAGGCGCTCGTTCTCCACGCGACCTGCCTCGGTCAGCGACCATCCCGCCGTACCCGCGAAGCTGCTGTACGTCGTCCAGCCACGCGCCTCAGCGTCCCGCAGCGCCTCCTCGACCGCGCTCTGGGGCAGCTCGAAACGGCGGGCGATCGCTGGAGTGTCCGCGAATCCCGTCAACCGGACGGAGTGCAGCACCAGGTGCATCACGACCCGTCCTGCCGCGCCGCCAGCCGGTTGAACCGCTGCTGACAGGCCTGCGGCGAGCTGAATCCCATCGCGTCGGCCATCTCTGCCCACGTCAGTCCCGAACTCCTGGCCAGGAACAGCAGTCCGGCCTCGACCTCGTCGACCTCGGCGCGTGCCGCCGGCAACAGGGCGAGCGCCGCGAGCAGGTCCTCCTCGGACAGGTCCGCGGACCGCCAGGCCGCGAACTGCGTGAGATCCACCGCCGACAACGGAATCGGCGCCGGCCGCCAGGGCCGCCTGGGCAGGTCCTTCGCTCCCGTCGCGAGGAGTTGCTCCCTGGCTTCACGCTGGCGCTCGGCCTGGGCCTGGTCCGCGTCGTGCTTGCGTCGCATCCGTCTACCGTGGATCATCAACAGAACGTTGTCAACATTTCGTTGTCAACGTCTCGTTGATAGGAGCTCTGCATGCTGGTGCCGCTCGCCGCCGCCACCGCCGACCGGTGCGGCGCCAAGGCAGCCACCCTCGCGACCTTGCTCCGCCATGACCTTCCGGTGCCGGACGGCGTCGTCGTCCCGTTCGGGACGGGCGACGAGTTCGTCGACGAGCTCGCGCGGTGGCTGGAGGGTGTGGGGGATCCGGCGGTCGCGGTGCGGTCGTCGGCTGCGAACGAGGACACTCCGCTGGCCTCGGCCGCAGGGCAGCACGACAGCTTCCTCGGTGTGCAAGGGATCGCCGCGGTCGTCGACGCCGTACGCGCCTGCCGGGCGTCTGTGCGGTCCGCACGTGCGACCGCGTATCGCCAGGGGGCCGAGGTCCCGCCGATGGCCGTCATCGTCCAGCGCCACCTGGACGCGGACGCGTCCGGCGTGATGTTCACCGGCCCCGACGGCGACGCGGTGATCGAAGCATCCTGGGGCCTCGGCCCAAGCACCGTCGAGGGCCGGATCACCCCCGACCGCTACGAGATCACGACCGGCTCCGTCACCCGCACGATCGCCGACAAGCCCACGGCGCTCCACCGCGACAGCTCCCGTCTCGTCACCCGCGCAGTGCCGGCCGGGCGTCGCCGTACGCCGACCCTCTCCGACGAGACCGCTGTACACCTGGCCGACCTCGGTCAGCAGATCGCGAACCTCCTCGGCGCCCCACAGGACATCGAATGGGCGCTCACCGCGGACCACCTGTGGTTCCTTCAGACTCGCCCGATCACCGCCGAACTCCCGCCTTCAGGCAATCCCCGGTCCGCGACCTTGACCGGAACCCCCGGCAGCCACGGCACCGCAACCGGCCCCGCGAGAATCGTCCGCGGCCCGTCCGACTTCCCGACCGTCCGTCCCGGCGACATCCTCATCTGCCCGCTCACCGACCCCGCCTGGACGCCGCTCCTGTCCATCGCCGCCGGCGTCGTCACCGAAACCGGCGGCATCCTCTCCCACGCCGCCATCATCGCCCGCGAACGCGGCATCCCCGCCGTCCTCGCAGTCCCGAACGCCACCACCCAAATCCCCAACGGCACCACAACAACCATCCACGGCACCACCGGCGCAATCCACCTGCATCCGGTGAGCTGACAGCTACTGGTGCCAGAGGCGGGAGTTGAACCCGCACGCCCGGGGGCGCCGGCACCTAAAGCCGGTGTGTCTGCCGTTCCACCACTCTGGCTGAGGAGGGCTGGTGCCTCCCCCAGGTAGACATCCTAGGGGAGGCGACGTGCCTCGGGGTTTTCTCGGTGTGGTCAGCGGCTCTGCAGGGCGTCGATGAAGACGGCCTTCAGATCGCCGGGGTTGCGGGCCACGTACGCCTGGCCCTTGGTGGCCCCGGCGAGAGCGGCCAGCTCGTCGGCGTTCGCCTCGGGGCCCATGCCGAGGGCGATGATGCGGACCGGGCGGGCCGGGTCCTGCAGGCCCCTGAGGGTCTGGACGGCCTGCGCCAGCGTCGGGCTGCCGGGGTCGTCGTTCTTGCCGTCGGTGAACAGCAGGATCGTGTTGACCGCGTTCGACTTGTAGTCCTGGCGGACCGCCCGGACCGCGGCGATCGCGGTGTCGTACAGCCCGGTCCCGCCGCCCACGATCGGGTGTGAGGCGCCCAGCTGGCCGACGATCTTCGCGCGCTGGTTCTTCGACAGCGGGGCGATCGGCACCAGCGGCTTGTAGTCGGCCTTGTCCGTCCCGATGTTCGTCGAGAACGTCCACAGGCCGAGCTCGGCGGTGTCCGGGAACAGGCTCAGGCCGCCGGCCGCCGCTTCGACGGTGAGCTGCCAGCGGGTCTTGGCTCCGACCTTCTCGGCCATCGAGCCGGAGACGTCGATGACCGCAAGGGAGTGCGTGGACAGCGAGAGCCGCGTCCAGTTCTGCAGGGTGCTGTTGATCGCCTCGCTGGTCGGCTTGGCCAGTTGGGTCACGTCACCGACGCCCCGGCCGCCGCTCAGGGTGCTGGACGTCGTGTCGCGGAAACCGGCCTGGTCACGCGCCTGCGCGGCGCCGTCGGTGAGCAGCTCGGTGGCGAGTGCCTGGGCGGCGTTGCTCGCCGCGTCGGTGTCGGACTTCGCCGTGACCACGATCGGGTAGTCCAGGGTCAGCGTGCCGGTGCCCGGCTGGATCGCCTTGAGCTGGGCCTCCGGATGCGCCTCCTGGTACTTCACGAAGCTCTGCTCGGTCGCCGGTACGACGGTCTTGCTGCCGTCCCGGTCCGCGCGGCCGAAGAGCCCGTTGACGTCGGTGAACGGCTTGGCCATCGACCCGAGGCGTTGCGCCAGCGGGACGACCACCTGGGACACCTGGCCGTCGGACGCGGACGTCTTCTGACGCTCCACCTGGAGGGCCAGCAGTGTCAGCGCGCCGGGGGAGGTGTTCAGCGGGTCGAGCAGAGCGGGCTCGGTGCCGCCCAGCATGCGCAGCCACGACGAGGTGTCGGCGAAGTTCTCCTTGCGGCCGACCAGAACCATCGGCGTGGTGGCGATGGAGGCGACCGCGACGCTCGGCAGGCTCTCGCCGTCGTCGGCCTGGGCGACCCAAAGCGAAGAGTCCGGTACCCACAGGTCGGGCCGGTTGTCGCTGCCGTGCGCGACGTCCCGCGCCACCTGGGCCGACGGCACGGCGCTGACGGTGATCTGCAGGCACGGGGTGTCGTCCTTGCCGCCCTTGGCGGCGAGCGCCTTGGCCGCGGCCTCGAGCGGTGACTGCATCTCGGGCGTGGTGGCCAACTGGATCTGGGTCGGGTCGGCGCAGGCCTTGCCGCCGCCGAGGAACCCGTCGGCGCCCGACTCGGATCCGAAGGACCGGACCACAAAGACGGCGCCCAGCGAGAGCACCAAGAGCCCGACCGCGGTGATGTACACCGACCGACGGTTGTTGTTACTTCGCGTGACCGCTGAGGAATGTTTTCCCATTGCGGCAGGTCCCTCCCTCCCAGAGGCTGACTGCGCGCGCAGATTACCCGGTTTCCGCACGTCGCGGCGAAGTCCGGGAACGGCCGTGACACACCCGTCGCCGAACCGGAACCGGCCCGGGAGTACGGCTCTTTCGCAGGAAGGCTTGAAAACTCACCCTGAGTGGTGACTCCGCTGCGGTCCGCTGAGATTCCCGTGTGATCCAAATCACTCAGACAGTTTGCTCAAACGGCCGTTCCATGGACCAATGCCATGAAACGGTCGAAGGTTTTCCTCTGCGGGAGTGGTTGTGGGAGGTGCCTTTTCACAATCCCAGGTCGCGGCGGAGTTTGGCGACGTGGCCGGTGGCCTTCACGTTGTACTGCGCCACGGCGATCTTCCCGTCCGGGTCGACGACGAACGTGGACCGGATCACGCCGGTCACCTTCTTCCCGTACATGGTCTTCTCGCCGAACGCGCCGTACGCCGTCAGCACCTCCCTGTCCGGGTCGCTGAGCAGCGGGAAGGTGACGCCGTCGCGCTCGCGGAACTTCGCCAGCTTGGCCGGCTTGTCCGGGGAGATCCCGAGGACGGCGTACCCGGCGGCCTGCAGCGCGTCGAGCGAGTCGCGGAAGTCGCAGGCCTGCTTCGTGCAGCCGGGGGTCATCGCGGCCGGGTAGAAGTAGACGATCACGTTCTTCCCGCGCAGGTCCGCCAGCGCCACGTCGTTGCCGTCGGCATCGGGCAGGGTGAAGTCGGGCGCGGTGTCGCCGACGGACAGACGATCGGACATCAGGTCCTCCACGGGGTAGGTCAACTGCGGGCCATGCTAGACGGCGGGAGAGCTGAGCGGCCCCGATAGCCTGAGCCGATGCGGGCCATGACAGTCACGCCAGGCAAGGCCGACTCGGCGGCAGTAGGAGAGGTACCGGAGCCCCCGATCGTCGACGGGTCGATTCTGGTGGAGGGCCTGCTGACAGGCATCTGCGGTACCGACATCGAGTTGGTGTCCGGAGCGTTCGGCAGCGGCCCGCCCGGCTCGGACACCCTCGTCATAGGGCACGAGTCGCTCGGACGCGTGCTGGAGGCACCTGTGGGCTCCGGTATCGCTGCCGGTGACCTGGTCGCCGGTGTGGTCCGCCGGCCCGACCCGGTGCCTTGTCCGGCGTGTGCACGGGGCGAGTGGGACTTCTGCCGCAACGGGCGGTACGCCGAGCGTGGCATCAAGGAACTCGACGGGTACGGCGCCGAGCGCTGGCGGGTCGACCCGTACTTCGCCGTACCGGTGCCTGCTGAGCTCGGAGGGCTCGGTGTCCTCGTGGAGCCGGCCAGCATCCTCACCAAGGCATGGGAGCAGGTGGACCAGGTCGGGGCGCGTTCCTCCTTCACTCCACGGCACGTGCTGGTGACAGGTGCCGGGCCGATCGGCTTGCTGGCCGCACTGATCGGTCAGCAGCGCGGGTACGACGTACATGTGCTGGACCGCGTCACGGACGGGCCGAAGCCGGAGCTGGTACGGGCGCTTGGCGGGACGTACCTGACCGACCTGTGCCAGCTGGGCGTCGTACCTGATGTGGTGATCGAGGCGACCGGTGTCGGGCAGTTGGTGTTCGACTGTGCGTCGCTGTTGCCGCCGGCCGGTGTCATGTGCCTTGCCGGGATCCATCCGGGGCCGGCGAAGGTCGAGGTACAGCTGGACGCCTTGGTGCGGCAACTGGTGGTCCGCAACGCCGCTGTGGTCG
The DNA here is from genome assembly GCF_011761605.1 of Kribbella shirazensis. Taxonomy (GTDB): domain Bacteria; phylum Actinomycetota; class Actinomycetes; order Propionibacteriales; family Kribbellaceae; genus Kribbella; species Kribbella shirazensis. Next base: position 7,827,319 of record NZ_JAASRO010000001.1, on the reverse strand, counting down.
GCACGGTGAATGCGGGCAAGCGGCACTACGCGGATGCGGTGGACGTGTTGCTGGCCGCTGACCGGTCCTGGCTGGAGCGGCTGATCACCCGGACCGTGCCGCTGTCCAGCTGGCCGGACGCATTGGTCCGGGAACCGGATGACATCAAGGTGGTCGTGGACTTGCGGCGATGACCTGCGAGGATGGTGCCGACAGAGACGGACCGGGGGGCAGCTCGGGGAATGCCCCGCCGACGGAAGGGAGCGCCGACAAGTGTCGGACACGAAAGCTCGGACCGCCGAGCAGATCGAGGCGGACATCGCCGCCACCCGCGCGCGCCTGGCCTCGACCGTGGACGAGCTCGTCGACCGGGCGAGCCCGAAGAACCTGGCCCTTCGGCAGGTCGAGCAGGCCAAGTCCCAGGTCTTCGACGAGCAGGGCCAGTTGCGGACCCAGAAGATCGTCGCCGTCGCCGGCGCGGTGGCCGGTGTGGTCGGCGTTCTGTTGGTGATCCGCCGGCTGGTGGGTCGCCGGTGACTCCACGCAAGCGGCTCTCCGACGACAAGCTGCCGATCCGGATGCTGCACGACCGCGTCCTGGTCTCCCTCGAGCAGGAGGGCGAGCGGAAGTCGTCGGCGGGCATCCTGATCCCCGCCACCGCCCAGATGGGCCGCCGCCTCGCCTGGGCGAAGGTGGTCGCGATCGGTGCGAACGTGCGCACCGTCGAGGTCGACGACCGGGTGCTCTTCGACCCCGAGGACCGCGCCGAGGTCGAGGTCCGCGGAGACGACTACATCCTGTTGCGCGAGCGCGACCTGCACGCGGTGGCCGCCGGCCGCCTCGAGGACGGGCAGACCGGCCTCTACCTCTGAAAGCCGAACCGTCGCGGTGCCGGCGCGCCGCCGGTGACCAGGTCACGGACGAACGCGCCGACCAGCGGCACGAACTTGAAGCCCTGGCCGGAGAATCCGGCGGCGACCGTGACCGGTCCGGCGCGGTCGATGACGAAGTCGGACGTGGGCGTGTTGTCGTAGAGGCAGCTGATCGCGGTCGACCGGTGGGGGTCAAGTCCGGGGTACCACTGCTCGACGTACTGCAGGAGGGCCGCGTCCCGCTCCGGTTCCGGCTGGAAGTCACGAGTGTCGGGATCGACCTCCGGCCCGGTCGCGTGCAGCCCGACCTTGACCCCGGAGCCTGGTTCGTAGAGGCCGTAGCTGGTCGGACCGTGGTGCACGAAGCTGGGCCACTCCAGCTCGTCCCACAGCGGTGCGAAGAACCGTGGCTGTTCCTGCGTGACCCTGAACGGCGGCAACGGCACGAGCCCGCCCACCAGCCTCGGCGTCCACGGCCCAGCGGTCACCACCACGTGTCGCGCCCGCACAGCACCACCTGGTACGTCGAGCTCGACCAAACCGTCATGAGTCCGCAGTGACCGTACAGGCGACTGGACGCGGAATTCGGCACCGGATCGACCAGCCACGACCTGTAGCGCGTGCACTGCCCGCTCGGCGTACAGCCGACCTGACCCCGGCTGGTAGAGCACCGGCGTCTCGAACCGGAACCCCGGCCACCGCTCGGCCGCCTCCGCCGCGGACAGCACCGCCCCGGTTGCCGCATGCAACGACCGGAAAGCCTCGATCGACGCGTCGCTCATCCCGTGGTCGATCCCACCGGTCTCCTCGAGCAACGTCTCGCCGGACTCCGCCTCCAGCTCCCGCCACAGCGGCCGCGCCCGCTCGGTCAGCTCGGCAATCCCGGCGTCGTCGACAGCCGCCCGGTACAGGCGCGTCGCCCCGTGCGAGCCGCCTCGCTCGTGCCCGAGGGTGAACTGCTCCAGTACGACGACCTCACGCCCCGCGGCCGCCAGCGCCCACGCCGCAGCCGACCCCATCGCACCGGCCCCGATCACGGCCACGTCGTACGTCATCCGGTTACCCCCTGTCCGCACTGATCGTAGTGATGTGGACGGGTGAGCTCGTGGGTCGGGCGGGTAGGGGAGAATGGCGGCGTGATCTTCGAGACCTCCAGCCGGTTGCCCGACTTCCCGTGGGACAAGCTCGGCCCCTACAAGCAGAAGGCGGCCGAGCACCCCGACGGCATCGTGGACCTGTCGGTGGGCAGCCCCGTGGACCCGGTGCCCGCGCTGGTGAAGCAGGCGCTGGCCGACGCCGCGGACGCCCCGGCGTACCCGACGACGATCGGTACGTCGGCTGTGCGGCGGGCGGCTGTGGACTGGATGGAGCGGCGCCTCGGCGTGACCGGGGTCGACCCGGCGCGCGACGTACTGCCGGTGATCGGCACCAAGGAGCTGATCATGACGCTGCCGACGCTGCTCGGCGTCGGCGCCGGCGACACGGTGCTCATCCCGGATCTGGCCTATCCGACGTATGAGGCCGGTGCCGCGCTCGCCCGGGCCACGAGCGTGCCGGTCGAGGACCCGGCGGCGTACGACGGTCCGGTCCGGATCGCGTACCTGAACTCGCCGCGCAACCCGTCCGGTGAGATCACTCCGCCGGACGCCCTGCGCCGGGCGGTGGAGTGGGCGCGCGCGAACGACGTACTGCTGGTCAGCGACGAGTGCTACACCGAGTTCGGCTGGGACGAGAAGCCGGTGTCGGTGCTGCACCCGGACGTGTGCGGGGGCAGCTTCGACAACCTGCTGGCGGTGCACTCGCTGTCCAAGCGCTCCAACCTGGCCGGGTACCGCGGCGGCTTCGTCGCCGGTGACCCGACCGTCGTGGCCGAGCTGCTCGAGGTACGCAAGCATGCCGGGCTGATGGTGCCGTCACCGATCCAGGCCGCGATGGCTGTCGCGTTCGCCGACGACACCCATGTCGAGGAGCAGCGTGCCCGCTACCTGCGTCGCCGTGCGGTACTGCGGGACGCGCTGACCGATGCGGGTTGGGAGATCACGTTCTCGAACGGCGGGTTGTACCTGTGGGCGTCGCACCCGTCGTACGACGCCTACGGCTCGGTTGGCGCGCTGGCGGACCGGGGCATCCTCGTCGCTCCCGGTGTGTTCTACGGGACCGCGGGTGAGCGGCACGTGCGGATCGCGTTGACCGGGACCGACGAGCGGGTCGACGCCGCTGTGAAGAGACTGCAGGAGTGACACAACTTCCGGCCTCTGTGTGACGTCTCTCTGGTGTGACTGCCTCTTATCTGGGTAGGTGGTCTCGAGGGGAGGGAGAGGCGTATGAAGCGCTTCGTGGGGGTAGCGGTCGCAGTTCTGGTCGGTCTCGGTCCGGTGGGTGTGGCGTATGCCGACGAGACGCCGGCTCCGAGCACGACGCCGAGCGCAACGCCGAGCACAACACCAAGCACGGCACCGAGCACAACGCCAAGTGGCACACCGAGCGCGTCGCCTAGCGTGACGCCGGCGGAGACGCCCACGCCGAGCGCACCGCCCACTCAGACGCCCAGCGTGACGCCGAAGGCTGTGTCGCCGGCGTGGGGCATCACGCTCGATCAGCCGGCCGCCTCCTGGGAGGACCGGCCGACGGTCTTCACCGGCAAGATCAGCCAGCCGATCACCGGCTCGTACATCACCTTGTGGCAGCGCGTCCCCGGCGCCTGGGTGCTCCGGGCGGCCACCAGGACCACGACCGGCGGCGTGTACAGGTTCAGCTACGTCTCGGCGTACAGCGGCACGTGGGCGTTCCGCACCATGATCGGTGTCAAGGCGGAGACGGCGCTCGCCATCTCGGACTACCGGACCGTCCCGATCCAGGACCGCAAGATCGTGATCAACACCCCGGCGCCCTGGTACGCGACGCTGACCGGCGTCTCGGTCACCGGCCGGATGGTGCCGGCCGAGCCGGGCAAGGAGCTCGCGCTGCAGGAGTACCTCGGCAGCGGGAGATGGCGGCTGCTGAACATCGCGAAGATGGATGCCGGCGGCAACTTCCGGCTGCGGATGCCCGACGACCTGCCGGTCACCCGCACCGTCCGGGTGGTCACGCGATACGTCACTCAGCCCGCGATGGAGTACTCCGCGCTGGCGACGATCGTCATCAAGGCTGCCCTCAACCCCAAGGTGTACGCCGTGTCGGCCGCGATGGTGCCCTACACGTACCGCGCCGGATGCCCCGTGAAGCCGTCGTCCCTGCGGCTGCTGCAGCTGAACTACTGGGGCTTCGACGGCCGGGTGCACCGCGGCGAGCTGATCCTCCGTGACGCCGCCGTACCGAAGATGATCACCGCCTGGACCTCGACGTTCGCCTCGAAGTTCCCGATCCGGCAGATGCGCCGGGTGGATGTGTACGGCGGCAGCGACATCAAGTCGATGGCGGCCGACAACACGTCCGCGTTCAACTGCCGGCGGGTCACCGGTGATCCGTACTCGCTGTCGCCGCACTCGTACGGCTGGGCGATCGACATCAACACCGTCGAGAACCCGTACCTGGCCGCGAACGGCGTCTGGTACCCGTCGAACGGTACGGCGTACATCAACCGCTCCGTGGCGCGTCCGGGCATGCTGTTCTCGAGTAGCGTCGCCACCAAGGCCCTGATCGGGCAGGGGTACTTCTGGGGTGCCGGCTGGTCCAAACCCGACTACCAGCACTTCCAGCCGAAGTGAAAGCGACTGTAGTTGCCGGTGTGCTGACCGCTGTCCTCGTCGGCTGCAGCTCCACTCCCACGGTCCCGCTGGCGACACCGCCGCCAGTCATCCCGAGCACCGTCGGCGGCACCGTACCTGTGCCGACCACCACACTGCCCACCAGTAAGCCCACGGACGCCGCCGTGCCTCCAGAGGTCCCGGAGGAAGCGACCGCGCCACCTCCCGCGGCCGCGGGTCCGCTGACCTCTCGCAACCTGCCCGCACCAGAGAAGCTCGGCACCGGCTGGAAGACGTACGTGGACCCAGGTGGTGCCGAGGTGGGCTTCATCGGCAACAACACCTGGACCCGACGCCGCGACCCACACCAGGCGTCCTACGAGGCCCTGCCCTCTGGCTGCGCCGGCCAACCAGTGAGCGGCTCCCTGCCTGTCCCCGCCTACGCCCTGACCGGTAGCTACCGCACAGGCGACGCGCAGCCCGCTACTGCGCTCCTGCTCCGTTTCAAGGACTCCGATCGGGCAGGGGAGTACTTCGCCGGTTACCAGGCACGTATGAAGGCCTGTGGCACGGGTGGGGACCTGAGTGTCAAAGAGCTCTGGGCCCATGACGCAGCTGCGGCTGCAGTGCGTTCGTACGCCGGAGCAGAGTCCTACGTCGACCTGTCCGTCCTGCGCGGCTCCACCGTCGCCCTGCTCGCGACGACCTCGGCCACGCCAGATCAGCAGGCCGACTGGGCGCGTGACGTCGTACCGGTGCTGGAAGCCGTCATCGACTGAACCGGTCCGCGTCGACCACCGCCTGCGCGAACTCCCGCGGCGCCTCCTGCGGCACGTTGTGCCCGACATCGAAGGTGCGGTGCTGGTACTTGCCGATGAAGTGGTCGCGGTACGACGCACCGTTGCCGGCCGGCGTGAACGGGTCGTACCGGCCGTCGATCGTGATGGTCGGTACCGCGATCTTCGGCGCCTTCTGCAGCTCCACCTCCAACTCGGCGTACTCCGGCTCGGCCGGAATCAGGCTCTGCCGCCAGCGGTAGTTGCCGATCACGATCGCCTCGTAATCCGGGTTGTCGAACGCTGCCGCGGTCCGTGCGTACGTCGAGGCGCTGTACTTCCACGTCGGCGAGTTGAACTTCCAGATGAACTCACCGAGCTCCCGCTTGTACTGGTGCAGACCCTGCGCGCCGCGCTCGGTGGCGAAGTAGTACTGGTACCACCAGGCGTTCTCGGCCGCGGGCGGCAACGGCTTCTTGTTGAACTCCAGGTTGGTGATCAGGTACCCGGTCACGGACACCAGCGCCTTCACCCGCTCCGGCCACAGTGCGGCGATGATGTCAGCGGTGCGCGAGCCCCAGTCGTAGCCGGCCAGTACGGCACGCTCGATGTGCAGGGCGTCCATCAGCGCCAGGATGTCCAGCGCGAACGCGGCCTGGTCGACGTTGCGCGGCGTGGAGGCCGAGCGGAACGTAGTACTGCCGTGGCCGCGGAGGTAGGGCACGACGACGCGGTAGCCGCGGCGGGCCAGCAGTGGAGCGACCTGCTCGTAGCTGTGGATGTCGTACGGGAAGCCATGCAGCAGGAGGACCGGCGTGCCGTCCGACGGCCCGAGCTCGACGTACCCGACGTTGAGGACGCCGGCCGCGAGCTGCCGCACCGGCCCGAACGGGAGCTGGGGCGTTGCGGCCGCTCCGCCGGTGACAAGCGGGGCGACGCCGGCTACCAGGGCGGCGGCACCGGTCGTGCGGAGGAGGGTACGGCGGCTGACGTTCATGACAGTCCTTTCTGGTTGCTGTTGCCTCCACAGTCGCCCGGTGGGCACCTGTGTCGCGCCCGTGAGATCCACTGGTCCCCGCGGAAAACAGCCCAGAAGTTGTATTACCTTTCAGTATTCGTGTCCTACACTCCGGATATGGGTGATTTCGACCGGTTCGCGCGCCTCACCGCGCACCTGGACGCGCCGTACGCCGTGATCGACCTGGCCGCGTTCCGCCGGAACGCCGACGACCTGGTCCGCCGCGCCGCCGGTACGCCGATCCGGATCGCCTCGAAGTCGGTCCGCTGCCGCCCGCTGCTCGCCTCCGCGCTCGGGCGGCCCGGGTTCCGCGGCGTGATGAGCTACTCGCTCGCGGAGGCGCTCTGGCTGGCCCGCAACGGCGTCGACGACATCCTGATCGGCTACCCGACCACGCACCGATCCGCCCTGCGCGAGCTCTCCGAGGACCCCGAGGCGGCCGCGCGGATCACGTTGATGATCGACTCACCCGAGCACCTCGGCTACATCAGGGCCACCGCGACCGGTACCGCGCGGATCCAGGTCTGCCTGGACGTCGACGCGTCGCTGCGGATCTTCGGACAGCATCTCGGCGTACGGCGGTCGCCGCTGCGGACCCCGGCCGAGGTCGCGGCGCTCGCCCGGACCGTCGCCGCGGACGACCATTTCGAGCTGACCGGAGTGATGTTCTACGAGGCGCAGATCGCCGGCCTCCCGGACACGTCGCCGGCTGTCCGCTGGGTCAAGCGCCGGTCGGCGGCCGAGCTCGCGGACCGGCGCGGCGCGGTCGTCGACGCGGTCAAGCAGGTCGCTCCGCTGCGGATCGTGAACAGCGGCGGGACGGGCAGCCTCGAGATCAGCAGCGCCGACCCGGTCGTCACCGAGGTCACAGCCGGATCCGGTCTCTACGGCCCAACCCTCTTCGACAAGTACGACGTCTTCCAGCCCGAGCACGCGATGGCTTACGCGTTGGACGTCGTACGGCGGCCCGCGCCGCGGATCGCCACGCTGTTCGGCGGTGGATACGTCGCGTCGGGTCCTGCGAAGAAGTCACGGCTGCCGCTGCCCGCCGCGCCGTACGGACTGAAGCTGCTGGGCACCGAAGGCGCCGGGGAAGTGCAGACACCGGTCCGGGGACCATCGGCCGATCGGCTGCGAATCGGCGACAGAGTGTGGATGCGGTACGCGAAGGCGGGCGAGATGCTGGAGCGGTTCGACGTCCTGTACGCCGTTGACGGTGAGGACGTCAGCGAGCTCAGGACCTACCGCGGCGAAGGGAAGAACTTCGGATGAGCACCTGGCGGAACTGGTCGGGTACCGAGTCGGCGACCGGGATCGAGGCCCTTCGCCCGAGGTCGGCCGACGAGCTCGCCGCGGCGGTGAAGACCGCGGCCGAGCAGGGAAAGAAGCTGAAGGCGGTCGGTTCCGGGCATTCGTTCACCGGGTGCTCCGTCCCGCAGCAGGTGATGATCCAGCTGGACGGCCTGTCCTCGATCCTGCACGCGGACCAGGAGTCCGGCCGCGTCACGGTCGGTGCGGGCACCGGGCTGCGGAAGCTGAACGCGGGCCTGGCGGCGTTCGACCTCGCCATGGCCAACCTCGGAGACATCGACAAGCAGACGATCTCCGGCGCGATCTCCACCGGCACGCACGGCACCGGCGCGCGGCTCGGCGGGCTGGCCACTCAGGTCGTCGCCCTCGACCTGGTCACCGCGGACGGCTCGGTCCTGCACTGCTCCGCGGAGGAGAACCCGGACGTCTTCGCCGCGGCTCGGGTCTCGGTCGGTGCGCTCGGTGTGATCAGCTCGCTGACGCTGCAGTGCGTACCGGCGTTCCTGCTCCGTGCCCAGGACATGCCGCTGCCGCTCGGCGAGGTCCTGGACGGGTTCGATGAATTTGCCGACGGCAACGACCACTTCGAGTTCTACTGGTTCCCGCACACCGACGTCGCGCTCACCAAGCGGAACAACCGGGTCGCGGCCGGCGTCGGCGCGTCGCCGGTCGGCCGGCTCCGCGGCTGGATCGACGACGAGCTGCTGTCCAACAAGGTCTTCGAACTGACCAACCGGCTCGCGGTCCGGGAGCCCGGCCTGGTGCCGCGGATCAACCAGCTCGCCTCACGCGCGTTGTCGGCGCGCCAGTACGTCGACGCGTCGTACAAGGTGTTCTGTTCCGAGCGCAACGTGGTCTTCCGCGAGTCGGAGTACGCCGTGCCACGGGAACACGTGGTGGACGTGCTCCGCCGGCTGCGGGAGTGGATCGACGTGTCGGGGTCGCGGATCCCGTTCCCGATCGAGGTGCGGGTGGCCGCGCCGGACGACATCTGGCTGTCCACGGCGTCCGGGCGCGCGACGGCGTACATCGCGATCCATCAGTACCACCGGCTGCCGCACGACCCGTACTTCCGGGCCTTCGAGAACATCGTCGCCGACTACGACGGACGGCCGCACTGGGGCAAGCTGCACACGCTGACCGCCGACGACCTGCGCCGACGGTACCCGCACTTCGACGACTTCCTCGCGGTCCGCGACCGCCTGGATCCGCAGCGAGCCTTCGAGAACGCCTACACCCGCCAGGTCTTCGGGCGTTAGCCTGCCAGCATGAACGAACTGCAACCGCTCCAACCGGTGGTCGAGGACTGGCAGAAGGCGCTGGCGGTGGTCGCGCACCCGGACGATCTGGAGTTCGGTACGGCGGCTGCGATCGCGCGCTGGACCGGCCAGGGCAAGCAGGTCGTGTACTGCCTGCTGACGTCCGGCGAAGCGGGTATCGACGGCGTCGACCCGGCCGAGTGCGGACCGCTGCGGGAGGCCGAGCAGATCGAGTCGTCCCGGATCGTCGGCGTGTCGGCCGTCGAGTTCCTCGGCCAGCCCGACGGCACGATCGAGTACGGCGTCGCGCTCCGCCGCGTGATCACCGCCGCGATCAGGCGACACCAGCCGGAGATCGTCATCACCAACAACTTCCGCGACACCTGGGACGGCGACGTCCTGCTGAACCAGTCCGACCACATCAGCACCGGCCGCGCGACGCTCGACGCGGTCCGGGACGCGGCCAACCGCTGGATCTTCCCGGACGCCGGCGACAAGTGGGACGGCGTACGGGAGGTGTGGGCCGCGGGGTCACCGAACGCACGGCACGGGGTGGACACGACGGGCACGTTCGACGTCGGTGTCCAGTCGCTCAAGGCCCACAAGGCCTACATCGACGGGCTGAACCGCGGCTTCGACCCGGAGGAGTTCCTCGAAGGCACCTCACGCCCGGCCGGGACCCAGCTGGGCACAAAGTACGGCACGCGGTTCGAGGTCTTCACTCCTTGAGGTACGCCTGCAGGTGAGGCGGCGTGGGCTTCGGACGCCGAGGCTCACGGTCGCCCGCCGTGCCGGGACCCGGCGGGTTGTTCGGGCCCACCCAGGAGCGGACCAGCGCGCGGCCGCCCTTGCGGAACATCCGGTGCAGGTCGATCCGCTCGACCTGCGCGGCCGGGATCCCGAGCTGGGCGAGGCTGCGGTTCGCCATCTCGCAGGCCGCGTCGTGCTTGCGCGGCGACATCTTCTGCTGCAGGACGATCGCGATCGACCCGTCCGGCAGATCCTCGACGCGCGTGAACCGCATGCCCTTGTCCAGCGACCAGGAGTGCAGGGCGAGGTTGAGGTAGTCGGCGTGGGAGAGTTGCCGATCGGGCTTCGCGCGCGCAACCACTTCGTATCGGGCCATGCCTCGATCATCCGTCGCAGGCCGACGGATTTCCAGGAATCTGCTACCGGCGAAGGCGCTACAGCTGCAGGATGCGCTGCGACTCGTTGAGCACCGCGGGGGAGGTGAGCGACTGCCAGCGCGGGATCTGCTCGGACAGGAACGGCCGGAGGTCGACGGCGCGGTCGGGATCGTGGTCGAGGACGTCGAGCTCGTTGACGATCGTCAGGTCGACGAAGTCGCGGAGATGCTCGGTGCCGAGCTCCTCCGACGTCCCGGTGAAGCGGTCGGTGACAGTCCGGTGCTCGGCGAGGTCGCGCCAGGTGGTCTCCCGGTCGCAGGCGCCGTACAGGTAGACGATCCGCTCGGCCTCGGCGCCGATCACCGATTCCAGGACCGGGCGCTCGGTCCGCCAGTCGAAGAGGTGGGTCGGGAAGCCGTCGGTCCCGTACGCGGCATGCGCCAGGCCGGCCAGCACCAGCGTGTCGGAGGCACCGAGCGAGCCGAGTCGCTTGGCGACGCGGTGCAGATGGACGTACAGGCTTCCGCCCGCGTGGTCGATCTCGTCGGCGCCGCGCACCAGCAGCAGCGAACCCAAGTCCTCGAAAGTGCTCATCTGACCTCTTCTCACCCCGGAGCGGCCACAGGGCACCCACGGTAAGGCCAACCCCACATCCGCGCCCACCACTGCGGCGTGCCGTTTGAGTCACATCCCGTTCATGTCCCGTTCGGTTCGAAGGCCACCTGGCAGGGTCCGAGAAAGTCCAGAACCCGTCCGCAACCACCTCACACGGTTGCGGACGGGTTCTGCATTTGCTGCCCGTGGTGATCAGGGAAGGTGACTACCACGGGGAGTCTGTGCCGAGAGTCCTGCTCGGTCAGTCCAGCTCGGCGAGGGCCTTGCGGGCGGCCTCGAGCTCGGCTTCGAGGGCGGCGACCTTGGCGGCCTGCTGGGCGCGGGCCTCCTCGATGACCTCGTCGATCGGGGTCGAGAGGTCCTCGTGCAGCTCCTTGGCGGCGCGGGAGACGGCGGCGGCCGCGACGGCGAGGTCGCGGGCCAGGTACGTGCTGCCCTGCTTGAGCTCGGCGCGCCACTCGCCGTCGGCGGTGCCGGTGACGGTCAGCGTGAGCTCGATCGTCTTCGTCTTCTTCCCGGCAGCCTTCTTGGCCGGCGCCTTCTTCGGCTTCTCAGGGGCGGGCGCGGACTCGGCGGCGGGTGCGGCCTCGGGGGCAGGCGTCGGGGCGGCAGTGGTCGCCGGACTGGTGAGGTCGGGAGTGTCGGTGGTGTCCACCGGTGCTTCGGCTGCCAGAGTGTCTAGAGTCATCGTTGCGGCGATCTCCTTCTGAACATCGCCCGCAGTGAGCGGGCTGGCGCTGTGTGAACAGTAGAACATATGTTCGATCACAACGCCAACCCGCCTGAGTTGTCAGGCTTGCGACTCCGAGCGGTCGCCGGACCACTCGAGGTGGAAGCTGCCCTCGCGGTCGACGCGCTTGTAGGTGTGGGCGCCGAACAGGTCGCGCAGGCCCTGGATCAGCGCGGCGGGCAGGCGCTCCGCGCGGAGGCCGTCGTAGTACGACAGCGCGGCCGAGAAGCCCGGTGCCGGCACGCCGACGGTCGCCGCGGTCGCGACCACCCGGCGCCACGCCTCCTGGCCGCGGACAACCGCGTCGCGGAAGTAGTCGTCGACGAGCAGCGACGGCAGGTCCGGGTTGCGGTCGTACGCCTCCTTGATGCGGTCCAGGAACCGCGCCCGGATGATGCACCCGCCGCGCCAGATCGTCGCCATCGCGCCGAGGTCGATGTTCCAGCCGTACTCGTCGCTGGCGGCCCGGATCGCGTCGAAGCCCTGCGCGTACGCGACCAGCTTCGACGAGTACAGCGCGTGCCGTACGTCGTCGATGAACGCGTCCCGGTCGACATCGGCCTTCGCCTCCGCCGGTCCGGGCAGTACGCCGGCGGCCGCCTCCCGCCGTACGACGTCACCCGACAGCGACCGGGCGAACACCGCCTCGGCCATACCGCTGACCGGGATGCCCAGGTCCAGCGACGACTGCACGGTCCACCGGCCGGTGCCCTTCTGCTCCGCCTGGTCGAGCACGATGTCGACGAACGGGCCGCCCGTGGCCGGGTCGGTCTGGCTGAGCACCTCGGCCGTGATCTCGATCAGGAACGACTCGAGGTCGCCGGAGTTCCACTCGCGGAACACGTCCGCGAGCTCCGCCGGGGACAGTCCGAGGACGTTGCGGAGCAGGTCGTACGCCTCGGCGATCAGCTGCATGTCGGCGTACTCGATGCCGTTGTGAAGCATCTTCACGAAGTGGCCGGCGCCGTCCGGGCCGACGTGCACGCAGCACGGCTCGCCGTTCACGTGCGCGGAGATCTTGGTCAGCATCGGCTCGAGCGCGGCGTACGACTCGGGTGAGCCGCCGGGCATGATGCTCGGGCCGTTCAGCGCGCCCTCCTCGCCGCCGGACACGCCGCTGCCGACGAAGTGCAGACCCTTCTCCTTCAGTGCGGCCTCGCGCCGCCGGGTGTCGGCGAAGTGCGCGTTGCCGGCGTCCACGACGATGTCGCCCTCGTCCAGCAGCGGCACCAGTTCGTCGATGACCGCGTCGGTCGGCGCGCCGGCCTTGACCATGATGATCACCTTGCGCGGCTGCTCCAGCGACTCGACGAAGCCCGCCAGGTCTGTCGACGGAACGAAGTCGCCCTCGGAGCCGAACTCCGCGACCAACGCGTCGGTGCGGGCCTGGGAGCGGTTGTGCAGGGCCACGCGGAATCCGTTGCGCGCGAGGTTCCGGGCCAGGTTGCGTCCCATCACCGCGAGTCCGGTGACGCCGATCTGGGCTTTGGCAGAGCTCATCGAATCTCCTGCGGTCTCAAGTTGTGTGCGAGTCCAAGTCTGCTGCCAGCCGCAACCTCGGGGTCCACCGGGTGCCACGTCGTGGACAGAACTGACCGGAGCCGACCTCTTCTCAACCGGTGGGCATCGATGGTAGACATCTCAGAAATCGATTTCCCGCGACGTGGAAAGGCCGCCCATGCTCCGTCGTGTCATCGCTCTCGCCGCCTGTGCGCTCCTGGCGCTCCCCACCACCACCGCCGCGTCCGCCACACCCTCGGCTCCCCAGTCGGGCGGCGGCAACGGCCCGGTCGGCTGGGAGGTGTACCGGAACCTCGACCGCCTGCCCGAGCTGCAGACCGGCGTCCGGACGAAGCAGTTCTCGAGCTTCGGCCGCGACGGGACCAACAACGACGGCTTCGACGGCACCTACTCCTGCCTGCGGACGACGGACGCCGGGTGCGTGCTCGCCGAGGACAGCGGACCGGGTGAGGTCGCCACGATCTGGTTCACGCGCGACAACGGCAACGTGACCAAGACCGGCACGATCACCGTCGAACTGGACGGCAAGCAGGTGCTGCACGGTTCGCTGCAGGACATCGTCGACGGCAAGCTCGGCGCGCCGTTCAGCTACCCGCTGGTTGCGAACGGCGTGCAGACCAGCGGCGGCGTCTACATCCGCGTCCCGATGCCGTACCGCTCGTCGATGCGGATCACGACGCAGAACAACCCGTACTTCTACCACGTCGGCTACCGCGAGTTCCCGGACGCGAACGGCGTACCGACGTTCGACCCGAGCGACAAGGCCGAGGACGTCCTTGCGCTGCTCGCGGCGTCCGGCACCAAGGACCCGAAGCCGGCGACGCCGAACGCGAGCACTGCTAGCACTCCGCTGAACCTTGCTCCGGGCAAGCAGGTCACGCTGGCCGACGTCCGCGGGCCCGGTGAGTTGAGCGCACTCCGGATGAAGTTGCCCGACATCGTCGGCCTCGACCTGAAGAGCATCGCCGACGACGGCCGCGCGTTCCTCGGCGGCAGTACGTTCACGCTGAAGATCGACCCGGCGAACACCGGCGTGAAGCTGACCCGCAGGATGGACCTGCGGATCGGCAACCAGCGCGCGAGAATCCTCGTCGACGGTGCACCGGCCGGCGAATGGGCGCCGCTCAAGGCACAGGGCGCGCAGTGGCACGACCAGTCCGTGGACCTGCCCGCGGCGCTGACCGCCGGCAAGTCGCAGATCACGATCACCAACGAGTTCGTCTCGTCCGACCTCGACTTCAACGAGTTCCTGTACTGGGCCGACTCGACCGTCGGCGGGCAGCCGAAGCGCACCGACACCCTCGACGTCGGACCCAACCACGTCGCCGACGAGCAGGCCCACGGCTACGCGATCACCAAGCAGAACTGGAGCGGCGAGCACGCCATGGCGTACGCCGCGACCGACGCGGACGCCGCGCGCGTCAAGCCGTCCGACACGCTGCTGGCCGGTGTCCGTGTTCAGGTGACGATCGACGGCGAGAAGCGCGTCGACGCCCCGATCGGCGAGTTCTTCGGCTCAGGCCTCGGGGAGAACCTGGTCCGTTCGCTGTTCTTCGCCATGGACCCCGACGGCTGGTACTCCTCCTGGTGGCCGATGCCGTACGCCGCCCGCGCAACAGTCACGCTCGTCAACACCACGACGTACCCGCTCAAGGGACAGGCCGAGGTGACGTCGGCGCGCGACATCCGTAAGGCCGTCGACCTGGCGACTGGCAAGACCGGCTACTTCACCGCGATCTCGCACCGCGGCGAGACCACGCAGGGCAGTGACTGGACGTTCGCCGACGTGGCCGGACGGGGCAAGTTCGTCGGCGTCTCGCAGACCATGGAGGGACTGCTTGCCGACGGCAACACCCGTGGTTACCTCGAGGGCGACGAGCGGGTGTACGTCGACGGCGAGCGGACCCCGGCGATCAACGGCACCGGGACCGAGGACTACTACGAGTCCGGGTGGTACTTCAACACCGGCACGTACTCGACGCCGTTCCACGGCAACTCCGCACACGAGGTGCGCGCCGGCTTCTGCACCCACGAGTGCGACGGCGCGTGGCGACTGCACATCACCGACGCGGTCGGGTTCGAGAACCAGCTTGCCTTCTCCATCGAGCACGGGCAGCAGAACGACCATCCGGCGATCTACGGCTCGACGGCGTTCCTCTACACCGCGGCCAAGTTCGGTGCCCGCGAGACGGACCGGCTCGACACCGGGTCGGCGACGAGCCGCCAGCAGCACGGGTACGCCGACAACGGCACGCAGGCGGACCTGAGCTCCGTGTACGAAGGCGATCACGACAACATCACTCTCACCGACCAGGTCCGCTCGAGCGCACAGCCGATCCGCTTCAGCGCAAAAGTCGACCCAGCCAACCGAGGCGTCACGTTGCGGCGAACCAGCGATCAGAACAGTTCTGGACAATCAGTAGAGGTCATCGTCAACGGCAAAGATTCGGGCACCTGGCTACAGCCCCTCGGGAACACGCATCAACGCTGGCTCGACGACAACTACCAGTTGCCCGCAGCAATCACCGCGGGCAAGAGCAGTCTCGACATCGAGCTGCGGCCGACCGGGCCGGCGTGGACCGCGTCGTCGTACGTCGTCCAGTCGCTGGTCGCGCCGTACGACGACAAGCAGGCGCCGGGCGCGGTCCAACAGGTGACAGCCACCGGACGACCGGACAACGCGATCAACGTGACCTGGCACGATGCCGGCGATGACAGCGGGATCGTGCACTACAACGTGTACGGCGCCGTCCTCGGCGGGACCGAGAAACTGCTGGGGACGAGTCCGCTACCCGGGTTCCTGCACCGAGGCCTAGGACTGGGAGAGACGTGGACGTACCGGGTGTCGGCGGTGGATCTGGCCGGGCATGCCGGGCCGAAGTCGACGGCCGCGCAAGGCACGAGCGGTAACACCTTGCGGATCGAGGGCGAGGCGATGCTGCCGCCGGTGTCGTCGACGGTCGCTGTCGATCCGCAGGGCAACTGCTGCGGGGTGAGCTGGTCAGGTGGCGTGCAGGCCTGGATCCACGGGACCAAGGTGGGCGACAAGACCGTGTTCGGTTTCTCGGTTCCGACGACTGGGTCGTACGAGATCTCGACCGTGCTGACGAAGGCGGCCGACTACGGGATCGTCGACGTACAGATCGACGGCAACAGCGCTGTCAGCTTCGACGGCTATCAGGCGTCCGGGGTCGGCACGCAGACGGTGGGGCTCGGCACGGTCCAGTTGAGTGCGGGGAATCATCAGTTCGTGGTGACAGTTACCGGCAAGAATCCGGCAGCAATCGGCTATCTCGTCGGCGTGGATCTCCTGGACCTTAAGCTCGCGACGTGAACCCTCTGGATCCCCGTCGTACCGCACTCGTCCTGATCGACCTGATGCCACGGATCATCGGGCTCGGCACGGCGCCGCTCAGCGGACCGGTCGTGCTCGAGCGGTCCGTGGCACTGGCCGCGGCGACGCGATCGGCCGGCGGGCTGGTGGTGAACGTCCGCGTCGAGCGGCCGGGCGTCGAGGTGCAGCCGGACGGCAGCGGGTTCGCGCCCGAGGCCGCGCCGCAGCCCGGTGACCTGGAGATCGTCAAGCGCACGATCGGCGCCTTCGGCCGCTCACCGCTCGACACCGAGCTCCAGTCCCGCGGCATCGCGAATGTCGTCCTGGCCGGCATCGCCACCAACTTCGGGGTCGAGTCCACCGCCCGGGCCGCCGCCGACCTCGGCTACGAGGTCTTCTTCGTCACCGACGCCATGACCGGCCTCGACGACCACGCCCACAATTTCGCGATCTCCTACCCCTTCCCCCGGCTCGGCACGAACTGCACCAGCACGGAATACCTCGCGGCGCTGGGCTGAGCGTGTGGCGGACGTCCACGCAGGCAGAACCCCCTCGAATCGGCGAATTCGGGGCTCAGAGGTCACCTGTGCCTGCGTGGCGGTTCACCGACCACGCGATGCCACGCCCGGGGCCCCGACCTGACGACCGTCGGGGTCGTCAGGTCGACCGGCGCGGCCGGGTCCTGGCAGCGGATGCCGTCGACGGTCACGGCGCCCTGGGAGATGAGCCGGCGGAGGCTCGAGTTGCTCGCCGACGGGTTGATGGCGCGGAGCAGGTCGAGCACCGTCCGGACCGACGCCGGTACGGCCAGCTCCGGGATGTCCTCGGGGACAGCCCGGTCGGTGAACGTACGACGGAACGCAGCCAGTTCGGTCCTCGCGGCGCCGGCGCCGTGGTACCGGGTGACGACCGCGGCGGCCAGGCGGAGCTTGGCGTCCCGGGCGGCCGGACCACCCGTTGACGCCGCGTCTCCGAGCGCGGCGACGTCGTCCAGCGGGAGCTCGGTGTAGACCCGTGCGTACGGCTCCACCAAGCTGTCCGGAATGCTCATCAGCTTTCCGAACTTGTCCCGCGGACTGTCGGTCAGCCCGATGTAGTTGTTGAGCGACTTCGACTGCTTGGCCCGGCCGTCGATCCCCGGCGTGATCGTCGTCGTGAGCACCACCTGCGGCGGCGCACCCAGCCGCTGCTGGAAGTGCCGTCCCAGTTGCTCGTTGAACAGCTGGTCCGACCCGACGATCGTCAGATCACTCTCCATCGCGCAGCTGTCGTAGCCCTGCAGCACCGGGTACACCAATTCGTGCACGGCGATCTCCCGCCCGGCCGCGACCCGTTCCCGGAACATGTCCCGGCTCATCAACTGCGCTTGCGTCACCTGGGCGAACAGACCCAGCAGCTCAGCCACGGGCATCACGTCGTACCACTCGGAATTCCGGCGTACTTCGAAGACGTCGGCGTCGGTCCGCAGTACCAGCGACACCTGGTCGAGGAACGACGCGGCGTTGGCGTCGATCTGCGCAGGCGTCAGCACCGGCCGGGTCTCGGAGCGCCCGGTCGGGTCGCCGACCCGGGTGGTGAGGTCGCCGAGCAGGAACACGACCCGGTGGCCGAGGTCCTGCAGTTGCCGCATCATCCACAGGTTGACCGCATGCCCGAGATGCAGATCGGGAGCGGTGCAGTCGACGCCGTACTTGATCCGCAGCGGTCGCCCGGAGTCCAGGCGTTCGCGCAGGTCGTCCTCGCCGACGACGGTGTCGGTGGTACGGCGTAACCGGTCGATCACAGCGTTCATGAGGTTCCTCTCGACAGGAGGCACCCCGTGAACCCGTGCCTCCGGCAAACGGAAAGAGGCAGGAACCGGACGGTTCCTGCCTCGGAGGCTCTGGGTGGAGCGACTGCGGGGACTAGCGAATGCCGGCTCCTCCCAGAGCCGGTCGATAGGTCACGCAGTGCTTGGTCACACTCCGAGGCTAGCAGCCGCCGGACCCGTTCCGGAATCCGATTAGGCTCGGGCTGTGGACGACGAGCGGGTTGTGCTGGTGGACGAGGGCGGGCGCGCGATCGGGACCGAGGCGAAGGCGACGGTCCATCATGCGGCGACCCCGCTGCACCTGGCGTTCTCCAGTTACGTCGTCGACACGGCGGGGCGGGTGCTGCTCACCCGGCGCGCGCTCGAGAAGCCCACCTGGCCCGGCGTCTGGACCAACAGTTGCTGTGGGCACCCACTTCCGGGTGAGCCGCTCGCGGACGCGGTACGGCGAAGGCTCGCCGACGAGCTCGGGATCGTCGTGGACGCGGTGCAGCTGGTCCTGCCCGAGTTCCGGTACCGCGCCGAGATGCCGACCGGCGTCGTCGAGAACGAGCTCTGCCCCGTGTACCGGGTGTTCTGGACAGGTGACCCGACGCCGAACCCGGCCGAGGTCGCGGACCTCCGCTGGGCGGCCTGGGAGGAACTGCGCGACCTCCCGGACCTCTCGCCCTGGTGCCTCCTGCAACTCGACCAGCTCAACGGACAGCCCGCCGACTGGCCGCTCGCCGACCCGTCCCTCCTACCACCCGCCGCCCAGGTCTAGCTCCAGCAGATCGTTGTGTACGGCGACCGCCGTCGTAGCCGCCTGACCCGCTGATCGCGACATCCATACGATCATCATACGAGACCAGGCATCTCACATAGCAAGACGCAAGGTGTGCCACAGTTCCGGCCCGGACCAGGCCCGGCGGTCGGTCCCGGCCTCCCGGATCAGGTCGGCCAGGCGGCTGTTGACGGGCGCACCGCGACCAAGCGACGAGGCCAGCCGGACGACCTCGCCGTTCAGGTAGTCGATCTCGGTCGGGCGCCCCGCCTCGAGGTCCTCCCACATCGAGGTCCGGGCGAGTGGATCGACGGCGAGCACCTTGCTCGCGAGCCGGCGGAACAGGAAGTCCGGCAACCGAAGTACGGCGGGGAATCGGTGCATCGGGACGGCGAGCAGTTGGGCCGGCCGGATGCCTACGGCGTGGAGCAGTTCGAGCGCCTCGGCCTGTGCGGCCGCGAGACAGCGCCGGTAGTCGCGCTGAGAGAGTTCGTCGCGCAGCGGCAGATTCGACAGGGCGTTGATCGGGTTGTTCAGGTTCAGCAGGAGCTTCGACCACTGCACCGGCAGGATGTCGTCGTGCTGGGTGAGCGGCAGCCCGGCCCGCTCGAACGCGTCGAGGTACGGCGTCATCGCAGCGTCCCGCTGAATGTCGAGCGCTCCCTCGGTGCCCTGGTGGAACACCCCGGCACCCCGGTTCAGCACGTTGAACGGAACCATGCCGGTCACCACGACCTGCTCCGTCAGACGCGACCGCAGTACCTCGCCGTTCCGTACGCCGTTCTGGAAACTCACCACGACCGCACCCGGCCGCAGGATCTCCGCCAACTCGTCGGCCGCTCCCGCGGTCGCCGCGGACTTCACCGTCACCAGCACCAGATCGGCCTCAGCAGCCGCCGCAGGCGTCGTCTCGAAGCGCACGGGGTCGACCCGGAGGTCAGCTCCCAGGTAGTCGGTCAGCCGCAACCCGTGCTCGGCTACCTCGTCGGCCATCCGCTGCCGTCCGACGAACGTCACCGGCGCCCCGCCCGCGGCGAGCCGTCCGCCCACATAACACCCGATGCCACCCGCGCCATAAACGACGATCACGCCGGACAAGGTACCGAAGGACAGGAGGTCTCTGTGGCCAATCCGTATTGCCCAGGCTCACAGGGACGCCAAGGGCGGACACCTCCTGTCGCTCGGTACGCGAGCCTCAGCTCGGTGGCCGGGTGGAGACGTGCTGGTGGTCTCCGGGCTCGTAGTGCGCCGCCGTCTCGCCGGACCCGTGGCGGCGGGTGGATTTGGCGAAGGTGAATGCTTCGAGACCGATGACGTACAGGGTCCACAGGGCGAAGGCGAGGGAGATCAAGGCGATCGTGAGCAGTGGTATTGCAATGGCTGCACCCATGGTGAGCCTCCTATCTGGCACCAGCCCCAGTACCCTGGGCCGGTTCCCGCAATCGGTTGCCGCCGGAAGACCGGCGCCGTTTCCTGACCGAGTAGCGGATCTGTCATGATCACCGTCCGTCCGTCACCAGCTTCCGCGTAGAGACCAAAGCCCTGTTGCGGCAGCTGAAGGTCCTACGCCCGCTCTAGTGCAGGCGCACGCGCGGGTCCAGTACGGCGTAGGCGATGTCGACGAGGATGTTCGCGACCACGACCGCGGCCGAGGCGAACAGGACGATGCCGATGATCACCGGCAGGTCCTGCTGGTTGATCGCGGTCACCGCCGTCTGCCCGAGCCCCGGCAGGCTGAACACGGTCTCGATCACGACCACCCCGCCGATGAGCTGCCCGAGATCGATGCCGAACTGCGTGACGACCGGCGTCAGCGCACTCCGCAGACCGTGCCGCACGATCACCCGGCGCTCCCGGATCCCCTTCGATCGCGCGGTCCGGATGTAATCCTCGCCGAGAACGTCCAGCATCGAGCCTCGCGTCAGCCGGGTGTACGTTGCTGCCAGCAACAAGGCCAGCGCGACCCAGGGCAGCAGCAGGTGCTGGAACCACGGACCGATGCCGCCGGTCAGCGGCGAGTAGCCTCCGGCCGGAAACCAGCTGAATCCGGCCAGGGTGAGCCGGAAGTACAGGAAATACAGCAACAGCAACCCGAGCAGAAACGACGGGAACGAGTAGAAGAACAGCGAGAACAACGTCAGCCCGCGGTCCGCGAGCGACCGCGGGTGGGTCGCCGAGATGACCCCGTTGAACACACCCAGCAGCAGCCACAGCACGGCCGCGCCGAGCGCCAGCGAGACCGTGATCGGCAGCGCCTGCCCGATGATGGTCGTCACCGGCACCTGGTGGTAGTAGTCGTACCCGAGGTTCCCCTGGACGGCGTTGCCGAGGAAGTTCAGGTACTGCTTCCACACCGGCAGATCGAGCCCCAGCCGTTGTTTGATCAGCGCGATCGTCTCCGGCGTACCCTGCCGGCCGGCGAGCGTCTGGGCGACGTTGCTCGGCGCGACGAAGAACAGCGCGAACACCGCCACGCTGATCAGCCACATGACGAGGATCCCGTGACCGATCCGGCGAACCAGGAACTTGACCATGATCAGGTCCGATCTGCGCGCGGGTCGAAGGCGTCCCGGACCCCGTCACCGAACAGGTTGAAGGCGAGCGTGGTGATCAGCAGCGCCAGGCCGGGGAAGAGGATGAACCACCACGCGGTCGTGTAGTAGTTCTGCGACTCGCTGATCATCCCGCCCCAGTCGGCCGTCGGCGGCGGCAGTCCGAGGCCGAGGAACGACAACGTCGCCTGCGTCACGATCACTACCGGGATCAGCAACGTGGTGTAGACGATCACCGGCGCGATCACGTTCGGCAGTACGTCGACGAACATGATCCGGGTGTCGCCCGCCCCGAGCGAACGGGCCGCCTCGACGAACTCGCGCTCCCGCAGCGAGAGCACCTGCCCGCGCACGATCCGTGCCACCGACGCCCAGCTGAAGCAGCCGATCACCAGCACCGTCACCGTCAGACTGGGCCCGGTCACGGACACCAGCGCGATCGCGACCAGCAGGAACGGCACGGACAGCACCACGTCGATCAGCCGCGCCAGGACCGTGTCGGTGATCCCCCCGAGGAACCCCGCCGCGAGCCCCAGCACGACGCCGATGACGACCGTGATCGCGGTCGCGATCACGCCGACGAGCAGTGAGACGCGGGCGCCGTACGCGATCCGCACCAGGATGTCCCGGCCGAGGTCGTCGGTCCCGAGCCAGAACGTGCCGTTCGGTCCGCGCGGCAGCCCGTCCGGCGTCAGCCCGATGTCGCGGTACTGCTCGTTCGGCGGATGCCCCGTCACGGCCGCGAACACCGGCGCGAGGATCGCCATCAGCACGATCAGCACGATCACGGCCAGCGAGACCATCGCCACCTTGTCCCGCCGCAACCGCCGCAACGCCAGGACGAACGGACTATGCCCCTCGATCGCCCGCGGCTCGTCGACGACGTCGACCATCTCGATAGACGCGGTCATGAGGCCCTCAGGTCGGGTACGGCGGTGGACAGGTCCTCGCCGACGGTCAACGGGTAGAGGCAGGCGGTGCGGTGGTCGGGCTTGTCGGTCAGGACTGCCTCCAGTGGTGGTTCCTCGGCCGCGCAGTCCAGGCGTGCCTTCGGGCACCGCGTGTGGAACCTGCACCCCTCCGGCGGGTTCGTCGCGGCGGGAATGTCGCCGCCGAGGATGATCTGCTCGCGACTGTCGGCCGTGTCCGGGTCCGCCACCGGCAACGCCGACAGCAACGCGCGCGTGTACGGGTGCCGGGTCTGCCCGAACAGCTCGCCGGTCGGCGCGAGTTCGACGATCTTGCCGAGATACATCACGGCGATCCGGTCGCTCACGTGCCGGATGACGGACAGGTCGTGCGAGATGAACACGTACGTCAGGTCGAACTCCTGCTGCAGATCCGCCAGCAGGTTGATGATCTGCGCCTGGATCGACACGTCCAGCGCCGACACCGGCTCGTCGCAGATCACCAGCTTCGGCCGCAGCGCGAGCGCCCGCGCCACCCCGATCCGTTGCCGCTGGCCACCGGAGAACTCGGCCGGGAACCTGTTGTAGTGCTCGGGGTTCAGCCCGACCAGCTCCATCAGCTCCTGGACCTTCTTCTTCCGCTCGTTGCCGGTGGCAATGTTGTGGATGGCGAACGGGTCGCCGATGATCGACCCGACCCGGCGGCGCGGGTTCAGCGAGCCGTACGGGTCCTGGAAGATCACCTGCACGTCCCGGCGCAACGGCCGCATCTCCTTGCGCGACAGCTTGCTGATCTCCTGCCCCTCGAACCACACCGAGCCCGACGTCACGTCGTACAGATGCGCCATGCACCGCGCCAGCGTCGACTTCCCGCAGCCCGTCTCACCGACCAACCCGAGCGTCTCGCCTTTGTGGACCTCCAGCGAGACCCCGGCGACCGCCTGGACGACCTCCTTGGACTGCGTCGGGAACTCCTTACGCACGTCGTCCACTGTCAGCAGTACGTCGTTCATCTCCAACCCTCCAGCTTTGTCGGTTGGGCCGAGTAGTGTTTTGATCGGTTGCGATAGCCAAGCAACTGGTACTTGCAAGTCGAGCAACACCGCGGCCGGACGGGCCGTGGCAGCGCGAGGAGCCTTTGTGCAGTAAGGCATGGCTGAGAACCGCGAACCCCAACCCGCAAGGGTTGGAATCCACTGCCTTCGGGTAGCGGGAGGACGTCAAGAAGCGACCGCCTCGTTCATGTTGTGAGGCAGCCAGCACGCGGACTGATGTCGGGGGTTTCCTCCGACATCAGTCAGCGGCGGTGCTTCCGAGCACTTGCCGAACACGTGCGGGCAGCGGGCCGCGAACGGGCAGCCCTTCGGCAGGTTGATCAGGCTCGGCGGTGTGCCCGCGATCGGCGTCAACCGGTCCCCGCTCCGCGCCGGCAGGGAGGCGAGCAGGCCCTGCGTGTACGGGTGGTGGTTGCGGTAGAAGATGTCCCGGCGCGGAGCGCGTTCCATCACCGTGCCGGCGTACATCACCACCACCTCGTCGGCCATCTCCGCCACCACCCCCAGGTCGTGGGTGATCAGGATGATCGCCGTACCGAACTGGTCCTGGAGGCGCCGCATCACGTTCAGCACCTGGGCCTGCACGGTCACGTCGAGCGCGGTGGTCGGCTCGTCCGCGATCAGCAGCGCCGGGTCGAGGGCCATCGCCATCGCGATCATCACCCGTTGCCGCATCCCGCCGGAGAACTGGTGCGGGTAGTCGTCGATCCGCTCGGCCGCCCGCGGGATGCCGACGAGCGTGAGCAGTTCGGCGGCCCGTTTCCGCGCCGCCTGCTTGCCGATCGTCAGGTCGTGTGCGCGGATCATCTCCACGATCTGCCAGCCGATCCGGTACTGCGGATGCAGGCTGGACAGGGGGTCCTGGAAGATCATCCCGATCTGCGCGCCCCGCAGCCGGCGCAGCGTCGCGTGGTCCGCGGTGATCAGTTCGGTGCCGTCGAAGTACGCCGTACCGGACACCGTCGCGCCCCGGGTCAGCCCGGTGATGGTCTGGGTGGACACGCTCTTCCCGGAGCCGGACTCGCCCACGACCGCGAGCGTCTGCCCGGCCTCGACGTCGAACGACACGCCCCGGACGGCACGGACGGTACCGTCCGGGGTGTCGAAGGAGACCTGGAGATCCCTTACTTCAAACAGGGCCATGAGGTTCAGCCGCCCTGCTTGTCCTTGGAGAGCCACACGTTCGTCGGGTCGTAGTTCTGCAGCGACGGGACGTAGACCGCGTTGTTCACCTGCTCGGCGCGGTAGTTCGCCTGCTTGTTGCTGGTGAGTGGGTAGAACGCGGCCTGGTCCATCACCCGCGCATCAGCCTTGGCCCACAGCTCGGCGGCCGCGTCGACGGTCGGTGCGGCGATCGCCTGCTTGATCAGGGCGTTGGTCTCCGGGTCGTTGTAGAGCCCGAAGTTGCTGCCCACCGGCGGGAACGACGGCTCACCCGAGAACAGCGGGTTGAAGAACGACAGTGCCGCGTTGCCGTACCAGTCAGCGCCCCAGCCGGCCAGCGAGAGGTCCCAGACGCCGCGTCGCGCGACGCTCGGCACCTGCAGGTACTTCACGTAGAAGTCCGCGTTCGGCGACGGTACGCCGACGACCGTGATCCCGACCTTGGACAGGTCCTGCTGAATCGTCTGGAACGACTTGCTGCTGCCCTCGGCCGCGTTGCGGTACAGGAACTTCAGCGTCAGGTTCGGGTAGCCCGCCTCGGCCAGCAGTTGCTTGGCCTTGTCCGGGTTGTACGGGTACGGATCGATCTGCTTCGAGCCGGTGATGACGTCCGGCAACACGTGGGTCAGCGGCGGGTTCAGTGTCTTGCCGCCGAGCACCTGCAGGATGTGGTCGCGGTTGATCGCGAAGCTGATCGCCTGGCGCACCTTCGGGTTCTGCAGCGCCTTGTTGTTGTTCGGCGAGGCGGTGTTGTAAATGACGTACGGGTTCGAGCTGGAGGTGTCGCCGATGGTCAGCTTCGGGTCCTTCTTCGCCTGCAGCGCGGGCAACTGCGACGGCGGCGGCGCGACGTCCCACTCCATGTCCGCCGACGGCGTACCGGTCTGCAACTGCTGCTGGACCGAGTCCTGGGTGACGGTCTCGTTGACCACGATCTTGTCGACGTATGCCTTCCGGACCGGGTCGGAGGCCGGGTCCCAGGCGGCGTTGCGGGAGTACGAGATCGACTTGGTCGGTACCCACGAGTCGACCTTGTACGGGCCGTCGGACGGGAAGTTGTTACCGAGCTCGGTACTTCCCGGCAGGTACTTGAGCGCCTCGATCGGAGCGGGCGAGAAGGCCGGCAGCGTCAGCATGTCGACGAAGTACGACGCCTGCTGGGTCAGGTGGAAGACGACGGTCGTGTCGTCCTTGGCCACCACGCCCGGCAGCGGTGTCTTGTCGATGTACTGCTGGATGCCGGCCACCGTCTTCGGGGCCTTGGCGAACCCGTCGGCGAACGCCTGGTAGCCGACGATCAGGTGGTAGAAGTCCGGGATCCCGCCGAACGGCTGCACCGGGTTGGCGGTCCGCTTCACGCCGCGGACCACGTCGGCGGCGGTGACCTGACGGGCCGGTGTCGTGCCCCACTTCGCGCCGGGCCGGAGCTTGATCGTGTACGTCTTGCCGTCCGCGCTGATCCCGCCGTTCGCGGCGGTCGGGATCTCGGTGGCGAGGTCGGCGACCGGCGAGGTGTTCTTGCCGTTCGGATCCGCGGGGTAGGTGAACAGCTGCCGGCTCCACATCCGCAGGTTCAGGTAGCCCACCGAGTAGTAGCTGAGGTTCGGATCCATGTAGTCGACGTCGCCCGCCCCGAGCATGTTCAGGGTGCCGCCGGTGACCGGGGTGCCGGATCCGGCACCGCCTCCGGATCCGGACGGCGTCGCGCCGCCGCTGCTGCACGCCGCGAGCACGATGCTCGCCACGGCCGCAAGGGAGAGTGCCGCTAGGGCGTGCCGTGTTCTGGCCATTGGTCCTCCTCCGGGACTCGATAGCGCCGAACGTAGGACTTCCGGGCAGGACCGGAACCGGGGTCACGCAAGCGTCAAGAAGCTGTCACGGGCGGCCCGCGCGGACATGACGGTTTCATGACAGCGGTAACCCTCTGTGTGAGCGACACTTGACCGGTGGCACACAGCCTGTTGCTGGTCGACGACGAGCCCCGGATCCGGCGGGTACTGCGGCTTGCCCTGGAGGACGAGGGGTACCAGGTCGCGGAAGCGGCCAACGGGTACGACGCTCTGGCCGCACTGCGCCGGGAACCACCGGACGTCGTGCTGCTGGACCTGATGCTGCCGGACCGGGACGGGTTCACGATCTGCCGCGAGATCCGGCGAGCGAGCGACGTACCGGTGATCATGGTGACCGCGCGGACCGACAGCCACGACGTGGTCGCCGGGCTGGAGGCGGGTGCGGACGACTACGTGACGAAGCCGCTGGTCGCGAAGGAGCTGTCGGCGCGGATCCGGGCGCTGCTGCGACGGGTCGAGCCGGCCAACGCGCGGCAGCCCGATCTGCTCGAGGTCGGCGACCTGCGCATCGACGTACCGGGGGCCGAGGTGATGCGCGACGGCGAGGTGCTGTCGCTGACCCGGACCGAGTTCAAGCTGCTCGCCGAGCTGGCCGGTGCCGAGGGCAAGGTGCTCAGTCGCGAGCAGCTGCTGTCGAAGGTCTGGGGCTACGGGTACTTCGGGGACAGCCGGATCGTCGACGTCCACATCCGGCGGCTCCGGCTGAAGATCGAGCGCGACCCCGCCAGCCCTACGCATCTCGTCACGGCCCGCGGCCTGGGCTACCGACTGGTGAGCTGACCTTGCTGGGTCGGGTCACCCTGCGGGGGCGCGTGATGCTGGCCTACGGCCTGCTCGCGCTGGGGCTGTCGACCGTACTGGCGATCGTGACGTGGGGCGTGGTTTCCGACTACCTGACCCAGCAGCGCGAGACGTCGGCGGTGACGGTGACCGAGGACAACGCGGCGGCGTTGCGGTACGGGCTGTTCGGTCCGCCGGAACCGTGCCCGCCGGTGCGTGAGCGGGTCGAGTGCCCCAGCCCGACCCTGCAGCCCGGGGCGACGCCGATGCACGTCATGAACAGCCTGCCGTCGACGGACGCGGCGGCGTCGATGCTGTACCTCGAAGGGGATTGGTACGCGTTGACCGGGAAGCCGTCGGATCTTCCGCCGGACCTGATCCAGGCGGCGATCGGCGGCTCCGTGGCGCAGCGGCGGATCGAGGTGGGTGGCCAGCCGGTGCTCGCGGTCGGCGTACCGATCGGGCGTCAGGGGGAGGCGTTCTTCGAGTGGCATCCGCTGAGCGCGTTGGACAACACGCTGCGCTCGTTGAAGATCACGCTGATCGCGGCGGCGATCGCGACCGCACTGGCCGGGCTCGCGGTCGGGAGGCTGGCGAGCACGCTCGCGCTGCGGCCGCTCGCCGAGCTGACCCGGGTCGCGGACGCGGTCGCGCGCGGGAAGCTGGACGCGCGGCTGCACGCCGAGAACGACAAGGACCTCGGCGGGCTGGCGCGGTCGTTCAACCAGACCGCGGCGGACCTGGAGCGGCGGGTGGCGGCGGACGCGCGGTTCGCCGGCGACGTCAGCCATGAGCTCCGGACGCCGTTGATGACGATGCTGAACTCGATGCAGCTGATCCAGAACCACCGCGCCGAACTGCCGGCCGCCGTACGGGAACCGGTCGAACTGCTCGGTGACGACCTGGAGCGGTTCCGGCGGCTGGTGGTCGACCTGCTGGAGATCTCCCGCGACGACGGCGGGGACCGGGGGAGCCGGGAGATCGTCCGGATCGCCGATCTGGTCCGCGCCGCGGCCGATGCGGCCGCAGGGCGCGAGGTGACGGTGGTCGAGCCGGGCGCCGAGGGCCTCACGCTGCAGGCGGACAAACGGCGGCTCGAGCGGGTGATCGCGAACCTGGTCGAGAACGCCGAGGACCACGCCGGCGGCTGCAAGGGCGTCGGCGTGGCGGCCGGTGGGCTCGGCGTGGTGATCACCGTCGACGACGCGGGCCCCGGGATCCCGGTCGAGGACCGCGCCCGGATCTTCGAGCGGTTCGGCCGCGGCGAGACGTCCGGCCGCGGCCGCGGGGTCGGTCTCGGCCTCGCGATCGTCGCGCGCCACGTCCAGTGGCACCACGGCACCATCCACGTCACCGCACCGCCTGACGGCGGCGCCCGGTTCGTCATCGAGCTCCCGGCGAAAATCAGCTGACGGCTCGTGGCCCGCCCCGATATCGTGGGCGCATGGCTACTTGCCTCTGTGTCTAGCTGGCGCACTCGCATCCACGGGTGAAGTGCGTCCACTAGAGTTCACGGAGAGTAACCATTATGATCACCGTTCGCGGTGTCGACCTTCGGGTCGCCGCCCAGCTGCTGCTGGCGGATATTTCGTTCACTGTCGGTGCGGGGGACCGCGTCGGGCTGGTCGGCCGTAACGGCGCGGGCAAGACCACGCTGCTGAAGACCCTGGCCGGTGAGACCCGTCCGGCGTCGGGGCAGATCGCCGTCACCGGTTCGATCGGCTACCTGCCGCAGGACCCGCGTGCGGCGGATCCCGCGATCACCGTCACCGACCGGATCCTGTCCGCGCGCGGCCTCGACACCGCCGTACGGCAGCTCCGCGCGGCCGAGACCGCGATGAGCACCGCCACCGGCGAGGCGCAAGACAAGGCGATGGCGGCGTACGCGCGGGCCGAAGCCGCGTTCCAGGCCGGCGGTGGCTACGCGGCCGAGGCGGAAGCGGCCCGGCTCGCGGCCGGCGTCGGCCTGCCGAACCGCGCGCTCGAGCAGCCGGTCGGCCAGCTGTCCGGCGGTCAGCGCCGTCGTGTGGAGCTGGCCCGGATCCTGTTCGCACAGCACGACACGTTGCTGCTCGACGAGCCGACCAACCACCTCGACGCCGACTCGGTGCTGTGGCTGCGGCAGTTCCTGCTGTCGTACCCCGGCGGCCTGATCGTCATCAGCCACGACCGCGAGTTGCTCAAGGCAACGGTCAACCGGGTCTTCCACCTGGACCCGCAGCGGCTGACGATCGACATCCACAACACCGGCTGGACGAAGTACCTCGAACAGCTGGAGCTGGACGAGCGCCGCCGGAACCGCGAACGCGCGGTCGCCGAACGGAAGGCCGCGGTCCTGCACGCGCAGGCCGCGAAGATGCAGGCGGGCGCCAGTACCGCGGTCGCGGCCCGGAACATGGCCCGTCGCGCGGACAAGCTGCTGTCCGACCTCGAGCCGGTACGCCGGGCCGCCCGGGTCGCGAAGATCCGGCTCCCGGCTCCGGCGCCGTCCGGGCGGACGCCGCTGTCCGCGGTCGGCCTGAAGAAGTCGTACGGCGCCCTCCAGGTGCTGAACGGTGTGGATCTGGCCGTCGACCGCGGCAGCCGGGTCGTGATTCTCGGGCTGAACGGCGCGGGCAAGACCACGCTGCTCCGGCTGCTCGCGGGTCGTGAACAGCCGGACGCCGGACGCGTCGTACCTGGTCACGGTCTGCGGCTCGGGTACTTCGCGCAGGAACACGACACGCTCGACCTGGCCGGCACCGTGCGGCAGAACCTGTCTGCCGTGGCGCCCGCACTGACCGACGGCGAGGTGCGGAACGTGCTCGGGTCGTTCCTGTTCAGCGGCGACGACGTGGACAAGCCGGCCGGCGTACTGTCCGGTGGCGAGAAGACCCGGCTGGCGCTGGCCGGCCTGGTTCACTCGAGCGCGAACGTGCTGCTGCTCGACGAGCCGACCAACAACCTCGACCCGGCCTCCCGGGACGAGGTCCTCGGCGCGGTCGGCAGCTACCCGGGCGCGATCGTCATGGTCACCCACGACGAAGGCGCGATCGAGTCCCTCCGCCCCGACCGGGTCCTCATCCTCCCCGACGCCACCGAGGACCTCTGGTCGGACGACTACCTGGACCTGGTCTCCCTGGCCTGACGGATCAGCTGCCGGGGGAGTTGCCGGTGCCGGGCCGGTGCTCTACCGTGAACATATGAAGAGTTCTGCAGATGTGCAGCTCGACGCCTGCAACGTCCGCTTGGTGGATCCGGAGCGGGTGGCGAGTGTCAATGCCAGGATGCCCGGCGAGGAGGACATCGTCGACACGGCCGACGTGTTCGGGCTGCTCGGGGATCCGCGGCGGCTGAAGTTGCTGGTCGCGCTGCTCGACGGTGAGCTGTGCGTCTGCGATCTCGCCGCGATCACCGGGCTGAGCGAGTCCGCGACGTCGCATGCCCTCCGGCTGCTGCGCGCGCACCGCGTGGTCGCCGTACGACGGGACGGGCGGAACGCCTTCTACCGGCTGGACGACGCGCACGTCCGGATGCTGCTGGACCTCGCGGTCGCGCACACCGAGCACACCGACGCCATCCATCCCGAACGGCATGGCCACCCTGAGCGGTCCGAGTCGTGAGCGC
Source organism: Kribbella shirazensis (assembly GCF_011761605.1). Taxonomy (GTDB): domain Bacteria; phylum Actinomycetota; class Actinomycetes; order Propionibacteriales; family Kribbellaceae; genus Kribbella; species Kribbella shirazensis. The sequence goes on along the minus strand of NZ_JAASRO010000001.1, from coordinate 7,796,603 downwards.
GGGACACGGCCACGGCCACGGGGTGAGTGCGGCCGCGGACCGCAAGCTCCTCGGCGGCGCGCTCGCGCTGATCGTCGGCTTCATGATCGCCGAGGTGATCGTCGGGATCGCGGCCGGCTCGCTCGCCCTGGTCACCGACGCGGCGCACATGCTGACCGACGCGATCGCGATCGCCCTGGCCCTGCTGGCGATCCGGCTCGCCGCCAAACCCCCGGCGGGCGGCTTCACCTACGGCTTCAAACGCGTCGAGATCCTGTCGGCACAGGCCAACGGCATCACCCTGCTGCTGCTCGCGGTGTACTTCGTGTACGAGGCCGTCAACCGGATGATCGACCCGCCCGAGGTCGAGGGCGCACTGGTGCTGATCACCGGCGTGGTCGGCATCTTCGTTAACCTGTTCGCCACCTGGCTGATCAGCAAGGCGAACCGTTCCAGCCTGAACGTCGAGGGCGCGTTCCAGCACATCCTGAACGACCTGTTCGCGTTCATCGCGACCGCCGTCGCCGGCCTTGTCGTCCTGCTGACGGGCTTCGCCCGCGCGGACGCGATCGCCGCGCTCGTGGTCGCCGTACTGATGCTGAAGGCGGGTGTCGGACTGGTCCGTGACTCGGGCCGGATCTTCCTCGAAGCAGCCCCCACCGCCATCGACCCGCAGGCGCTCGGCGCCGAGCTGTGCGCAGTGGACGGCGTGGTCGAGGTCCACGACCTGCACGTCTGGGAGATCACCTCGGGCGAGCCGGCCGCGTCCGCGCACGTCCTGGTCGCGGAGGGCCTCGACTGCCACCAGATCCGGGTCCGCATCGAGGAGGTGCTTGCCGAGCGCCACCATCTGACCCACTCGACGTTGCAGGTCGACCACGCGACCGCCGACCGGCCGACGGAGCATTGCAGCGACTCGCATGGACCGGTGCACACGACCGCCCACCGCGCGGTCACAGGCGCTGGATCAGCACCTGACCCGGCCAGTCCGCCTCATTGACCCGCGGCACGGCGAACTCGGCGTCCCGCGTGAAGCCCTGCTTCTCGTAGTACCGGACCAGCGCCCCGTCACCGCCCGCGAAACAGTCCACGCGCAGCAGCCGGACGCCGGCCTCGCGGGCCAGCGTGCGGGCGTGGTCGAGTAGTACGCCGCCGAGGTTCTGCCCGATGGACGCACGGTCGGTCACGAGCAGCCGCACGTACAGCTCCGGCTCGGGCGCCGGCGGGACGTAGTCGAGGGCGGCTCCGACCGCCAACGCCCCGACCGTCCGATCGGCGACTGTGCCTACCCACAGCCCGTCGTCCGCGGCGAAGGCGGTGATCTGTTCAATGCGGCGCGGGCTCGTCGAGTGTGGCGCCGTACCCCACTGGTCGGTCCGGCCGCGCGCGACCAGCCATTCGGTCGCCCCGTCGAGGAGCGCGAGCACCGCCGGTACGTCGTCGGGCCCCGCCCGGCGGATCGTCATCTGCACATTTCCCAGAATATGTTGGCGCTGGATGTCGAAAGCCCGTCCGCAGTCTCTACCCAGGGGTGTAGAGAGGAGCTCACGATGAGCAAGAAGACCGGAAAGCTGGACAAGACCTTCACCGCGCCGCTGCTGAAGAGCGACGCCAAGGGTGGCTGGACCTACCTGCAGATGCCGGGATCGGCGGAGTACTTCGGGACGCGCGGGCTGGTCAAGGTGCGCGGCACGATGGACGGCCACCCGTTCGAGAGCTCGTTCATGGCTCTCGGTGACGGAACGCACAAACTGCCCGTGAAGGGCGAGCTGCGGACGCTGCTCGACAAGGAGCCCGGGGACGAGATCACCGTGCATCTGGAGGAACGTCTCAGCTGAGAGCGACTTCTATTTGATCTGAGATCACGGTCACAGCCGGTCATGTTCTGAGTAAGGACTGTGTGAAGAATCAGTGCTGACCGGCTCCACGGGTGGGGATCCTCCGCGGCCGGACCGTAAGTTCGGATCGGGTGGTCCGACGAAGTCAGGAGTGATCGAAGTGCAACGGGGCTCATGGGGTGTGCCGTCGGCATGCCCACAACTGTCAGCGGAGCCGGTCTCGCCGTGATCACGCTGAACAAGATTCTCGGCGGCGCCGGCATGGTGCTGCTGGTGGCCGGCGTGCTGCTCGGCTTCCGGACGGTCTCGGCGAGCGGGACCGAGTGCGGTTCGGCGTTTCGGCCGGCCGCGGGGATCACTCCGATGGCGTGCGACAACGCGCTGAACGGCGCCAGCACGCTGACCATCGTCGTGCTCATCGCCGGCGTGCTCTGCCTGATCGGCGCCGTCGCGATCAAGCTCGTCCGCGACCGCACCCACGAGCAGGTCACCGCCTGAATCCAGGTGCGGAGTCGCACCGGATGCGTCAGGGTGCCGGGGTGACGATCGAACCGTTCCGGCTGGACGTGCCGGAGAGTGAGCTGGACGATCTGCGCCGGCGGCTGGAGCTGGTGCGCTGGCCCTCCGAGATGCCAGGTGCCGGCTGGTCTCGCGGCGTACCGGTGCCGTACCTGCGGGAGTTGGTCGGCTACTGGCGGGACGGGTACGACTGGCGGGCCGCCGAAGCACGGTTGAACGAGTGGCAGCAGTACACGACGGTCGTCGACGGAGCTCTTGTCCACTTCGCCCACCTCCCGTCGTCGTCACCGGACGCGATCCCGCTCGTGCTGACGCATGGCTGGCCGGGGTCGATCGTGGAGTTTACGGACGTCGTCGCGTTGCTGAGCGACTTCCATCTGGTGCTGCCGACGATCCCGGGTTTCACGCTCTCCGGTCCGACCCGTGAGGCCGGGTGGGAGTTCAAGCGCGTGGCCCGCGCGTGGACCGAGCTGATGGCGCGGCTCGGGTACCACCGGTACGGCGTACAGGGCGGGGACTGGGGCGCGGCGATCTCCCGTGAGGTCGGGCGCATCGATCCGGAGCACGTGATCGGCGTACACCTGAACCTCATCCCCGGCGCGGGCGCCACGTCCGAACCGACGCTTGCGGAACTGGAGCCGCTGGATGCCGCGGAGCGCGAACGGACGTGGGCGTCGTGGCGACGGCAGCAGGAGTTCGCGGCGGAGCAGCAGGGGTACGCCGATCTGCAGTCGACGCGACCGCAGACGCTCGCGTACGCGCTGACGGATTCACCTGTCGGGCAGTTGGCGTGGATCGCGGAGAAGTTCGCGACCTGGACGGACCCGGCGTCGACGATCGACCGCGACCTGCTGCTCACGAACGTGATGCTGTACTGGCTGACGCGGACCGGCGGGTCGTCCGGCGCGATCTACTACGAGCGCGCGCACGCGCCGTACTGGGGTCAACCACCTGAGCCGTCGCGGACCCCGACCGCCTTGCTCGACCTCGCGTGGGAGAACTTCGTCCCGCTACGGCACAAGGCCGAGCGCACCGACAACATCGTCCGCTGGTCGAGCCACCCCCACGGCGGCCACTTCGCAGCCCTCGAACAGCCGGAAGTCCTGGCCGCGGACATCCGCGAGTTCTTCCGAACTATCGTTACCGCATGAGTTTTACCGGGTTCCCGGCTGCGGCGCTGGATTTCTACGACGACCTCGAGATGGACAACACCAAGACCTTCTGGACGGCGCACAAGCACGTCTACGAGGAGTCGGTGCGGGCACCGATGGCCGCGCTCCTCGCGGAGCTCGAGGAGGAGTTCGGTACGGCGAAGTTGTTCCGCCCGTACCGTGACGTGCGCTTCGCCAAGGACAAGACGCCGTACAAGACCCATCAGGGCGCGTTCATCGACGTCGCGCCCGCGACCGGATGGTACGTACAGGTGTCCGCGCCCGGCGTCCGCGTCGCCGCCGGCTTCTACGAGGCGTCGTCCGAACGCCTGGCCCGCGTCCGCACCGCCATCGACGACGACCGCCGCGGCCAACAACTCGAGAAAGTCCTCGCCAAGCTGGTGAAGGCCGGCTGGACGATCGGCGGCGACAAACTCAAAACCAGCCCCCGCGGCTACGACCCCGACCACCCCCGCATCGACCTCCTCCGCCACAAGTCCCTGACGGTCAGCAAGAACTACGGCTTCGACCCCTTCATCCACACCCCCGAACTCACCACCCGAATCCGCACCGACTGGCAAGCCACCAAACCCCTCATCACCTGGCTGACCGACAACACCTGAACCGGACCGTCCAACCCACGCACGCTCCGCAGGAGCTACCTTCGTCGCTGCGCTCCTCAGCGCACCTGCTCCGCGCGCTCCCACCCGCCCCCGGCTTAGCGCCGGATTTTCCAGCTGCCGGCTGCCGCCGGCGGGTTGCGGGCTGACGCCCGCGCTCCGCTCGCTCCGCTCGCGAGCGACCGCCATGTGATGACGCCCGCAGGTACTGATTAGGGACACCCGTACGACTGGCGCGCCCTCGAGCGGTGTCGCCGCACCCTGGGATCAGGCCTCGAAGTCCTTGCGGATGCTGGTGAGGATGTCGCGGGTCTTGCCGGGCTGCGGTGCTGCGACGCACAGCGATTCCATTGCGGCCGTGTACTGGTCGAGCTCGTCGAGTTTGTCGAGGTACAGCGCGCTCGTCAGGTGCTCGATGTAGACCGTGTCCGGCAGGTCCGACTCCGGGAACCGGAGGATGCTGAACGAGCCGCCGGCCGCCGCGTGACCACCGATCGCCAGTGGCACCACCTGCAGGGTGACGTTCGGCATGTGGGTCGCCTCGATCAGGTGGTCCAGCTGGTCGATGATGACCTTGCCGCCACCGATCGGACGGCGGAGCGCAGCCTCGTCGATGACCGCCCAGACGCGCACCGGATCCGGGCGCGTCAGCACTTCCTGCCGGTTGACCCGCAGGCTGATGCGGCGCTCGACCTCTTCGGCCGGGATCATCCCGCGACCGAGCTGGACCACCGCGCGGATGTAGTCGCGCGTCTGCAGCAGGCCCGGGACGAACTGCAGCTCGTAGATACGGATCAGCTGCGCGGACGCCTCGAGGTCGAGATAGGAGTGGAACCAGCTCGGCAGCACGTCGCCGAAGCGGTGCCACCAGCCCGGGTCGTTCGCCTGCCGCGAGAGGGCCAGCAGCCGCTCGCGCTCCTCGTCGTCGTCCAGGCCGTACAGCTTGAGGAGATCGGCGACGTCGCGCTCCTTGAGGCCGACGCGCCCCAGCTCCATCCGGCTGATCTTGGACTCCGACGAACGGATCTCCCACCCCGCGTCCGAACGGCTGATGCCCGCCGCCACCCGCATCCGGCGAAGGTGCCCTCCGAGAATGATGCGCAGCGTTGTCGGCCCGCTTTGCGCGCCCGACTCGGTCACACCCACCTCCCAGGGGCCCCAGCGATCGTCATCGGCAACCTCACCCGCGAGAGCACATCATCGCACGCTGCGTCGCCGATCTGCCGAAGTTCTTACAAAAGAGTCTCGGATCCGCATCGACGATCACGGAGCGTAAGACTAGCTGGCGGCGACATTCATCTCTTTGTCAGTACATATTACGGGCCGCAGCCGGCCCCGGACACCGTTCGCCGGCCCTTCTGCCCGTCTGATCCAGGCGTGAACGGGGTCGAAGTGGTCTCGAAATGAAAAACGTGCGGATGCACGTGCATCGGGCGCTTGCATTCGCCGCGTGCCGACGCCATGATTGATTCATGCACAGAAGGTGAGCCAGATCTCGCGAAACGTGACATCGCGTGATCCGGCAGGCCGGTCCTACAGAGCGCCGACGGCCCCCCGTTGGCTTGACTGGTTGGGGAACCCGAGTCGATGAACGACTACGACAGTGAGGTTGTGGAGCAGACCGCCGACGTTGTGGGTGGCCGTGCGCCCGAGGAGCTGACGGAGCGGGAGATCCAGGATCTGGTCGCGCGTTGCCCCGAGCAGCAGCGCTGGGCCTTCGAGGGCTGGCTGCGCGGCGTCCGTCAACTCGACGGCGACCCGATCGTGAGCTTGGCCCCATGACCACCGACAGAGCAACAGGAGGACGGAAGATGGTGCGGATCTGGCTGGGCGACCACCTGATCGCCGAGTACGTCGCCGAGCCGGATCGCGCGTCGCGGTACCAGCGGGTGATGACGCCGAAGTTCACCGGATTGCGAATCACCGTTGACAATGCGGCGACCGGCAAGGCCTCGGAGCTCCCTAGCGAGCAACTCTGGCCGCTCACCGTCCAATAGTCCTCACCCGCCCCTCAGGCACGCCAGGGCCGACTCTCGCCGGAGAGTCGGCCCTGGCGGTTTTGTACGTCGACCCGCCGGCGCTGATCGTCTGCGCGGACCGGTCCCGCGTGGCCGTCGTGCCGCTGGTCCCGAGGCACAAGAAAGGGCCCCTTCGTCACTCGCCTGGCGAAGGGGCCCTTGCTTCTGGTGTCGCTTGTGAACTGCTAGGTAGTGCTCAGACGAGGTAGTTGAACTCGCCATCCTGAACGCCGCCGAGGAATGCCTCGATCTCGGCCTTCGTGAACACCAACGCCGGTCCGCCGGCGAAGCGCGAGTTGCGCACCGCGACGCCGCCGTCCGGCAGTTTCGCTACCTCGACACAGTTGCCCTGTGGGCCGCTGCGCTGGCTCTTGCGCCAGCTCAGCTCAGTATTCGAGTCACCAGGCATGCCGTTGTAGATCTCTGTCATCGGCTGCACCTTCCATACGTACTTGGCATATGCACGTGCATCTGGCCTTGCATCTGCATCGTACACACTTTTGGGTCCCGTGTCCGCACCCTTACCTCCTGTGATCGCGAGCCCGTCAAACGAGCGTTCGATGCTCGGATCCGGTCGCCGTCGGTGACGGATTTCCGGGGAATCGGCATGCATAAGATCCGGCCGGCTGGGTACGAGACCCAGTGCAGGCATGACCGTGGTTCAGCGAAGTGCCACGCCGTGACGAGACAGTCGCGAGGTCATACCAATGGTCACGAGCATCATGGAGCGGGCTTCGGCCCGGAGCGGCGCCCCGACCGATCGGGCCGCCCGTGAAGCAGCCACCCGGGAGCTGATGGAACGCCGGGCGGCGAGCACCGACGAAGTCGAGCGGCAGGAACTACTCGAACAGGTCGTCGAACTCAATCTGGAGATGGCCAAAGGTATCGCGCGCCGCTTTCGCGGCCGGGGCGCCGAGGCCGACGACCTGGAGCAGGTGGCGTATCTGGGGCTGGTGAAAGCGGCCCATCACTATCGGCTGGAAGCGGACACACCGTTCATCGGGTTTGCGATTCCCACGATCCGCGGCGAGGTCAAGCGGTACTTCCGCGACTGCGCCTGGACCGTACGGATTCCACGCCGGCTGCAGGAGATGCAAGGAACGATCGCGAACAAGCTGCCCGAACTGGAGCAGCAACTCAACCGGGAACCGACTCCGGCCGAACTCGCGGAACATCTCGACGTCGAGGTGACCGAGGTCGAGCAGGCACTGGCGGCGAAAGGCTGCTTCAACGTGCTGTCGCTCGACCGTCCGGCGGAGGCGGACGCCGAGCTGACGCTGGCGGACGTGGTCGCGGATGACGATGACGCGAGCATCGATCAGCTGGAGACGGTCGAGATGCTGGAGCCGGTGCTCGCCGACCTGGGCGAGCGGGACCGCCGGATCCTGCAACTGCGGTTCGTCGAAGGCTGGACCCAGTCGGAGATCGGCAACGACATCGGCGTCAGCCAGATGCAGGTCTCCCGGGTACTTCGCCGGATCCTCGACGATCTCCGCGAGAAACTGACGCCGATGCAGCCGGCGGCCTGATCCGCCGCTGCCGGCGTGCCTTGGTCGTAGTGGAGGCGCCAGGTGCCGCCGGTCCGCCGCCAGACAGAACTGCGACGGACCGGCGCACCGCCTGCACACCCTCGTCCACTCAAAGCCTGTCCGATCCACCGCGCCCTGCGGCGAGAAGACTCGCTCGGTGGGGCATCTCACTCAGGGTGCTGGGTACCTGCACAATGGGGGAGGACGAGGGGATGAGTTGTTGCTGTTGGCGTTGCGGATGTTCAAGACCGTGCCTGCGGACGCGGTCTCGGTGGTGCGCGCGTATCCGCCGATGGTGGTGTGTTTCGCCGCCGCGCTGACCGGTACGGCGGTGGTGTTCGACATCTTCTACCTGGTTGCCAGCCCAGGCCTCACGCTCGCGCTCGTCTATACGGTGCCGGTGCTGGCCGGGTTGATCGCCGGTCTGGTCGCAGCGGCCGACGACGTCGGGCTGGAGCGGCGGGTCCTGCTCCGCACCGTGGGGCTGGCCGTTGCCCTCGGCATCACAAACGCGATCGTGGTCGCGATGATCGCCGCGATGATCCGGACCGACCCGTCGAACTGGTCGGCCGGCGGTCAGTCGGTGCTGTTCGCGGCCTGCTCGGTGTTCGCGGTCGCCGTCTCGATCGTTGCCTGCCGCAAACTGATCGATGCGCTCGGCATCGAGTTGCGCACCCAGCTCCCGCACCGCCGCCCATCCCACCCGCTCGCCGCTCCCGCCGTCCGCCCCCGGCCGGCCACACCCCGGGTGAGCAAAGAATCCGCCGCCCGCGCCGAGCCCCCGCCACCACCTCCGCCGGCACCCGCCGCCGAAGAAGAAACCATCCCGCTCTTCGTCCCCCCACCCCCCAAGATCGTCGACCTGGACGAGGCCCGCCCCGTCACCCCGACCGGCATCCCCACCCCCACCTCCCGCCCGCGCCGCCCAGCCCGCCGCCCCAACAAACCAGGCCGCCGCCCCGGCACCTGAACAGGCCCGGCGTACCTCCTGTCGGTCGGCACCACCCGCTTCAGCAGGTTTGATCCGCGGGAAGTTGTCCGTCGAGAAGGTAGGCAATCACCGTTCGGTCGGCGCAGTCGTTGCCGTACTCGCCGAAGATTCCGTGCTTGCGGGCGTTCCGGACCGTGATCAGGCGTGCCGCGGTCAGGTGCTGCCGGAGAGCGGCCGCGTTGGGGTAGATCGTGCGGGGATCTCCGTCGGCGGCAACGATCAGTGCCGGCTCCGCGTTGGCCACCTGCGTCGGCGGCTCCTGAGGGCGCACCGGCCAGTATGCGCACGGTGAGATCATCCGCGTCAGCGACGCGAAGTGCGGTTCAGTACGTCGATGCGCCTGGATGTCCCGCCAGTACACCTGCCGATCGCGAGGCACCGCACGATCCCCGCACACGATCGCGATCTGGCCGCTGGTCAGCTGTGACGACGCAGGCGTCAGCAACGCGTCGAGGAGGCCGCCCAGCTCCGGCCCCGGTTCCACCGATCCGTACGTCGCGGCGAGCAGCGTCCTCACGAATCCGGCGTACGTCGCCCGCGCCGCATCCCGGTCGTCGGCCAACGGGACCATCAGGACCACCGGTACCGTCCCGTCGTCGAGCCGGTGCTTCCCGATCCGCAGCCCCCGGCTCGCCGCGACCCGCAGTACCCGGTCCACCGATGCCATCACCTGTGCGGACGTGCGCCCCAGGTGGTACGTCGAGTCGCGGGCGGCTGCCCACGCGGCCCAGCCCCGCAGCGCCGCCTCGTTCGCCGGGCCGGCCGTGCGCAACAGGCGCGCACCGTACTGCTCCGGGTCGAGCGGACCGTCGAGGACGACCCGATCGGTCCGGCCCGGGAACATCTGCAGGTAGACCGACCCGAGGTAGGTGCCGTACGAGTACCCGAGGTACGAGATCTTTCGCTCGCCCAGCGCGATCCGGACCTGGTCGATGTCTCGCGCCGTGTTCCGCGTGTTCACGAACGGCAGATACCGCCCCGCGTTCGCCGCGCACCGCGCCGCGATGTCCGCCACCTGCAGCTCCACCCGCTCGAACGTCGATCGGTCGGCCCCGCCGGCCCACGGCCATCCGGAGAACGGGAGCTTGCAGTCGATCGGCGTACTGCGTCCTACGAACCGTGGGTCCAGTCCGATCAGGTCGTACCGCGTGCCCGCTTCCCGCATCGCCGGCCGCAACCGCAACGGCATGCTCAGCCCGGGTCCGCCCGGCCCGCCGTCGTTCAGCACCATCGCGCCGATCCGGTCGCCCGTCGCCTTGAGGCGCGACAGGGCCAGCGTGATCTTCGGCCCGTCGGGCTGCCCGTAGTCGAGGGGCACCTGCAGTTCGCCGCACTCGGCGCCGGCCTGATCGAGCGCCGCGCCCTCGGCGTCGGCCGGGTCGAGCCGACATTGATGCCATTCGATCGGTGGCCGCTCGGCCGGCACAGTCACTGGCGCGCCCAGCAGCGCCAGCACCAGAAGTAGTTTCATCGGTCCTCCTCGGAGTCCCTGCTGACGCTAGGGATCCCAGCGCGCGAGCACAGTGCGCTGAAGGCCCGCCACAGGGTCGCGCACGCGCTACCTGGAGCTGCGAGACTGGGTGGGATGTGGGATGTGATTGTGGTCGGTGCCGGGCCGGCGGGGGCTTCGGCGGCGTTGGGGGTGTTGGCGGCGGATCCGGGTTTGTCGGTGCTGCTGCTGGATCGGCACGAGTTCCCGCGGGACAAGGCATGTGGGGACGGCATCGCGCCGCACGTTCTCGATCTGCTCGCCGGTGTCGGTGTCACCGGGATCCTCGACGACTGGACGCCGGTACGGCGCTTCGTGCTCAACCGTGGTGAGGTCGGTGTGGACCGGCAGATGTCCCGGCCGACGTGGGTGGTTCCGCGGACCGTCTTCGACCATCGGCTCGTCGAGGCGGCGCAGGCCGCGGGCGCGCAGTTCATCCGCCGCCGGGTCCGCAGCCTCGCGATCCGGCCCGGGTCGATCGCGGTGGACGATCTGGACGCGCGCTTCGTCGTCGGCGCGGACGGCGCGCATTCCGTCGTACGGCGGGAGCTCGGCACGAAACCCGGTCCGGTCGCGCTCGCGATCCGCGGCTACGCGCCGACCCCGCCCGCGCGGGCGGCGAGTCAGGTGATCGCGTACGGCCCTGGCCGGCAACCGTCGTACGCCTGGTCCTTCGACCGCGGCGACGGCTGGTCGAACGTCGGGTACGGCGAACTGCTCGCCGGGACCCGCCCCACGCGAGACTTCCTGCTGAAGAACCTCGAAGTACTGCTCCCAGGCGCGACCGACGGCGGCGAGTCGTGGTGGGGCCACCACCTGCCGCTCGCCGGCTGGTCGTGGCGCCCGGCGCGCGGCCCGGTGCTGCTCGCCGGGGACGCGGCCGGGCTGATCAATCCGATGACCGGCGAAGGCATCTACTACGCGGTCGCGACCGGTCTCCTCGCCGGCCGCGCGATCGCCGACGCCCTCCGAGCGGGTTCCTCGGACGCCGGTACGCCGTACCGTCGCCGCACGTCCCGCCTGCTGTCGAGGCACCTTCGCGACACCGCACTCGTCGCCCAGCTCAGCCGCTCCGAACGGATCCTCGACGCCGGCATCCGCGCGGCCGCCGCCGACCAGCGCGTCTTCGACGACCTCGTCGAACTAGGCCTCGCCGACGGCACCCTGACTCGCCGCCTGCTCCGCACCATCCTGACCTGACGAGTTCTTCACCGCGTAGTCCAGCGCATCGGTCACCCGCTCGACCGGCCAGTGCAGCGCAGCTGCGAGCTCGTTCGCGTCGAGCCGCCGATCCGCCTGCCAGAGGACCGCGAGCACTGCTAGGCAATCCTGGAACCCGGCGCCGCCGGACATGTCCTCACTGAGCCGGTGGAAGAAGTCCGCCATGTGCATGAGCCGCTCGCCCGCAGGTGTGTCACGGCCGACCAGCTCGACCCCCTCGGCCGCGAGGTCCGCCCAGCTGTCGTTGGTCCGCGCGCTTACCTCCCACGCCTTCAGCCAGACGTCGTCGGCGATCACGTAGTGCTGGAGGCGGCGGATCGGGTCGGGCTCGCGGTGCACCATGCCGACCCGCTCGAGGTACCCGATCGCCTTGGAGATCGAGGCCGGGCTGACCCGCAGCTCCTGCACGAGGTCGGCCGCGGTGAGGGTGCGGGAGTCCGAGGTGTAGAGCAGTGCGAGGACCCGCGACGCCATCCGCGGCAGGCCGCCCTCGACCATCATCGCCGCGAACCGCTCGACGTACTCCCGCTGCGCATCGAGCGCCCGGACACCGTCCGCGGGCGAGACCGGTCGCCGGCGCCGCGCGCGGGACGCGGTCGCGTAGTGCGCGTGATCGGCCCGGTAGCCGGACGCGCCGCCGTTCCGCGCGACTTCCCGGGTGATCGTCGATGTCGGGCGTTGCAGTTGCCGCGCGATCTCGGCGTACCCGAGACCGGCCTCCAGCCCGGCCGCGATGTCGAGCCGGTCCTGGTGACTCAGCCTGCCTCCGGGCATCGACGACCTCCGCGCGTTTACTGTCAGCTCATTGCAACGAGTTGCGTTCTCTCGCATCCTCATTGCACAGAATGCCATGTTTTAAGGCAATTAACGACCATGCAGTACTGCGTGACGATTGCCGGTCGAGTGAACGCAACGTAGCTTCGCCGGCATGGTTCTGACAGTTGACGGGCTCCGGATGCGGTACGGCGAGACCGATGTCCTGCACGACGTGACGTTCGACGCGCGCCCCGGCGAGGTACTGGCACTGCTCGGCCCGAACGGTGCCGGCAAGAGCACGACGATCGAGATCCTCGAAGGCTTCCGGCTCCGCTCGGCGGGCCGGGTCGAGGTCCTAGGCGTCGACCCGGCCGCGGCCGACGAGCGCTGGCGCTCCCGGATCGGCATCGTGCTGCAGTCCTGGCGCGACCACGGCAACTGGCGCGTCCACGAACTCCTCCAGCACCTCGGCACGTACTACGCGCCGTACTCCACGCCGACGACCCGACGCCCGTGGCCGACCGGCGAACTGCTCGACGTGGTCGGTCTGACCGCGGCCGCCGGGCAGAAGATCAAGACGCTGTCCGGCGGGCAGCGTCGCCGGCTCGATGTCGCGATCGGAATCGTTGGCCGCCCCGACGTACTGTTCCTCGACGAGCCGACCGTCGGGTTCGATCCCGAAGCGCGGTACGAGTTCCACGACCTGGTACGCCGGCTCGCGGACGACCTCGGCACCACGATCCTGCTGACCACCCACGACCTCGATGAGGCGAGCAAACTCGCGCACCGCATTCTCGTCCTCGCCGCGGGACGCATCATCGCGTCCGGCAGCACCGCGCAGCTCACCCGGCTGATCGCGGGGGAGGACGACGTGCGCTGGACGGTCGACGGGGAGCCGTTCCGCCGGTCGACGACCGACTCGACCGCGCTCGTTCGCGGCCTGTTCTCGACGTACGGCGACGCGCTCGGCGACCTCGAAGTACGCCGCGCCTCCCTCGAGGACGCCTATCTCACACTCGTCCGCGAACACGCACGCGAACGGGACCAGTCGTGAGGGCGGGCTGGCGGCGGGGACTGATCGAGCTGCGGCAGTCCTTCACCAACGGTCCCGAGCTGGTCAGTCACTTCCTCTGGCCGGTGCTGATGCTGGTCGCGCTGTTCTTCCTGCGGCATCGCGACTTCGGCTCCACCGGGTTCCTGCTCGGCGCGCTCGCGCTGCCCAGCATCCTCGGGATGAACGCCGCGATGGGCATGGTCAGCATGAGTCAGCAGCTCACGGCCGACCGCGAGGACGGCACCTTGCTCCGTGCCAAGTCCTTGCCGAACGGCATGGTCGGCTACCTCGTCGGAAAGGTCGTGTCGGTCGCGGGCGGCCTGCTCGTCGACCTGACGATCCTGGTGGTCCCGGGCCTGTTCCTCGTCGACGGCATCGCCCTCGGATCGGCGCACTGGCTGACGCTCGTGTGGGTACTGCTGCTCGGGCTGCTCGCGACGCTGCCGATCGGCGCGATCCTCGGCTCGGTCTTCACCACCGCGCGCTCCCAGGGACTGATCCAGCTGCCGATGCTCGGACTGATCGCGATCTCCGGCATCTTCTACCCGATCACCGCCCTACCCGACTGGCTGCAGTGGATCGGGCAACTCACACCGGTCTACTGGATGGGTCTGGGCATGCGGTCCGCGCTGCTGCCCGCGGAAACAGTGGTGGTCGAGGTCGGTGAGTCCTGGCGGAATCTCGAGACCGCCGCGATGCTCGGTCTCTGGGCGGTCGCGGGCCTGCTGCTCGCTCCCGTCGTACTGCGCCGGATGGCCCGCCGCGAGTCCGGGTCCAAGGTCGCCGAGCGCCGGGAGAAGGCACTCCAGCGCGTCGCATGATGGAGCATGGACCAGATGCAGGCGTGGGCAGTGGATCCTCCAGGGCCGATCGACGACGGTCCGCTGCGGCGCGTACGCCGTACCGTCCCGGAGCCCGGCGCCGGCGAAGTACTCGTGAAGGTCGAGGCGTGCGGGATCTGCCGCACAGACCTGCATCTGGCCGAGGGGGACCTGACTCCGAAGCGGCCGGGCGTCGTGCCGGGGCATCAGGTGGTCGGCGCCGTGGTCGGTCGCGGTACGGCGGCGGGGCGGTTCGCGGTCGGGGACCGGGTCGGGATCGCCTGGTTGCGCGGGACCTGCGGCGTGTGCGAGTTCTGCCGTCGCGGGTCCGAGAACCTCTGCCCGCGCTCGACGTACACCGGGTGGGACGCCGACGGGGGATTCGCGGAGTACGCCGTGGTGCCGCAGGACTATGCCTACGCGTTGCCGACGGATCGCCTCGCCGCGGAGCTCGTTCCGTTCCTGTGTGCCGGGATCATCGGCTATCGCGCACTGCTCCGCGCGAACCTGCCGCCGGGCGGCCGGCTCGGGATCTACGGGTTCGGGTCGAGCGCCCATCTCACCGCCCAGTTGGCCGCTGCCCAGGGCGCCGAGCTGTACGTGATGACCCGCGGCGAGCGGAACCGGGCGCTCGCCCGTGAGTTGGGCGCCGTGTTCGTGGGCGAGACCGCGGAGCGGCCGCCGGTGGGGCTGGACTCGGCGATTGTGTTCGCGCCGGCCGGTGATGTGGTCCCGTTCGCGCTGGAAGCGGTCAGAGCTGGTGGGACGGTGGCGGTGGCCGGCATCCATCTGTCCGACGTACCGGTGCTGAACTACGAGCGGCATCTCTTCCACGAGCGCGATCTGCGCAGCGTCACGTCCAACACCCGCCGCGACGGTGAGGAGCTGTTCCGCCTGGTCGCCCGCCTGCCGGTGGCCGCGCACACGACGGTCGTCTCGTTCGATGCCGTCGACCGGGCCCTCGCCGACGTCGCCCACGGCCGGGCGATCGGTTCCCTGGTCGCCACGGTCACCTGAACGTGTGTGGTCGCGCTCTCGCCGCAGGTCCGGCGTTAGAACTGAGTGAAGATTCCACCACGAGGCGGTTCCCAACTTCAGCGCAGGCTGCTAGCTGCGTTAGATTTGATCAAATCTTACCGACCAATCTTCTGATGACGGCCAGGGAGCGAGACCGTGCGGATGTGGGTGCTGACCAGACACGTGGGGTCGGTCCTGGCTGATGTGCGCCCCGGCGCCCGAGAGGACGGCCGGTGCTGAACAAGATCCTCGGCGCGGTGGGCACGGTTCTGCTGGTCGTCGGGGTGGTGCTCGCCGTCCGCCCCGTGCATGCGGGTGGCGACGGCTGCGGCTCGGTCTTCCGGCCGAACGAGGGCATCACGCCGATGCAGTGCGACGCCCGGCTGGACAGTCGCACCATCCTGGTCACCGGCTTCGGCGCCGGCGGC
This sequence comes from Kribbella shirazensis, assembly GCF_011761605.1. Lineage (GTDB taxonomy): Bacteria > Actinomycetota > Actinomycetes > Propionibacteriales > Kribbellaceae > Kribbella > Kribbella shirazensis. The sequence continues at coordinate 7,781,172 of NZ_JAASRO010000001.1, read as the reverse complement.
GTCGCCCTGGTGGCCACCGCCCTGACGCTCGCCACCATCCGCGACCGCCGCGCCCGCATCTCCACCTGATCCCCGCGACCCTCGCGCAACCTTCACACTTGACCTTCACACAGTGTCAAGCCGGAAGGTGGCGGCATGTTCACCATCGGAGACTTCGCGGCGTTCGGTCAGGTGTCGGCGCGGATGCTGCGGCACTACGACGCCCTCGGGCTGCTCCGGCCGGCTGTCGTCGACGAGGCGACCGGGTACCGGTTCTACTCGGCCGACCAGTTCAGCCGCCTGAACCGCATCATCGCGCTCAAGGATCTCGGCTTCAGCCTGCAGCAGGTGGGCGAGATCCTCGACGCGAAGCTGTCGGCGGAGGAGTTGCGCGGCATGCTGCGGTTGCGGCAGGCCCAGCTCGAGGACGAGCTCGCCCGCAGTACGGCCCGGCTGACCAGCGTCGAGGCGAGGCTCCGGCTCATCGAGAGGGAAGGTCATATGCCCACCGACGACGTCGTCCTGAAGCGCATCGCCCCGATCCGGGTCGCCGAGCTGTCCGCGATCTCACCGAGCTACGACGGTGCGGACATCGGCCCGGTGATCCAGCCGCTGTTCGGCCAGCTCTTCGAACGCCTCGGCATGGCCGGCGTGCAGCCGTGCGGTTCACCGGTCGCGTACTACGAGGACGCCGAGAACGACACGATCCGCGTCCATGCCGCCGTACCCGTCGAGGCCGTGCCGCCCGCCGACCTCGACCAGCGGGAACTGCCCGAGCTCACGCAGGCGGCGACCATCGTGCACCAGGGCGACATGATGGAGGCCGACCGCAGCATGCAGACTCTGGCCCGCTGGATCGAGGACAACGGCTACCGCAGCCAGGGCTACGCCCGCGAGGTCACCCTGGAGTTCGACCCGGACAACCCGGCCAACTGGGTGCACGAGTTCCAGATCGCGGTGAGAGGACCGGTCACAAAACCAAGCTGACCGTAGCGAACGAGTGCGGCGGCAACGTCACCCGCAGGCCGCGCGGCTCCGGTTCCACGACGAGCGGAACCGGAGCCACCGCATCCGGATCGCCGACCGTGTTGTAAGCCTGCGGTTTCGATGCCGTCAGCAACCGTCCCGCCGTCTCCCGCACCGACGCGCCCCGCAGATCGAGTACGACGTCCGCCGCCGCCACCGGATCGAGGTTGCTGACCGACACCAGTGCCCGCCCGTCCTTCACCGACGCGGACGCCGACACCAACTCCATCGCCGTACCATCCAGCTCGTACGTCGGCTGCTCGACCACATGCACCGGCACCGCCGTCGCGTCCTGGTGGCCCTTGTTCATCTCGAACACGTGGTACGTCGGGGTTCGCACCAGCCCACCGCCTGTGTCACTGTCGTCCGTGAGCAACATTGCCTGCAACACGTTCACGGTCTGCGCGATGTTCGCCATCACCAGCCGCTCCGCGTGCCGGTGGAACACGTCGAAGTGCAGGCTCGCCACCAACGCGTCGCGCATCGCGTTCTGCTGGTACAGGAAGCCCGGGTTCGTGCCCGGCTCGACGTCCCACCAGGTGCCCCACTCGTCCAGCACCAGACCGATCTTGCGCTCCGGGTCGTACGCGTCCATCAGCGAGGAATGCGCGCGGATCACCCGCTCCACACCCTGCGCCTTCGACAGCGTCCGGTAGTACTCGTCGAGGTCGAACTCGGTCGCGCTGCCCTTGTGCTCCCACGTTCCGGCGACCGTGTAGTAGTGGAACGAGATCGCCTGGAAGATGTTCTTCGGCTCGCGTCCGCAGCCGAGGCAGCTGACCGCCTTGAGCAACGCCTCGGTCCACGCCAGGTCGTCGTCCGACGCGCCGGCCGCGATCCGGTACAGCTTGTTGTCGCCGTGGTCCTTCAGGAACGTGGCGTACCGCCGGGCGAGGTCGGCGTACGCCTCCGCCCGCAGGTTCCCGCCGCAGCCCCAGGCCTCGTTGCCGATGCCCCAGAACGGGACCTGCCACGGCTCGTCGCGCCCGTTGGCCTTGCGCAGCCGCACCATCGGGCTGTCGCCCTCGCGGGTCAGGTACTCGACCCACTCGCTCATCTCCCGCACGGTCCCGCTGCCGACGTTCCCGTTCACGTACGGCGCGGCGCCGAGCAGCTCGCACAACGCCATGAACTCGTGGGTGCCGAAGTGGTTGTTCTCCTCGACGTTGCCCCAGTGCGTGTTCACCATCGACGGCCGGTCCGCCTTCGGCCCGATGCCGTCCTTCCAGTGGTACTCGTCCGCGAAGCAACCGCCCGGCCAGCGCAGGTTCGGGATGTCCAGCGCCCGCAGCGCCTCCACCACGTCGAGCCGGATGCCGCCCTCGTTCGGGATCGGTGAGTCCTCGCCGACGTAGAACCCGCCGTAGATGCACCGCCCGAGGTGCTCGGCGAAGTGACCGTACAGGTGCCGGTTGATGGTGGGACCCGGTACGTCGAGATCGATCACGACCCGGGACGACGATGCTTGAGGCACGGAGTGCTCCTTACTCTTTACAGTGGTCCGCATGGGAAAGCCCTCGACCGTGGTGACGATGGCTGATGTCGCGCGGGCGGCCGGGGTCTCGACGATGACCGTGTCGAACGTGATCAACGGCCGGCCGCGGGTGGGCGCCGAGACCCGTGAGCGGGTGCTGGCGACGATCGGTGAGCTCGGGTACCAGGTCAACCTGGCCGCCCGGCACCTGCGCGCCGGGCGCACCGGTGTCGTCGGTCTCGCCGTACCCGAACTGGAGCGCCCGTACTTCGGGCAGCTCGCCGGCCGGCTGGCCGACCGCTTCGAGGTGCACGGGCTGCGGGTCGTCACCGAACGCACCGGCGCCAGCCGCGAGGGGGAGATGGAGGCCGTCGCGTTCTCGCGGCTGCGGATGTACGACGGTCTGATCCTCAGCGTGGTCGACATCGACCCGGCCGAGCTCGGCCAGCTCCGCACCGACGCGCCGGTGGTGATGATCGGGGAGCGGGCGCTGCCGTCGCGCTTCGACCACGTGATGATGGACAACGTCGACGGCGCCCGGCAGGCGGTCGGGCACCTGCTGGCCACGGGCGCCCGCCGGGTGGCGATGATCGGCGGCGACCCGGACGGCTCGGCCACCATGCCCGCGCTCCGCGCCGAGGGGTACACGCTCGCGCACACCGAGGCCGGTGTGCCGGTCGACCGGGAGCTGAACGTCCGCTGCTCGTTCGGCCTGCAGGACGGGTACGACGCGATCCGGGGGCTGCGCGAGCGCGGGGTCGCGTTCGACGCGGTGTTCGGGCTGACCGATGTGGTCGCGATGGGTGCGCTGCGGGCGCTCGCGGACGCCGGGCTGCGGGTGCCGGACGACGTCCAGGTGATCGGCTTCGACGACATCGACGAGGCGGCGTTCCTGGTGCCGGCGCTGTCCACGGTGAACCCGGGTCACGAGGTCCTCGCCGACACCATCACCTCGCTGATGACGGCTCAGATCAACGGCCGGCCGGTCGGTGGGCCGCAGGAGATCGTCGTACCCGCGCGGCTGGTCCTCCGAGGTACGACCCTCGCCTGACCTGCTTCTGTCGCCGCGCATGACGTAGGTATATCGATAAACAACGGCCACGGCAAGGCCCGGCGCTCAGGGCGAGCGCCGGGCCTGGTCCCGAACTGGGTCAGCTCTTGGAGCGTGAGGTGGGTTTGCCCTGGAGCGTCGGCACGTCGCCTGGCTCGTCGTGCACCGTCCACTGGGCGTGGACGCCTTTCACGCCGGGGATCCGCTTGACGCCGCGCCGGGCCGAATGCTCCTCGGCCGCCAGCACGTCACCGGTGAGCGTCACGACACCGGCGTCCACGCGCACCTGCAGCGCATGCGGATGACTCACGTGCCGCCCCAGCTCCGCCCGCACCCGGTCGTGCAGTACGGCGTCGTCCGCCGAGCGGCCCGCGACGCGGTACCGCATCCCCATCGCCACGCCCCGGCTGCGGTTCGCGACGTCGTGGGACATCCCGTTCAGGCTGTCGGTCATCCGGTGCGTGGTGTGCGCCGACTGGTCCCGCATCCGGGCCCGCCGCGCCCGCCCGCGGTCGGGATCGAGCAGGTACTCGACGAGCATGCCGGTACCGATCCCGGCTGCCGCCAGACCGGCGCCGGCGAGCAGCGATCGGCCGGGTCTCCGCATTCTGACGCCGTGGTTCCGGCCACGGTCGATGGTCACTCGCATCAGCCGTCATCCTCTCGAGGATTGGTTACCCTCGCAGTACCCAACGGCTGCCTGGGGATTCACTGTGTAGGGATTCACTGCAGGAGCTTGGCGATCTCCTGGACCTGTTCCTCGGTCAGTGGCCCGAACTCCATCGCGCGGGCGTTCTCCTCGGCCTGTGCGACCGTGCGGAAGCCGGGGATCGGCACGGTCCGCGGGCTCCGGGCCCACAGCCACGCCAGCGCGCCCTGCGCCAGGGTCCGCCCGTCGCTCTGTAGGACGTCGCGGATGGCGGTCACCTTCTCCCACCATTCCGGAGCGGGGACGCCGCCTTCGTCGAAGTACCGCAACCAGGACGGCGGCAGCGTGCGGATGTCCGCGCCGGTGGCCGGTGTGCTCGCGTTGCGCCGGCCGAGGATCCCCATCCCCAACGGTGTCCGGTTGATGCTGGCCAGGTCCTCGCGTTCGCACAGCGCGAAGAAGTCCGGCGCGTCGTGCAGGACGCTCGCCTCGTGCTGGACCGCCGCGCAGTGCTCGCCCTGCGCGAACAGTTCCGCGCTGTGCAGCGTGTCGGTGCTCCACGCGTAGCCGCGGATCAGTCCTTCGCGGACGAGTTCCTCGCAGGCCTCGCGGAGCGGCAGCGCGATCTCGTCGGTCGTGTCGAAGTGCAGCTGGTAGAGGTCCAGATAGTCCGTCCCGAGCCGCTCGAGCGACGCCCGGACGGCCTTGTGGACGTACTCCGGTGTCGCGTCCTGGTGGTGCATGACCCGGGTCGACTCGTCGAACGTGTTGCCCCACTTGGTCGCGATCACCACTTGGTCGCGGATCCCGGCGAGGGCCTTCCCGAGAACCCGTTCGCTGTGGCCGGCGCCGTACACGTCGGCGGTGTCGAAGAAGGTCACGCCGAGCTCGACGGCCCGCCGGATCGCCCGGACGGACTCCTCGTCGTCGACGACGCCCCAGCCCAGGGGCTCTCCGGCCGGGTTGCTGAACGGTCCGCCGATCGCCCAGCAGCCGAATCCGACGGGGCTGAGCTCGATTCCGGTACGTCCCAAGGTGCGCAGATCCATGCTCCCGAGCCAACCAGCCGCGCCGCCGCCCGTCCAATGAATCTTCTGGGCAGAGTTGATGCAGGCGGCGTATATGACGAAAGTGAGGGCTTTACCTACCATCCACTGTTAGGTAACCTTCCTAACAATTCAAGCTCCGCGCCCCCGGAGGTATCTCATGAGATTGCGCCTGCTCGCGCTGGTGCTCCCCGTCGGTCTGCTCGCCGCGCTCGGTGGTTCCGCCGCCGGTGCTCAGCCGTTCGCCGACACCCTGCTGTCGCAGGGCCAACCGGTCGTTGCCTCGAGCATCGAGGACGACACCCTGACCGCGGCAAAGGCGGTCGACGGCAGCACGTCGACCCGCTGGGCCAGTGCCGAAGGATCCGACCCGCAGTGGATCCGCGTCGATCTGGGCCAGCCGGCCACCGTCGGCCGCGTCACCCTGAACTGGGAGGTCGCGTACGCGAAGTCGTACCGGATCGAGGTGTCCGACGACGGCACCAACTTCAGCACCGTCAAGGAGGTGACCGACGGCAACGGTGCGACCGACGACCTGACCGGCCTGCAGGCGCACGGCCGGTACGTCCGGCTCGTCGGCACCCAGCGAGGCACGCCGTACGGCTACTCGCTCTGGGAACTCCAGGTCTACGGCACCACCGACTCAACCGGAGACACCGAGGCGCCAACCGTCCCGACCGGCCTGAAGAGCACCGCCGTGACCGCCACCTCGGTCGCGCTCGGCTGGACCGCCTCGACCGACAACGTCGGCGTGAGCGGGTACGACGTACTCCGCAACGGCACCGTCGTTGCGACGACGCCGGGCACGCAGTACAACGACACCGGCCTGACCGCGAACACGGCGTACCAGTACTCGGTGCGCGCCCGCGACCTGGCCGGGAACGTGTCCGCGGCGACCGCGCCGATCACGGTCACGACCAGCGCCGGCGGGACCGACAGCTTCGTCCTCGCCGCCGCCGGTGACATCGCGGACCGCTGTACGGCGTCCGACCCGGACTGCATCCACCCCAAGACCGCGAACCTGGTCGAGGCGATGAACCCGGCCGCCGTGATCACGATGGGCGACAACCAGTACGACGACGCGCACCTCTCGGACTTCCAGAACTACTATGCGAAGACGTGGGGGAGGTTCAAGAACATCACCCACCCGAGCCCCGGCAACCACGAGACGTACGACGACATCCCGTTCAAGGGCTACCACGACTACTTCGGGTCGATCGCGACCCCGCAGGGCAAGAACTACTACAGCTGGAACCAGGGCAACTGGCACTTCATCGCCCTCGACTCGAACGACTTCGTCAAGGAGTCGGGTCTCGCCGAGCCGGAGCAGCTCACCTGGTTGAAGCAGGACCTTGCGAACAACACCAAGGGCTGTATCGCGGCGTACTACCACCACCCGCGCTACAGCTCCGGCGACCACGGCGACCAGGAAGGCGCTGCCCCGTTGTGGGAAACGCTCGTGGCGGCGAAGGCCGACCTGGTGATGAACGGGCACGACCACCACTACGAGCGGTTCGTGCCGCAGAACGCCGACGGCGACCGTGACCCGAACGGACCGGTCCAGATCATCGGCGGCATGGGCGGCGCGCCGCTCTACCCGGTGCACGCCGCGCATCCGGCGACCGCGAAGATCATCGAGGACTTCGGCGTGCTGAAGCTGTCGATGACCGACACCACGTTCGCCACCCAGCTGATCGGCCTGGACGGAGACGTCCTGGACAGCAGCCCGACGTACACCTGCCACTGATGTACCTCGCGTCCGTCGGCCCGCTCCGGTCCGCGCCGCTGCGGCGGGTCCCGGGGAATGTGGTTGCCCTCGGCATCGTCAGTTTGGTGACCGACGTCTCGGCCGAGATGGTGACCGCGATCCTGCCGCTGTACCTGGTCTTCGGGCTCGGGCTGAATCCGCTGCAGTTCGGGCTGCTCGACGGCCTGTACGCCGGGGCGACCGCGGTACTACGGCTGGCCGGCGGACACGTGGCCGATCGCTGGCGGCGGTTGAAGACCGTCGCCGGCGTCGGCTACGCGCTCTCGGCGATCTCGAAGCTCGGCTTCCTGGCCGCCGGATCCACGGTGCCGGCGATCGGCGCGGTACTCGCGGTCGACCGCGCCGGGAAGGGCATCCGGACCGCGCCGCGGGACGCGCTGATCTCGTTGAGCAGCGAGCCAGAGACGATGGGCCGCTCGTTCGGAGTTCACCGGGCACTGGACACCGTCGGCGCCTTCCTGGGTCCACTGGTGGCCACGGCGGTCCTGTGGGCAAGCCTCAACGACTACAACTCGGTCTTCGTCACCAGCTTCGCTCTGGCCACCTGCGGCGTCATCGTCCTGACCGCCTTCGTGCGCGACCAGTCGCCACCGCCCGCGCCCGCTCGGGTCCGGCTGCCGGTCCTGGGGTTGCTGAAGGACCCGAACTTCCGCCGATGCTGTGTGTGGGCTGCGGCGCTCGGCCTCTTCACGATCACCGACTCCTTCGTCTACCTCGCCGTACAACGACGCTGGGAGATCGAGACCAGTCTGTTTCCCCTGCTCCCGTTGGGCAGCGCGGGCACGTTCCTCCTGCTGGCGATCCCGCTCGGCCGCCTCGGCGACCGGATCGGCCGCTGGAAGGTCTTTCTCGGCGGTCACGTCGCTCTCGTCCTGGCGCTGCTGATCGTCTGCGGACCGATCGGCTCCTGGTGGTTGGTCCTCGCCCTCCACGGCATCTTCTACGCTGCGACGGACGGGGTACTTCCCGCGGCGGTCGGCCCGCTGCTGCCCGAGAACCTCCGCGCCAGCGGTCTCGCCGTACTGCAGACCGGCCAGGCCCTCGCGCGGATGGCCGCGGCCGTCACCGTCGGCCTGCTCTGGACGCTCTGGGACCTCCGTCCCGCGATTCTCGCGATCACCGTCGCGCTGTCGGCGGTGACGATCGCCGCCGCCGTCTTCAAACCCTTGGAGGTACGCCGATGAAACGCCGGCTGCTCGTTGTCGCGATCGGGGTCTTCGCGCTCGTCGGCGGGGCGATCACGTACGTCGTCCAGGCCCGCGACGGTGGCGCCGCAGAGAACGCCGTACCGGTTGTCACGGGGCAACCGATGGGGCTGGACGGCAGGACGCTGTTCTTCCGGAACCTCGCGGACGGACCGGATTCCGGCAAGCTGGCCGCCGTACCGATCGGCTCTGCGGGCCCTGAGGGCTCGGTGCGCAGGGTGGGTGAGCTGCGGTGCGACCGGTTCGCCGCGGCGCGCGGTACGGCGGTCTGCCTGCGGTTGAAGGCCGGATCGCTGCCGCCGTTGACCGAGCTGATCGTGCTGGACGCGAACCTCCGGGAACGGCATCGCGAGACGCTCCCCGGAACGCCGAGCCGGGCGCGGGTCTCGCCGGACGGACGGATCGTGAACTGGACGCTGTTCGTCAGCGGCGACTCGTACGCTGCCACGGGGTTCTCGACCCGCACCGGGCTGTACGAGGTGGACACCGGGAAGCTCCTGAAGTCCGTCGAAGAGCTGGCGGTCTTCGTCGACGGGAAGCGGTACTTCGCCGCGGACGTGAACTACTGGGGAATCACGTTCGGTGCTGATGGCAACAAGTTCTACGTCACCATGGCCAGCAAGGGGAAGACGTACCTGGTCGAGGCTGACTACCGCTCGTACCGCGGTACTGCGATCGCGGAGAACGTCGAGTGCCCGTCGCTCTCGCCCGACGGGCGGCGGATCGCGTACAAGGAGAAGGTGAGCAACGGCGTCTGGCGCCTCGCCGTCCTCGACCTCGCGACCCGCCGCAGCACGCATCCACCCGAGACCCGCTCCATCGACGACCAGCCGGTCTGGCAGGGCAACGCGACCCTGCTCTACCCGATCCGCACCGCCGGCAACACCCTGGACATCTGGTCCGTCGGCCTGACCACCGCTCCCAAACTCCTCATCCCGAAGGCCACCAGCCCGTCCTTCAGCTGACACCCTCCGGGTGGTTGTGTTACCGGGTGGCGGCGGATCGGCGGCTCGACAGGTAGAGCACCGTGAGACGGTGTACACCCACTCGCGATCGCGCGTACGTGCACTACCCAGCCGCGCGACACCTCCTGTCGAGCTGCAGATCGCTGCGCTCGCAAGACAACCCAGAATCCATCAACCGCCCACACAGCAGTCACCAGAGGCGAAGATCACTGCCATGAGTTGTCAGGTTTTGCTGGCACCGTTCACCAGGTGACTTCGCGACCACAGTTGCTGCTGCCGGCAGCCTTCATCACGTCCCTCGGCAACAACATCCAGTTGCTCGGCGCCGCGTTGCTGCTGGTCCGGGCGCAGGGCTCGATGCTCGACGTCGGCTGGCTCTTCATCGCCGTCGCCGTCCCGCAGGCCGTGCTCTCGCCGTACTTCGGCCGTCTCGCCGACCGCTTCGACCGGCGCCGGCTGTGGGTGCTGTGCGACGTGTTCAGCGCCGCTGCCGCTCTCGCGTTGCCGATCGGCCTTGCGGTCGGGGCGTCGCAGCAGTCGCTCGTCTACGCGACCAACTTCGCGCTCGCCGTGCTCGCTGCGCAGTTCACCCCGGCGAGCGCGGCGCTGATCCGCGAACGGGTCCCGACTGCGCAACTCCGTCGCTTCAACGCGCACTACGAGATCGCGCTGCAGTCCGGCATGCTCCTGTCCGCGGGGGTCGGGGGTGTGGCCCTGCAGTACTTCGGTCCGATGCCGCTCTTCACGTTCAACGCCGTCACGTTCGTGCTGTCCGGCGTACTCGTGTACTTCGTGGGCAAGGGGAGGCTGAACGCGACGGCAGCAGTCGTCGAGGGCGGTACGGTGCTCGTGCGCAGGCTGCCGCTCGTCCCGCTCGCGGTGCTGTTCGGACAGGGACTCGTCGTCGTGACGGTCTTCAACGCACTGCTGCCCGTGCTGCTCGTCGGGGAGTGGCAGCGCGGGCCGGCCGTCCTCGGTGTGGTCGATGCGCTGGGTGGAGCAGGATTCCTGCTCGCCGCGGCCGCCTACCGCCGGTCCGCGATGCGCTTCGGGGACCTGAGGCTGGCGATCGGGGGATTCCTGATCTGCAGCGCATTGCTGGCGTTGCAGCCGCTCTTCGGCGTACCCGCACTGATGGGATTCGTACTGCTGGGCGCGTTCCTCTTCGGCCAGTCGCGGATCGCCACGCGGTCGCTGCTGATGACCTCGGTCGACGCGTCGCGGGTCGGCCACGCCTTCGGCATCGCCAACGGCTACGGCCTCGCCGCCACCGTGCTCGTGATGCTGATCGCCGCGGTCGTCACAGGCCACTCCGACACCCGCTACGGCTTCGCGACCCTCGCCGTCATCAGCCTCCTCTCCGCCGCCACCGCCGCCGCGACCATTGCGCGGCGCACCGCACCTGACCAGAGCACAGATGTAACAGTGCTTATATAAGTGCTGTTATGATGCCGCAATGGAGGATCCCACCGAGCAGAGTTTGTGGCGGCCGTTGCATGAGCTGTTGGGCCGGATGGATGCGGAGATCGGGCGGATCTACACCGATCGTGAGATCACCGGGCTGAAGCCGACGTACGTGCGCGAGCTGCTGCAGTTGCACTTCCGGGGGCCGATGACGATCACCGAGCTGGCGGATGCGCTCGGGCGGACGCATTCGGCGCTCAGCCAGAAAGTGTCCGCGATGAGGACCGCCGGACTCGTCCGGACGGTGCCGGGAGCGGATGCGCGGAGCAAGCAGGTCACGCTCACTGCGAAGTCCAAGAAGCTCGTCGACCTGCTGGCCGCGGAATGGCGGGCGACCGAAGCGGCGATCGCCGAACTCGAGGCCGAGCTGCCCTACCCGATGAGTCAGGTCGTGCGGGACGTCGAGGCGGCTCTGGTCCGGAAGAGCTTCCACGACCGCATCGCGGAGAAGCTCGGGAAGCAGCAGTGAAGCGCGCGCTCATCGACCTGGGTCCGCTGCGGGTGCCGACGTACCGGCGGTTGTGGATCGGGCAGGTGCTGTCCGGATTCGGCGGTCAGTTGACCTTCGTCGCGGTGATGTTCCAGGTCTGGGACCAGACGTCGAGCCCCGCCTGGACCGGCGCGGTCGGACTGGCGCAGGCGTTGCCGCTGATCGTGCTCGGCCTGTTCGCGGGCACTCTCGTCGACCGGTTCGAACGGCGCCGGATCTACCTGGTCACCACCCTCGGTCAGCTGCTCGTCGCGAGTGTGATGGCGGGCCAGCTGGTGACCGGCCCGGTTCCGGTGGGCGTCCTGCTGGCGCTGGTCGCCGTGCAGGCATCGTTCGGCGCGACCGCCGGCCCGGTGGCGCGGACCGTGTTGCCGAAGCTGTTGTCGCGTGACCAGTTGGCCGCGGGGCTCGCGCTGAACCGGATCGGGTTCCAGGGCGCGATGCTGCTCGGTCCGGCGATCGGCGGCGTGATCGTCGGCGCCTGGGGCGTCGGCGTCTGCTACCTGATCGACGCGCTGAGCTTCCTGGCCGCGCTGTACGGCGTGCTCGGCCTGCCGCGGATGCAGATCGAGACGACCGCGAAGCCGGGACTGCGTGGAGTGTGGGACGGGCTGACGTTCGTGATGGCGACGCCGGTGATCCGCGGCGCGTTGATCACCGATCTCGCCGCGACCGTGCTGTCGATGCCGATCAGCTTGTTCCCGGTGATCAACGCGGAGCGGTTCGGCAACAATCCGCGGACTCTCGGGTTGTTCCTGACCGCGATCGCCGTCGGCGGCGTCGCGGCGTCGTTGTTCTCCGGGACGTTCACGCGGCTGCCGAGGCACGGCCTGGTGATGCTGTGCGGTTCGGCCGCGTGGGGGATCGCGTTGCTGTTGTTCGCGTTCTCCCCGGCGGCGTGGCTGGCGTTCGGGTGCCTCGCGATCGCCGGTGCCGCGGACACGGTCGCCGTCGTGTCCCGCGGAACGATCGTCCAGCTCCACACGCCGACCGAGTTGCTCGGCCGGGTCAGCGCCGCCGAGCAGATCGTCGGTCAGGCCGGCCCGGACCTCGGCAACCTCCGCGGCGGCGTGGTCGCGCAGCTCACCTCGCCGGTCGCATCACTCGCCTCCGGTGCGCTGCTGTGCGTCGCGGCGGTGGCCGCGGTCGCCGCCAGTACGCCGGGACTGCGGCGTTCGGCCGTCACGCAGGACGCGTGAGGCTCACCGTACGGAAGCCGGCGTTGCCCATCGAGGACTCGGGCGTGTTCGACGAGCGGGCGGCGTTGCGGTAGCGGTTGCAGTACGAGTCGTGGCAGAGGTACGAGCCGCCGCGCATCACCCGGGCCGCGCCGAGCGACGGACCGGTCGGGTCCTGCGCGGGGGAGAACTTGTAGTACCGCGGGCCGAACCAGTCCTCGCACCACTCCCAGACGTTGCCGACCATCTGCCACATCCCGAAGCCGTTGGGCTGGAAGGTACGCACCGGGGCGGTGGTCAGATACCCGTCCTCCTCGGTGTTGGACCGCGGGAACTCGCCCTGCCAGATGTTGCACCGCCACTGCCCGTCGTCGCCGATCAGCTCGTCGCCCCACGGGTAGCGCGCGCCCTCGCGACCGCCGCGGGCGGCGTACTCCCACTCCGCCTCGGTGGGCAGGCGCCGCCCCGCCCACTTGCAGTACGCGACGGCGTCGTTCCAGCTCACATGGACGACCGGATGGTCGTCGAGACCGTCGAGGTCCGAGCGCGAGCCGCCCGGGTGCCGCCAGTCGGCGCCGCGGACACCGGCCCACCAGGGCGTCCCGGACGCCGGGCCCATCAGCTCGTCCGGGTCGGCGGCGAGCGCGAGATGGAACACCGCGGAGTACCCGAAGATCTCCGCCTCGGTGCGGTAGCCGGTCGCGTCGACGAACCGCGCGAAGTCCGCGTTGGTCACGCTGGTCGCGTCGATGCTGTACGGCGCGACCTCGACCTCGTGCACCGGCGTCTCACCGTCGCCGGCGTTCTCGTCGCCGTTGCTGTTACCCATCGCGAACACGCCACCACTGAGCACAACCTGCTCGATCCCGTGCTCCCCACCCCCGGCGGGTACCGGCGCCGGGCGAGACAGCGGTATCCCGGTCCGCGCAGGCGCACAACAGGACGGATGGTCGTCACTCATGCGGAACAGCTTAGTTTCCGGACCTACCCGAGGGCGGGCGGGCCTTGTTCGATGCGGTGGAGGATGGGGGTGAGACGGTAGAAGTCGTCGCCCGTGATCAGTTGGCGCTCGTCCCACCAGGTCGCGCCGGCCTCGGCGAGTGGTTCGATCAGCGCGCGGGAGCGGGCCGGGTCGGCCGGGCTCATCCCGCCGACGATCACGTCGTACGGCGTACTCACGTCGCCGCGCTGCTCCTGGAGGAAACCGACCAGGTCCCGCAGCTCCTCGACCGGCGGGGCCTCGCCGTGGTTGGCGCTCGCGAACAGCGGGACCGCGCCGTCCCAGCGAGCGGCGCGGCGCATCGGGGCCTTCCGCGGCCAGTAGCCGGCGATCCAGACCGGTGGCCGCGGCCGCTGAACGGTTGCCGGCAGCAACTCCACGTCCGCGGCCGCGTAGTGCTTGCCCGAGTGGTTCACCCGCTCGCCGGACCAGTACGCCGCCAGCAGGTCGAGCCCCTCGTCCAGCCGCTCGGCCAGCACCTTCGGATCGATCTCGTCGCCGAAGCTGCCGAACTCGTCGTCGATCGGCCCGCCGAGCCCGGCGCCGAAGATCACCCTGCCGCCGCTCAGCCCGTCCAGCGTCGCGACCTGCCGCGCGAGCTGCTCGGGCCGCCGCCGCGCGATCGGCGTCACCAGCGGACCGAGCTTGATCCGCGACGTCGCCAGCGCGGCCGCCGTCATCAGCATCCACGGGTCGCCGAACGGCTGCCCGCGTCGCTGCTCCTTGCTGTGCACCACGTGGTCCCACAGGAACAACCCGTCCCAGCCGGCCTCCTCGGCCGCGGCCGCGACCCGCGCGACCGTGCGGGCGTCGGCGAAGTCCCCGAAGTTCGGAATGTTGATCGAGAAGCGCATCAGTCACTCACCCAGACGTAGTTCGACGAACGGAATCGTGTCGCCCGGCAGCAGGTAGGTCTCGACCTCGACGAACCCGTGTTTCTTCGCGAACCGCAGCCCGTCCTCGTTGCTGCTGAGGATGTGCGTCTCGATGCCGTCACCCAGCTCGCGCCCGCGGGCCAGGCAGTGCTGGTAGATCGCCTCGCCGAATCCACGCCGCCGGTACGCCGGCAGCACCCGGGCGATCACCACCGCGGCCGAGGTCTCGTCCGACGGCGGCCGGACCGTGGAGCATCCGACCAGCGCGTCACCGTCGTACGCCACCTCGAGCAGGTTTCGCGTCAGGCGCTCGCGGATCTCCTCGACCGACAGCGGCGCCGTCGGGATGATCTCGTTGTGCACCCGCTGCCAGTCCAGCAGCGTCGCGTCGTCGTCGACGGGCACGATCCGAAGTTCGCTCACCCCGCCAGCCAACAACCCGCCACGTGCGGCGGTCAAACCGATTCCGTCCGCGGCTTCCGCTGTGCGAGCAGGGCGGCGTCCTCTTCCTCGACCTGCGCCGGGTCGATGTCCGCCGTGCACCACTTGCACTTGATCGCGTCGACGGAGACGAACTCCTTGCAGTACGGGCACTCGGCCTGGCCCTGGGCGCGGAAGTTGCCGAGACCGGCCTTCTTCAACAGCTTCACCAGCGCGAACAGGACGGCGCCGAGCAGCACGAACGCGAGCAGGTCGGTCAGGAACGCACCGTACTTGATCTCGGCACCGTTGAGGCGCAGGATCAGGCCGCTGAAGTCCGGCTCCCCGAAGATCGCCGCCACCAGTTGCATCAGCACGTTCCCGGCCAGGCTCTCCACCACCGCGGCGAACGCGGCGCCGATGATGAAACCGAGCGCCAGGTCGAGCATGTTGCCGCCGAGCGCGAACGCCTTGAACTCCAGCCACACATTCTTCATGTACGTCTCCCCGCGTCGAACTTGCGAGGACATAGTGCACTCCAGCGGCCGGGTCGGGGGAGTAGTACCGTCCGTGTCGTGCGAATTCTCTTCGTCGGGAACAGCTTCACCTCGCGGAACAACCTGCCCGGGCTGCTCAAGGGCCTGGCCGGTGCGCGCGGCATCGAGCTCGAGCACAAACTGATCTCCGCCGGCGGTGCGTCGCTCCGGCAGCACCTCAACGCCGGCAAGGCACTCGACGCGCTCGCGACCGGCGGATTCGACACCGTCGTACTGCAGGAGCAGAGCACGTTGCCGATCAAGAACCCGGACCGCTTCCGCGACAGCGCGCGCGACTTCGGCGAAGCGATCACCGCGGCCGGTGCCCGTACGGCGTTCTACCTGACCTGGGCCCGGCGGAACGCTCCCGAGACGCAGCAGGCGCTCACCGACGCGTACGGCGGTGCCGCGGCGGAGCTCGGTGCGACGCTCGTCCCGGTCGGGATGGTCTGGGAACGGTTCCTCAGCCAGTACGACGAACCCGCGCTGCACGACGCGGACAACAGCCACCCGGCGCTCGCGGGCAGCTATCTCGCGGCGTGCGTGTTCCTGATCGCGTTGCTGAACGAGGACCCGGTGGGGGTCGACGTACCGGTCAAGGGTCTTGCCGCGGACACCGCAGCCCTTCTCCAGCAGGCCGCGTGGGACATCTGCTCCGCGCTGGCAACAGGGGAGTAGTCACTTCGCGTCGTGGAAGACGAGACCGAGGGTATGGCGCTGTCCTGAGCGGATCGCGGACACACCGTGCCGTACAGGTGCGGCCGACCAGCCGCGCGCGGACTTCACCGGCCGGTCGCGGGTCGTGAAGACCAGGCCGTGGCCCTGTGGGATAAGCGTCGACGTACCCCGCGACTGCGCCCGCGGCCGCTGCTCGACCAGCAGGAACTCGCCACCGGTGTGATCGATGCCGGGGTCGTTCAGGTTGATCACGACCTGCAATGGGAACACCTTGTCGCCGTACAGATCCCGGTGCAGCGCGTTCCAGTCGCCCGCGCCGTAACGCAGCAGAATCGGCGTCGGTCGCGTCTGACCCGCCCGGTGGCACACGTCCAGCCATTCGTCGAGCGTGTCCGGCCACTCGGCCTCCCGCCCGAGCTTCGCGTACCAGTCCCGCGCGATCGGCAGCAGCCGCGGGTACAACGCCTGTCGCAGCGCGTCCACCGCCTCCGGGAACGGCTGGTCGAAGTACCTGTACTGCCCCTCGCCGAACCGATGCCGCGCCATGTCGATCGTCGCCCGGAACCGCCGTACGTCGTCGTACAACCCGGCGATCCGCGCAGCCTCAGCCGGCGTCAGCAACTGCGGCAGCAACGCGCAGCCGAGGTCGTTCACCTCGCCCGTCACCGCATCCCAGTCGGCACCGGCCACTCGTCGCTCGTACTTGTTCATACCGGTGGAACGGCACAGGTATGAAGCATGTGAGGGCTTGCTACACCTGCTCCAGCACCGTGATCGGGGCCAGCATCGTGGCGTCGTCCAGCGGCTGATCACCTGTTTCGAGCATCTGCAGGAAGACCTTCAGGCCCGGAACGACGTACTCCGAGTCGAGCTGTACGTCGCGGCTGACGACCCCGGTCCGCCCGACGAGCTCGGCGTGGAACGGTACGCGCCCGGTGTCGGTCGGCTTCACCAACTGCAACGTCACCAGCACGCCGCCACAGGTGTACCGAACGACGACCGTCGACCCGACCCGATCGACCGCGACCGGACCTGGCTCGCCCGGCGCGAGCCGCTGGGCGAGGTCGGCGCAGTGGATCCCGTAGAAGAAGATCCCGCTGTACTCGCTGTCCGGATCGGCCGGTCCGGTGACCGTGACCGTCTGCAGCTCACCGACCTCTTCCGCGGCGAGTGCGTCCGCGTCCGCCACCCACCGCACCGCGGAGTACGACGTGACCTGCGTACCGCCGCGCTGGGCCGCGTCGAGGATCGCTCGCGCATCCGCCGTACTCGCGGCCAGTGGCTTGTCGACCCACACCGGAACACCGGCCTCGAGGAACGGTACGGCGTGCTCGCGATGCAGCGCGCCGTCCCGGTTGGTGACGATCAGCGCGTCGACGCTGCCGAGCAGCTCGGCGGACGTCGGGACCACTTGCGTGATCCCGCCCATCGCGGCGAGCTTGCGATTGCGTTCGTCGTCGGCGCCGACGAGCGCGACGATCCGCGCGGTGCCGTCCACCGGGTCGGCGTTCAGGTGCTCCACGATGTGGTCGGCATGGCTGTTCTCGGTGCCGACCAGAGCGACGCGCAGCGACATGGTCAGTCCTCCAACTCGACCGGGCGCCCGGAGCGGGCGGACTCGTACACGGCAAGCACCGTGGCCAGCGACCGCCGCCCGTCCTCGAGCGTCACCCCCGGCGGACGGCCTTCGCGGACGGCGGCGACGAAGTCGCGGTACTGCGCGAGGTGCGCGAGCTCGGTCGGCGCCCAGCCGTCCGGCCCGTCCAGCACCGGCGCCTCCGGTTGCTCGGCGTTCGCCGCGGCGAAGTACGCCAGCTCGTCGTCGTCGAGCACCGCGGTGCCTTGATCGCCGTGGATCGTCAGCCGGACCGGGCGCCCCGGGAAGGCCGCCGTACTGGCGAGCGTCAGCCCGATCGCGCCGCTCTCGAACAGGATCGAGGCGCTCGCGAGGTCCTCGACCTCGATGCCTTCGTGGGCGAGCCTGCCTGTCTGCGCGGTGACCTGCACCGGGCGGCCGAGCATCCACACCAGCAGGTCGAGCGCGTGGATGCCCTGGTTCATCAGGGCGCCGCCGCCGTCGATCGCGAGCGTGCCGCGCCAGCCGTCGCCGTCGTAGTACGACTGCGGCCGGAAGAACGCCGACTCGGCGATCCCGGAC
Source organism: Kribbella shirazensis (assembly GCF_011761605.1). Taxonomy (GTDB): domain Bacteria; phylum Actinomycetota; class Actinomycetes; order Propionibacteriales; family Kribbellaceae; genus Kribbella; species Kribbella shirazensis. The sequence goes on along the minus strand of NZ_JAASRO010000001.1, from coordinate 7,763,210 downwards.
GTCACACGGCCGAGGGCGCCGGTGTCGATCGCCGTCCGGATCTGCGTGACCGGTGGCTGGAAACGACGCTGGCTGATCACCGACACGGTGCCGCCGGTCTCCTGCTGCGCCCTGATCACCCGGTCCGCCGCGGCGAGCGTGATGTCCACCGGCTTCTCGATGATCACGTGCTTGCCCGCCTCGAGCGCTTCCACGGCGGTGTCGGCGTGCAGCGCGCTCGGCAGGCAGATCGAGACCGCGTCGAGCTCCTCCGCGGCGTACGCCTCGGCCGGTGTCGCGTAGGCGCGGCCGCCGTACTGCGCGACGATCTTGCCGGCCCGGTCGACGTCCCGGTCGACCACTGCGGCCAGGACGCCGTCGTCGCCGAGGGCTTCGACGAGGCGGGCGTGCACGGTGCCGATCACGCCGGCGCCGATCAGTGCGAAACGCATAGAACCTCTCTTCGGTCAGTGGTTCAGGCGGTGAATCAGGCGGTGGTCCAGGCGATCGGTACGCCGCCCTGATCGGCGGACTGCTGCGCGAGCAGCGCGAGCCGGGTGGCCAGCAGGCCGCGGGCGGTGGTGATGTCCGGCTCGTTGCCCGCGGCAAGCGCCTGGAGTGGGAGCTCGGCGGGGCGGTACCCGGCCGGCAGCGGTACGTCGTGCGGCGCCGAGTCGGTCGTGGTGAGGACGAGGCGGTTGCGGGCCCAGAGCAGCTCGGCCGTGCCGGCGGTGCCGACGAGCTTCATCCGGTAGTCGCCGTGCACCGGTGAGCCGGCCGGCGTCAGCCAGTCGACTCCGGCGGTGATCAGCGCGCCGGGGCCGCTCAGCGTCGCGACGCCGTACAGGCCGTCCACGACAACGCCGCTGACGGTCCCGCTGGTCAGGCCGGTGAAGAGCAGGCCCGCGTCGATGTCGTGGACGGCGAGGTCGTTCAGCAGGCCGCCGTACCGGGGCCGCTCGAAGAACCAGGCCGGCCGGGTCGGGCGGTTGAGTTTGTGCGGTCCGGACGACGTCACGCCGTGGATCGTGCCGAGCCGGCCGGAGATCTCCCGGGCCGCGAGGGTGACGGGGTAGTAGCGCTTCTCCAGGAGCACGGTCACGTGGCGTCCGGTGCGGTCCGCGGCCTCGGTGATCGCGTCGAGGTCCTCGAGGGTCGTGCACAGCGGCTTGTCGGCGATCACGTGACTGCCGGCGTCGAGCGCGTCGACGACCACCTGACCGCGGTCGCCGTAGATCCCGGCGACCATCACCACGTCGGGCGCGGCCGCGCGCAGCATCTCCTGGTGATCGGTGAACACCTGGGCGCCGTACGGCGCGGCCCACTTCTCGGCGGTCGCGCGGTCCGGGTCCGCCACCGCGACCAGTTCGTACCCGTCACCCCGATCGACCTCCGCGGTCACGTAGGCCACATGCGGATGGGCGGCACCGGCGATGGCGAGACGCGTCATGCCCGTGATTCCAGCATGCAACCGGTTGCACGTCAACGCATCGAGCGCGACCTGTTCCGCCGATCGGGTCACCACGGCGAACTGGTGGGAAGGCGGCTGCTGTGGTCTTCATCGCGGGGCAGATGCGAGTCACACTGGAGATCTGACCGGTTGGTAGACCGGGCGATGGGCACTGGGTGAGCATGGTGGGCGTCGGGCTGCGGTACGTGCGGATCTGGCGGGCAGCCGTGGGACTGCTGGCCACGATCGGGGTGCTTGCGTCGCTGGTGTTCGTGTCACCGGCGACGAATCTCGCGGCGTTCCTGGTCGCCGCGTTCACCATCGGGGCGATCTGTCTCAGCGTCGGCCTGGGTCGTGACCTGCCGAACGCCGACCTGCTCCGGATGGTGCCCCGTGGCGGCGTGATCGGCGGACTGTGCGTGCTGTCGGTCTGCGGGTACGCCGCCGCGATCGGGGCCCGGACGGTGACGCTGCTCCTGCTGATCGTCGGAGTCTCCCCGCCGGTCCTCGGCTGGCTGCGTTCGGGACCCGCGGAGCGGCCGGCGCAGCCCCGGCACCGGCCGTCGCTCAGGTTGCCCAAGGCATCGAAGCACGTGGTCCAGAAACACCAGGACGAGGAATGGCCGATGCCGAAGTACCTCCCCGCCGTGATCCGCAGCGTCGGCGAGCTGACCGACGAAGAGCTGTGCCTCGCCTGGCGACGGAGCTTCACCCAGCTCGAGCGGACGACGTCCGCCGACCGCCGGCAGGCGATGGCCGACGTACGCCGTGCCTACCTGGACGAACTCGAACGCCGTCATCCGGAGTCCTTCGCCACCTGGATCGCGTCGAACCCCCGAGCCGCCGGGAACCCGGCCCGCTTCTTCACCGACCGCGCCGATCACTGACGCGGGCTACTCCTCCAGGCCGAGGTCGGTGAGAATGTCGAGTACCGGGCGGTTCGGCGGAGCGGCCGCGACGAGGCCGCGGATGCAACCGGTCATCACCATCCGGAAGTACGGCTCGGACGTGATCTGCGGGAGTTCCAGGTGCGCGGCACGCAGCAGCTCGTCCGTGGCGAGCAACGCGTACACCTTGTCCAGTTCACGCCGCAGCGGACCGTCGACGTACGGGCGGTGCCGTTCCTCGGCCGCCGTCAGGTTGATCGCGAGCGACGCGACCGTCCCGGACATCAGCGCGGCGCCGGCCGGGCTGTAACCGCGCCGCCCGAGCGCCTCGATCGCCTCCCGCTGCAACCGGACCCCGGATTCGCCCCGCGGGAACAGCCCCTGCAGGTACGCCGCGAGTCCCGGGTGATCGATGACGAAGGCGTGCAGCTGCCGCGCGAACGACAGCAGGTGCGCCTCGACGCCGTCGTCGGGGTCGTCGACGATGTGCAGGTCGCGCAGGATCGCCTCACCGATCAGCGCCTCGAGCCCGACCTTGCCGTCGACGTGCCGGTACAGCGCGGTCGGGCTGACGCCGAGCGCGGTCGCGACGCCGTTCACGGTCAGGTTCGGGAGACCGAGCCGCAGGCCCTCCCGCTCGATGTCCGCGATGCTGATCTGCGCCTGGCGGCCGCCGGTCTTCCGGCGAGGCGGATTCGCTGTCACAACGCTCCTCTGCGGGTCTGACCCCAAAGTTATGCTACTAACTTAGATCGTCACCGTCACCGACGGTGATACTTCTGTCCCTTACTCCTCAGGAGATCATGGTGAGCGCACCACGCCCCACCCGGCGCACGATGCTGAAGGCCGCCGGCGGGCTGACCGTCGCCGCCGGCCTCGGCGCCGGCACCATTCTGGCCACTTCCGCCGCCGCCAACGCGGCCGGCGACGGATTCGGCCTGCACATCACCGAGCGGAACGAAGACGATCCGCGGATGTGGTACTACCGGTTCCGGACCGACCAGATCGGTTGGGCCCCGGCCGTCAACGTCCTGTTGCCGAGCGACTACCACAGCAGCGGACGCACGTACCCCGTCGTGTACCTGCTGCACGGCGGCAACCAGGACTTCATGGCGTTCGACCACCTCCGCATCCGCGACCTGACGGCGGGCAAGCCGATCATCGTGGTGATGCCGGACGGCGGCAAGGCCGGCTGGTACTCGAACCCGGTCAACAGCAACGCCGGCCCCCGCAACTGGGAGAGCTTCCACATCAACCAGCTGATCCCGTGGGTCGACGCCAACTTCCGGACGTACGGCGAGTTCGCCGGCCGCGCCGTGGCCGGCTTCTCGATGGGCGGCTTCGGCGCGCTCAAGTACACGGCGAAGTACTACGGCCACTTCGCCTCCGTCAGCTCGCACTCGGGCCCCGCCAGCGTCCGCCGCGACGCGGGTCTGGTCGTCCATTGGGCGAACGTGTCCTCGGCAGCCGTGGAGCTGGCCGGCGGCACGATCTACGGCGCGCCGCTGTGGGACGAGAAGCGGGTGACCGCCGACAACCCCATGGAGAACCTCGAGCGGTACCGCGGCAAGCGGATCTTCCTGGTTGCCGGTACCAGCCCGAGCCCCGACCCGTTCGACTACGCCAACGAGACCCAGGTCCTGGCCGGCCACCGCGAGTTCCGCGCGGCCCTGGACAAGGCCAACATCCCCTTCACCGCCCACGAGGAGCCGGGCGGCCACCTGGTCCGCCCCAACCGGTTGGTCGAGGACCTCGACGGCATGATCGCCCACCTCAAGAAGGCCTGACCCAGCGCTGCGCCTGTCGTGGGTAAGCCCATGAGCTGCAGGGTTTGCGTTCGGGATCCCGGTCGCAAACCCTGCAGCTCGGACGTCAACCCACGAAACGGCGGGCCCTCCGGCGGCGGAGTTGGTCGACGGTGATCAGTGCCGCACCGATGACCGCCGGCACGAAGAACGCTCCCAGCGCGGAAAGCGCCGGCTTCAGGAACACGTCCGCTGTGTGCCGTTTCCCCACGAAGTACGACGTGTCCGGGTCGGTGCACCGGACCTCGACGGTCTGCGCGGGCACCTTCTCGACCGAGTGTGCGACGACGTAGTACAGCGCGTCGCCGGCGTCCCACTGCTCGTGCCGCGTCGGCTTCTGCAGCGCGATCGGCCCGCCTTGCGCATCCGTCGCCGTACAGCTCCCCGCGGCGTCCTTGGATGTCGAGAAGATCGTCAGACCGACGCCGTCGAGGGCGATCGACCGGCCGTCGACCCGCGCCGGTGAGGACGGGATCGCACGCAGCAGGTCCTGCAGGAAGAACGCGCTGATGATCAGCCCGACCACGACGAAGCCCACGCCCACGAACGTCAGCACCGGCCGGGACTGCCGGACCGGAGGCTGCCTGTTGGTCATTCCCGATCCTCCGCGAGCCGTTGCAGTAAGTGGATGAGCGTTTTCTGTTCTGCCGCGCTCAGCCGAGCCAGCTGGCTGACCATGATGTCGCGGCGGTTCTGTCGCAGGGTGGTCAGGATCTGCCGCCCGTCCGGGGTCAGGTCCACCAGCGTCGCCCGCCGGTCGTGCGGATCCGGCTGACGCGCGACCAGCCCGGCCGCCTCCAGGTCGTCCACGACCGACGTCGCCGAGCGCGGCACGATCCCGAGCCGGGCCGCGAGCTCGCTCAGTCGCAGCGGCTCGTCCGCCTTGTCGAGCGTCCGCAGTACCCGGAACTGCCCGTGCGTGACGCTCTCCCCGAAGCCTTCCCGCGACGCCCGCCGCTGCTGCCGGACGATCCCGTCCAGCAGCGCCGCGATCTGCTCGGCGGGGTCATCGGGAGCATGCATGGGGGAGAGCCTAGTGGTCGTCCGCCGGTCGGTAGGGAACGAACCGGGATCTTGTGAGGTTGGCTCATAGTGAGTTAACCTCAGTATACCTTGTCCTCCGACGGAAAGGATCTGCATGTCACAGATCTCCGGATTCCCGGGCGGGGGAGGCGGCGGCGGACGCGCGATGCGCTCGCTGCTGAAAGACTCCTCCGTCCGTCACCACAAGCTCTCCGCGGGCACCCTGCGCCGGATCCTCGGCTTCGCCCGCCCGTACCGCGGCTACCTGGCCGTCTTCCTGGTGCTCGTCGTGTTCGAGGCCGCCGCCGGCGCCGCCACCCCGCTGTTGTTCCGCGCGATCATCGACCAGGGCATCGTGCCCGGCCACGCCGACGTGGTCGTGTGGCTGGCCCTCGTCGTCGCCGGCCTCGCGCTCGCGAGCGGTGCGATCATCCTCGCCCAGCGCTGGTTCTCGGCGCGGATCGGCGAAGGTCTCGTCTACGACCTGCGCACCGCCGTCTTCGACCATGTCCAGCAGTTGCCCGTCGCGTTCTTCAGCCGCACGCAGACCGGCGCGCTCATCCAGCGGCTGAACGGCGACGTGCTCGGCGCGCAGCAGGCGTTCACCTCCACGCTGTCGAACGTGGTCAGCAATCTCCTCAGCGTCACGCTCGTGCTCGCCGCGATGTTCGTGATGTCGTGGCAGATCACCCTGCTCGCCCTCGTCGTCCTCCCGCTGTTCGTGATCCCGGCCCGGCTGCTCGCCGGCAGGTTGCGCGAGGCAACGGCGGAGACCTACCGGCTGAACGCAACGATGGCGCAGACCATGACCGAGCGCTTCAACGTCGCCGGTGCGATGCTCGCCAAGGTCTTCGGCCGCACCCAGGACTCGTCCCGCGATTTCGCCGGCAAGGCCGCCCGGGTCCGCGACATCGGCGTCACCACCTCGATGTACGCCGGCATCTTCCGCGTCTCGCTGACCCTCGTCGCCGCGCTCGCGGTCGCGCTCGTGTACGGCGTCGGCGGGGTCTTCGCCGTCGAGGGCATGCTCGGCATCGGCACGGTCGTCGCGCTGACGGCGTACCTGAACCGGCTCTACGGACCGCTGACGGCACTGTCCAACATCCAGGTCGACATCATGACGACGCTGGTCAGCTTCGAGCGTGTGCTCGAGGTCCTCGACCTCGCGCCGATGGTTGCCGACCGCAAGGACGCGAAGGAGCTCCCGGCCACCGCCGAACCGTCGATCGCGTTCGACCACGTGTCGTTCCACTATCCGTCCGCCGAGGAGGTGTCGCTCGCCTCGCTCGAGTCGGTCGCGACGCTGTCGGCGGAGACCGGGGAAGAAGTTCTCAAGGACGTCACCTTCACGGTGCAGCCCGGGCAGATGGTCGCCGTCGTCGGGCCGTCCGGCGCCGGGAAGTCCACGCTGTCGTCGCTCGTTTCCCGGATGTACGACGCAACGGGCGGAGCCGTGCTGGTCGGCGGTCACGACGTACGCGACGTCACCCAGAGCTCGCTGCGCGCGGCGATCGGAGTCGTCACGCAGGACTCGCACATGTACCACGACACGATCCGCGCGAACCTGCTCCTGGCCCGCCCGGACGCGACCGACGACGAGCTGCACGACGCCCTCGAGGCCGCGCAGATCGCCACGCTCGTCGACAGCCTGCCGGACGGTCTCGACACCGTGGTCGGCGATCGCGGATACCGCCTGTCCGGTGGTGAACGCCAGCGGCTCGCCATCGCCCGGTTGCTGCTCAAGTCGCCGTCGATCGTGATCCTCGACGAGGCGACCGCACACCTCGACTCCGAGTCCGAGGCCGCCGTCCAGGCCGCGCTCGCGAACGCCCTGGCCGGCCGGACGTCGCTCGTGATCGCGCACCGCCTCTCGACGATTCGCAACGCCGACGTCATCCTGGTCCTCGACGAGGGGCGCATCCAGGAACGCGGCACGCACGACGAGCTCATCGCCCGCGGCGGCCTGTACGCCGATCTCTACGCGACCCAGTTCGCGAAAGCCGCCTGAGCCCGGCGGGCGTCCTGCCCAACTGCCGGACCCCCGGTCGCGGGCCGGTCGGTGGCCGGGAGAGGATCACCGCATGAGAGATCGGATCACTGCCGCCGCCACCGAGCTGACCTACGACGCTCCCGCGGCGAACTGGCTCGAGGCGCTCCCGCTCGGCAACGGCCGGATCGGGGCGATGTGGTTCGGCGGCACGGGGCAGGACCGGATCGCGCTCAACGACGAGACCTGCTGGTCGGGCAGCCCGGAGACGACGCGCCGGCTGGCGACACCGATCGGCCAGGTCGGCTCGGCCGCGGTGGAACGCGTACGGGCGGCGGTGGCGGAAGGCGACGTACGGACGGCCGAGGAGCTCGCTCACGGGTTCCACAGCGGTCACTCGCAGGCGTACCTCCCGCTCGGCGACCTGCTGCTCGACTTCGGGTCCGGCGGCGAGGTCACGAAGTACCGGCGGAGGCTCGACCTGGACACCGCGATCGCCCGCGCCGAGTACGAGATCGACGGTGCCGAGGTGTGGCAGGAGGTCTACGTGAGCGCGCCGGCGCAGGTATTGATCCTACGTCTGGGCGCTTCCCAACCGCTGAGTGTGACGCTCAGCTTTACCTCCCAGCTCCGCGCCGCCACGGAAGCCCTCGGCGACAACGGCCTAGCGCTGCTAGCGACCTGCCCGTCGTCCGTCGCCCCGCCCCACGGGAACGCAGCCGAGCCGATCCAGTACTCCGACGGCGACGACCGCGGGATGAACGCGGCCGCCGTACTGCGGGTGCACACGGACGGAGCCCTCGCGTCGACCGGCGAAGCGCTTGCCGTCAGCAACGCGACTGAGGTGTTCGTCGTACTATCCACGGCCACCGGCTACGAGGGACCGCAGGTCGCGCCGGTCCGCACCCGGGAGGAATGCCGGGAGACGGCGGGCGCTCTCGTCCGCGCCGCCCTCGCCCGCGGCGCCGACCAGCTTCGGGATGAGCACGTCGGCGACTATCAGGAACTCTTCCGCCGTTCGGTCCTCACCCTTCCGTCGACTGTGGACCTGACCACCGATCGCAGGCTCGTGGAAGCAGGCGACGACCCGGCGCTTGCCGCGCTGATCTACAACTTCGGGCGCTACCTGATGCTCTCCAGCTCCCGTCCCGGCGGTCTGCCGACGAACCTGCAGGGGATCTGGAACGAGCACCTGCAGCCGCCGTGGAGCAGCAACTACACGGTCAACATCAACACCGAGATGAACTACTGGCCCGCCGAAACCACCTCCCTCTCCGAGTGCCACGAGCCCCTGCTCAGGTACGTCGGCGAGCTCGCCCACGCGGGACGGCGTACGGCAGAGGTCCTGTACGGCGCTCGCGGCTGGACCGCGCACCACAACGCGGATGCGTGGTGCTGGACCGCGCCTGTCGACGGCAACCCGAAGTGGTCGAACTGGCCGATGGCCGGCGTCTGGCTGTGCCGCCACCTCTGGGACCACTACGCGTTCACCGGCGACCGCGAGTACCTCCGCGACGTCTGGCCGGTACTGCGTGGCGCCGCCGAGTTCTGCCTCGACTGGCTGATCGAGCTCCCGGATGGCACGCTCGGAACAGCACCCTCCACGTCGCCGGAGAACGAGTACGTCGCCGCCGACGGCAAGCCTGCCTCGGTCACGACCTCCGCCACGATGGACCTCTCGCTGATCGCCGATCTGTTCGACCGCTGCGCGCAGACCGCGGCCGAACTCGCCCTCACCGACCAGCTGATCGACGAGCTGATTGCTGCCCGCAAACGGATCCCCGACCCGAAGGTCGGTGGCCGAGGGCAACTCCAGGAATGGCTCGACGACCTCCCCGAGGCCGAGCCGCAGCACCGCCACACCTCGCACCTGATCGGCCTGCACCCCGGCGACCAGATCACCCCGGACGGTACGCCGGAACTCGCGGCCGCCGCCGCCCGCACGCTGGAGCTGCGCGGCGACAAGAGCACCGGCTGGTCGCTGGCGTGGCGAATCTCCTTGTGGGCAAGGCTTCGTGACGGTGCCGCCGCGCACCGCTTGGTCCGCGAACTGCTCACGCCCGCGGGCGACTCGGGCACCGACTACGTCGGCGACGGATCGGGCCTGTACCCGAACCTGTTCTGCGCGCACCCGCCCTTCCAGATCGACGGGAACTTCGGCGCGACGGCCGGGATCGCCGAGATGCTGTTGCAGAGCCACACGGGCGAGCTCGAGATCTTCCCGGCCCGTCCCGACGCGTGGCCGGAGGGCTCGATCACCGGGCTCCGCGCGCGGGGCGGGATCGGGGTCGATCTCAGCTGGACCCCGGACGCCGCCACCGCCGTACTCACGGCTGACCGGGACACCATCGTCGTACTACGGCACGGAGATCGGCGCGAGGAGGTGTCTCTGGTCGCCGGGTCGCCGTACACCTGGACAATCGCCGGCTGAGCGCGGCACGACGCTTTGGTGGGTCAGCCAGTCGAATCGGGGGTTCGACACCCGTATTCACGGTGCAGAACCCCGTACTTCGCGGGCTGACCCACCAAATGCGCGGGGTCGGTCAGGGCTGCTGCTGGTCGTCCCGGAGGTCGTCGTTCTGGCCGTCCAGGTTGTCCAGTTGGTCCCCGGCCATGTCCCTGCCCTGGTCGATCTTGTCGCCGTACTTCCCGCCGGTCTTCTCGTCGGCGAACTCCGACGCCTTGTCCAGCCCCTCGTCGACCTTGTCGCCGTGCTCGTTGACCAGATCGCCGGCCTTGTCCTTCATGTTGTCGAACATGCCCATCGTCTTTCCCCGTTCTGTCGATGGTTGCCTTCCACTACCTAGCCCGTAGTACCCGATCCCGTGGATTACACACAGGGCCTGGCCAGAGGTCATCCGGCAAACGGATTCCGGTCCGCTTGCAGCGCGGGAAGTACGCTTCCGGCGAACATTCCGTACAGGTGCCGCTGGAACATCGGTCCGAAGCTGACCCGGGCCACGCCGCGCGTCGCGTAATCGGCGACCGAATGTGCGCCCTGCCCGTAGGCGACGTTCACCGGGCCGTCGATCTGCGTGGCGAGTGTCGCGATCACGTCCAGGTCGCCGGTACCGATCGGGTAGACGCAGTCGGCGCCGGCGTCCAGGTACCGCGCGGCGCGGTCGAGCGTGGTCTCGACCTGCTCCTCCGCGGTACCGGCCTGCCGGAGGAACGCGTCGGTCCGGGCGTTGATCACCAGCGCGTCGCCCGCCGCGGCCCGCACCGCGGCCAGGAAGTCGGCCTGCTCGGCCGGATCGACCAGCTGCCCGGTCGCCGGGTCGGAGTCCTCGAGATTCAGCCCGACGGCTCCGGTGGCGGCGAAGCGCTCCACCAGCTCGGCCGGCGCCAGCCGGTACCCGCGTTCGAAGTCGACCGTGACCGGGACGGAAACGGCGCGCGCGATCCGGGCCGCCGCGGTCAGCACGTCCTCGACCGGTGCGTGCTCGCCGTCGTCGTACCCGAGCACGGCAGCCGTCGCGTTGCTGCTGGTCGCGACCGCGGGGAACCCGGCCGCCTCGACGAGCCGGGCCGACGCCGCGTCCCAGGCGTTCGGTACGACGAGCGGAGTCCCGGGAACGTGCAGTTCCCGCAGAGTAGTTGCCAAAGACATCAAGATCTCCCATGGATCAGAGGCAGCCCGAAGGCTGGGAAAAGAGCAGGTTGGTGGAAACCCATCACGGCCGACACGGCGTCCTTCGCCAGCGTCAGCACCTTGATGGAGTGCGCGTGGAACTGGCCGTCCGCGCCGCGGATGTAGAGCGCGAACGCCGGCTGGCCGTTCGCCGACGTCTCGACCAGGACGCGCCGGTCCGGACCCGGCTGCAGTTTCGAGTCGAGCAGGCGCAGTACGTCGACACGCCCGCTGAACCAGTCCGGGATCGGCGGCATCTCCCAGCGCGCGTTCTCGGCGAAGAGCCCTTCCAGGACGACCAGGTCCTTGCTCTCCATCGCGGCCTGGAACTGGTCGAGCAACGCCCGCCGCAACGGTTCGTGCGGCTCGCTCAGCTCCTCCTCACGCGGCCGCAGCCGGGCCAGCTCGGCCCGTGCCCGTTGCAGCGAGCTGTTCACCGCGGCCGTCGTGGTGTCGAGCATCGACGCGACATCCGCGGCCGGCCAGGTGAGCACCTCGCGCAGGATCAGTACGGCGCGCTGTCGCGGCGGCAGATGTTGCATCGCGGCAACCATCGCCAGCCGCAGGCTCTGCCGGTCGCCGACGACCGTGGCAGGGTCGGCCCCGAGCAGCTGGTCCGGGAACGGCTCCAGCCAGGGCACCTCGAGTGCGTGGGCGTGCAAGTCGTCCGGATCGTTGCCCGGGGCACCGAGCGCCGACGGGACGACCCGCCGGCTGCTGTGCTGCAGGAGGTTCAGGCACACGTTGGTGGCGATCCGGTACAGCCAGGTCCGGACCGTCGAACGGTGCTCGAAGTCCGCGTGACCACGCCAGGCGCGCAGGTACGTCTCCTGGACCGCGTCCTCGGCGTCGTGCAACGAGCCGAGCATCCGGTAGCAGTGCGCCACCAACTCGCCCCGATGCTGCGCGAACTCCTCCTCGAGGTTCATCGGACCCCTTCCACCACCTTCGTCGTGACATGCTCGCCGGTACGACGGCGAGCCGCGACGGCAAGCCCCGAGACCGCCCCGAGCAACGACAGTACGCCGCAGCCGGCGAGTGCCCGCGCGAATCCGTCACCGGTGTAACCGCCGGCCGCCGTGAACACCGATCCGAGAACGGCGACACCGGCGGCGCCGCCGAGCTGGCGGTTCATGCTGTAGATGCCGGACGCGATCCCGACCGCCTCGCGGGGCAGCGCCGCCATCGCCGCGCTCTGCGCCGCGGGCATCGCGAGGGAGATGCCGCAGCCCGTCACCACGAGCGGCAGGACGAGCCCGGAGTAGCCGTCGGCGCCGCGGCTGACCCAGAACATGCCGGCGGTCTGCAGCGCCATACCGATCACGACCAGTGGACGCTCACCGACACGGTCGACGAGCCGTCCGGCGATCGGGCCGACCACGAACAGTGTCGCCGTCCACGGCAGCAACTGCAGACCGGCCTCGAACGGCGCCGAGCCGAGCACGGCCTGCATGTACTGCGACAAGAAGAAGACCGCGCTGAACAGCGCCGCACTAAGGAAGAACCCGGCCGAGTTCGCCGCCGTGAACGTCCGGTTCCGGAAGAACGTCAACGGCACCATCGCGTGGTCCGTACGCCGTTCCCACAACCCGAACGCGACCAGCATCACGACCCCGATCGCGAACGCGCCGAGGACCTCGCCGCTCGTCCAGCCGGCCGTCGCGCCGCGCACAATGCCCCAGACCAGCCCGAGTACGGCGAGACTGATCAGCACCGCGCCGGCCAGGTCCAGCCGCCGGGCGGGGCCGGTGCTCTCCGGGATCTTCGTCAGTACCAACGCGATCGCGATCACGCCGATCGGCACGTTGATCCAGAAGATCCACTGCCACGACAGACCTTCGGTCACCGCGCCGCCGATCAGCGGCCCGCCGAGGACGGCAAGACCGGTCACGCCGCTGAACACGCCGATCGCCTGACCGCGCCGCTCCGGCGGGAACGCCGCGCCCAGCAGGCCCATCGCCAGCGGCATCACGATCGCCGCCCCGACCCCCTGGGCGGCGCGCGCCGCGATCAGGAACGGCAGCGACGTGGCGAGCGCGCAGGCCACGGACGCGGCGGTGAACAGTGCCAGACCGACCGCGTAGGTCCGCCGCCGGCCCAGACGGTCGCCGAGCGCGGCGGCCGTCATCAGAAGCATCGCGAAACTCAGGCCGTAGGCGTTGACCGTCCACTCCAACTGCTCGGCCGACGCGCCGAGATCACCCCGGATCGTGGTCAGCGCGGCGGCCACCACGAGAACATCCAAAGCCACCATCACCGACCCGAGCGAGGTCAGCCCCAGCACCCATCGTTGTTGCCCGGTAGTTCGTCCAGAGGTTTGCTTCACACCACTACAGACCGGCGAGCCGGGCCGAACTCATCGCTGCGATGAGTACGAGTTTCAGCGCTCCGGGCGGGACTCGATCTGGATGAGGGTTTGCTGGCCGGTGGCGATCAGGGTGCGCTGGTCGCCGGTAAGTGCGAAGACCTCGAGGCGGCAGATCGTCAGGGTGCGGCCGGGCTTGATCACGGAACCGATCGCCCGCAGCCGGTCGCCCTCGGCCGGGGCGAGCAGGTTGATCTTGAACTCGACCGTGAGCACCGACGTACGCTCCGGGAACAGCGTGAACGCCGCGTACCCACCGGCGCTGTCCGCGATCGAGCTGGTCGCGCCCGCGTGGAAGTACCCGTGCTGCTGCGTCACCTCCGGCCGGCTCGGCAGCTCGATGTGCACCTCACCCGGCCCGATGTGCGAGATCCGCGCCCCGAGATGCGCCATCAACCCCTGCCGGTCGAAACTCGCCTGAACCCGCTCCCGCACCTCACCAGCAGCCTGCTCCATGCCGCGGAGATTACTAGCCCGACCGGACGGGAGGAGAGGGAGGAGGAGAGAAGTGGGGTAGAGAAGAAAGAAGGAAAGAAGATATGAAAGGAAAGATATGGGGTTGGATGGTGGCTGGCTTCGGTGCGTCCGTGACAGGGCATCCGCAGTGACGGTGGTGACGGCGCGATCAGCGCTCAACCTGGATCCATGGATGCCAGTTGGTTGCTGAGGGCACCGGTAGCAGGTTGTATGCCCGTCGGCGGGTTACAGCGCGCGACCGGTGACATAACCTGCCATTGGGGGTAAAAGCCCGTCGACGGGTGCGGGATGCGTGTCGTTCGCCAGGGCAAATTTGCTTGACCGAGGCTGTGCTCTTGCCTTCGGTTACGCGGGCTTGCAGATGCAGAGTTGGAGGGGCGAATCCACGGTGAATGGCCGGCCGGACCAGTCGCCGAAGCGCTCGGCGAGACGAAGGCCGCCGAGGGAGAGGAGCAGCGGCAGCTCCTGCGGGAAGATGCTCCTGATTTCGAGCGGTGCGACGACGAAATCGGGCTCGGAGTCGGTCGAGAGGTACCACGTCGCGCGGGTGACTTGCGCGGGCGCATCGTAGATCTCAGCGACGTCGACACTGACGTTGCCACGGTCAGGATCCCTGAACGACAACGACTCCCGGGTGCGCCGCACGCCATCGGCTTGGGCAAGGTGGCTCACGCTCGGGTTGAAGACGTCGAAGACGAACCGTGCTCCAGGTGCCAGGTGTCGTCGGACCGACCGGAAGCAGCTCACCAGATCATCAGCCTCATGCAGATGCAGCAATGAATTGGCTGTGATGAACACGAAGTCGAAGGTGCGGCCCAGGTCGAAGTCCCGCATGTCGCCCTGCATCCATTCCACCGCTACACCGCGCTCGCTCGCCTTGCGGCGCGCCTCCGCCAGCATGTCTGACGAGAAGTCCAGGCCGACGCACGGATGTCCGTCGGACGCGATGGGGATCAGCTTGTGCCCGGTGCCGCACCCGAGTTCCAGGACGCGTCCGCCTTGCCGATCGACGTCGGCCCGGTAGAAGTCGACTCCGGGCCCGCCGCCCGGGAACATCAGGTCGTACAGCCTCGCGTGCGAGTAGAACGCATCACTCATCGAAGCTCCCCCAGTAGTTAGGCCAGCTGGATCATCGCAGCAGCCGGGAGGGTCGGGGTCCGGGAGCCGCCCGTCGGTTCGATGGTGAGGCCGAAGGCTGTCATTCCCGCGGTGGAGCCGGTGATGACCTGGGTGAGGTCACCGGTGGCCAGGCCGACCGAGTGGGCGGTCTGTCCGGAATCGATCATCCAGAGCTGCCAGGTCCGGTCGGCGGGGAGCTCCGGGAGATCCCGCAGTACGACGACCGACTTGTCGGCCTGTGCGGACACGACGACCGTGGCCTGGCCACCGCCCTGGATCGTGCCGTGGACGGTCCGTGCGTCGGGCTGCGCCAGGACGGCGGCGACCTGCTGGTTCGCGCGCTCGGCCGCGGTGCGGTCCCGGTACTGGTCGATCGCGATCCCACCGCTGAGCGCGACCGCGGCGGCCGCTGCGGCGAGCGCGAACACGGAGCGACGCCCGATGCGACGCCGTACCGCCGTCGGCGGCTGACCGGCCACGACCGGGGGCAGCTGGCGAACGTCCTCGATCGCCGACATCACCCTCGCCTTGAGCGCGGGAGGTGGCGGCGTGGAGACCTGCGTGGCCAGCTTGACCGCGGCGGTGCGGAGTTCGGCGACCTCGGTGGTGCAGAACGCGCACTCGGCGAGGTGCGCCTCGAAGCGGGCCCGCTCGTCGTCGGGGAGGGCGTCGAGCACGTACGGGCCGGTGAGGGTGTGCACGTCGGGTTCCGTCTGGTCCGTCACGGCCGTTGCCCCTCCGACCAGGATCTGGTCTGTGTGGTTCCGAGGCAGTCGCGGAGGCGGATCAGGCCGTCGCGCATTCTCGCTTTGATGGTCGGAAGCTTGGCGCCGAGCTGCTGGGCCACTTCGGGGTAGGTGTAGCCGTTGTAGTACGCGAGCTCGATGGATTCCCGTTGCAGTTCGGTCAGGGTGCCGAGGCAACGGCGTACCTGCTCGGCCTCCAGGCGCGTGCTGACCGTGTCGGCCACCTGGTCGAAGTCGACCTCGGCGGACCAGGCGCCGGCCCGCTCGGTGCGGTCGGCGGCGGCCTGTTCGGAGCGGACCCGGTCGACCGCGCGGCGGTGCGCGATGGTCAGGATCCAGGCGTGCGCCGAGCCGCGGCCGGCGTCGTACCGGGTCGCGGTGCGCCAGATGTCGAGCATGACCTCCTGGGTCACTTCCTCGGACTGGGCGGGGTTGCGCAGGATCCGCCGTACCAGACCGAACACCCAGGGGGCGACGCGGTCGTAGAGGGTGCTGAACGCGGCAGTGTCACCTGTGGCGGTGAGCGCCAGCAGGTCGCCGTCGGTGGTGCGTCCCGAAGCACCGCCGGATCGGGAGGATCCGGCGGGCCAGGGAAGCGAAGTGGGTTCAGTCACGATCAGCTGGCCGGAGGCATCAGAACGGAGTCGATGAGATACACCGTAGCGTTCGCGGTCTTCACACCTCCGCAGATCACGTTGGCGCCGTTCACCTTCAGGCTGTCGCCCGAGCCGGTGACCGTGACCTCCTGCTTCTCCACCGTCGGGTGCTTGCCGACGACCGCGGTCGGGTCGAGCTGACCGGCGACCACGTGGTACGTGAGGATCTTGGTCAGCAGCGCGTCGTTGGACTTCAGAGTGTTGACCGTGGCGGCCGGGATCTTTGCGAACGCGGCGTCGACCGGGGCGAAGACGGTGAACTCGCTGCCGTTCAGCGTCGAGACCAGGTCGACCTTCGGGTTGAGCTTCCCGGAGACGGCCGCGACCAGGGTCTTCAGCAGCGGGTTGCCGGAGGCCGCGGTCGCGACCGGTGCGGCCGCCATCCCGTCGATCGATCCGGCGCCGGAGGGGTTGGCCTTCGCGTAGTCGGCGCATCCCGGGCCGACCAGGCCTGTGGACGCATCGCTCGTAGTCGAGGGCGTGCTGCTGGTCGTCGTACTGCTGCTCGTCGTGCTGCCTGCGGATCCGCTCGAGCTGGTCGTGTCGTCACCACCGCAGGCGGAGGCGGTCAGTGCGAGGACGACTGCGGTGGCTGCGAGACCGGCGCGGGCGAGGTGCTTGGACATGACGTGATCTCTTTTCTGAGGAGGTTGCTGATGGGAGTACTTCGGGGCCGCTCGCGGACCGGATGGGTCACTCGACCATCACGATCGTGTTGTGCAGGCCGCTCGACCCGTTCGGGCGTGGTGGCGCCGGGCGGTCGGTCTGGAGCCGGCCCGTGCCGTCGGCGGCGCGGACGGTGAGCTTGTGCGTGCCGGGGGTCGCGTTCCAGCGGAACGTCCACTGGCGCCAGGTGTCGGTGCTGTCGACCGGTGCGAGGCGGGC
Source organism: Kribbella shirazensis (assembly GCF_011761605.1). Classification (GTDB taxonomy): domain Bacteria; phylum Actinomycetota; class Actinomycetes; order Propionibacteriales; family Kribbellaceae; genus Kribbella; species Kribbella shirazensis. The sequence continues at coordinate 7,746,200 of NZ_JAASRO010000001.1, read as the reverse complement.
CGGCTGCCACGGGCCGTCGTCGACCCGGACCTCGACCTTGCCGATGCCGCGGCGCTGCGCCCACGCGACGCCGGCGGCGATCGCGGGCCCCGCGGGCACAGTCGCGAAGCCTTTCGGTACGTCGATCCGCGCGGACGTCTTGATCGGCGCCTCGACGGACCAGCCGCGATCGGTCCAGTACGCGCTGAAGTCGCGGAACCTGGTGACCTCGAAGTCGACGATCCACTTGGTCGCGGAGACGTACCCGTACAGGCCGGGCACGACCATCCGGACCGGGAAACCGTGGTCGAACGGCAGCGGTTCACCGTTCATCGCGACGGCGAAGAGCGCGTCCCGGCCGTCGGTGAGCGCGGCGAGCGGGGTACCGATGGTGAGGCCGTCGACACTGGTGGACTTCACCGCGTCGGCGCCTTGCCGTACGCCGGCCTCGCGCAGGATGTCCGCGATCGGCACACCGATCCAGCGGGCGTTGCCGACGTACGGACCGCCGACCTCGTTGGAGACGCAGGTCAGCGTGATGTCGCGCTCGATCAGGCGGCGCCGGACCAGGTCGTCGAAGGACAGCCGGAGCTCTTTGTCGACAAGTCCGTGGATCCGCAGCTCCCAGTCGCGCGGGTCGATTCGCGGGACCTGGAGGAGGGTGTCGACGCGGTAGAACTTGCCGTTCGGCGTCGTGAACGGGCTGATGCCGGGTACGTCGATGCTCGCGCGCAGCGGTCCCGCTGGGTCGGTCGGCCGGGGTACGCGGATGCGGGCCCGCAACTCCTGCCCGGACCCTCCGGCGACCCGCGCGGCGCCGGCTGCTCCAGCGCCGACCACGACCAGCGCGGACACCGTGAGCAGGAACTTGCGACGGTCGAAACCTTCAGATTGCGGGGCTGCCGACCGTGGGCGGTGGATCACCAGTGCCATCGCGACCACGGCGACGACGAAGGTGACTGTTGCTGGCAGCAACCGTTCTGCGAGACTTCCCGCGGCGGATCGGCTGCCCGCCGCGAAGACGAGCCCGACCACGCCGAGGCCACCGGCGATCCCGATCGCCGCCCGCCGGTACCCCCGGGCGCCGATCACCCCGGCGATCGCGGCGACGACAACGAGCACACCGCAGATGCCGACCCGCAGCAACGGCCGATCGGCGGTGCCCAGCGTGCGCACAGCCCAGTCCTTCACCGGCCCCGGAGCCCAGTCGATGACCTGTACGCCGACGGCATCAACCGGCCAAGGCCCACCCGTCAGCCCCGTAACGAGATACCCAACCGCCAACGCCACCCCAGCCGCAACCACCCCACCAACAGCACCCAGTCTCCTGTCCATGGACCAGGTTCGGCGCCACAGCGCTCCCGGATGGGTCGTGCTGAAGGAGAAGAACTGATCAGCCCATGCGGGTCAGGGCTGCTTCGGTGAGTTCGTACTGGAGGGGGCGGCCGGAGGCGTGGCGTTCGATTTCGTCGGTGGTGATTTCGCCCATCTCGAAGTAGCACTCGACTGTGGCTGCGGCCTGGTGGGGCATGAGGAGGACGTTCGGAAGGCCGCGGAACGGGCTGTCGGCCGGCAGCGGCTCCTCGTCGAACACGTCGAGGGCGGCGTCTAGGCGCCCCGAGCGGAGTTCGTTCAGCAGGGCGGACATGTCGACCAGCCAGGAGCGGGCGGTGTTGACGAGGGCCGCGCCGTCGGGCATCAGTGCGAGCTCCCGCGCGCCGATCATGTGGTGCGTCTCGGGAAGCGTCGGCGCGTGCAGCGCCACGACCCGGCTGGTGCGGAGCAGGTCGTCCAGGTCGGTCCGCCGTACGCCGAGCTCCCGGGCGCGATCGTCGGTGAGATAAGGGTCGTACACCACCACCTCGGCGCCGAGCGCGACCACCATGCGGATGTACTCGACACCGGTCCGGGACGCGCCGACGACACCGATCCGGGACGCCGTCAGGCCGTGCTGCGGAGGTACGTCGTCCCGCCACGCGCCGGCGTGCATCGCATGGTCGAAGCGCTGGATCCGATGCAGCATGCTCAGCGTGAACGCGAGCGACACCTCCGCCACCGGCAGCGCCATCGCCTGACCCGCCTGCGTGAGCCGCAGCCCGCGCCGGAACACCTCGTCGGTGACGAAATGCTTCACCGACGAGGCACTGTGCGCGATCAACGTCAACCGATCCGCCCGGTCCAGCACGTCCGCGGTCAGCGGCGCCGCACCCCACGACGTGATCAGTACGTCGGTCCCGGGCAAGGCGGCCCGCAACGCGTCGGCGTCCCCCGGATCGTCCAGTACGACGACCTCCCCGAGCGCCTCCAGCCGCGCCACGACCTCCGGCGCGAACACCATCTCCCGGTACGCCGGCGTCGCCGCCAGCACGATCCGCAGTTTTTCGGCCATGACCGAATCCTAAGCGCCGACCAACGCCGTGCGGGTCACGATCCGGTGGCGCGGCGCGATGCGCGGGTGACGAGCAGGTGCAGGACGACGGTGACGGCCAGAATCGCCGCGGACACTCCGAGCAGGCCGTTGGCCGACGAGCCCGCGGTCAGGGCGACGCCGCCGAGGCCGCTGCCGAGGGCGGAGCCGAGGGAGATCGCGCTGCCGTTCAGCGCCATCACGATCGCGGCGGAGTCCGGTGCCATCGTCGCCAGCCGGGCCTGCTGCGGTACGGCGGCGCCGCCGTTGCCGACACCGGCCGCGAAGAACCAGACCAGGCTCCAGACCGCCGCGACGACGAGCGGGGCGACCATCAACGCGACCATGCCCAGTACGGCGTTCAGCAGCAGGCCGACCAGGACGATCGTCAGGACCCGGATCGCGCTGAACTTGTCGACCAGGCGTCCCGTCACCGCGTTGCCGGCCATGCTCGCGACGCCGTAGCCGAACATGATCGCGACAATCGCCCACTCGGCCTTGAAGTGCGGCCCGAGGATCAGCGTCGCGTACGTGAAGCAGGCGTAGCTGCCGCACAGGATCCCGGTGGTGATCAGCAGACCCGCGACCAGCCGTGGCTGGCCGAGCGGCCTGAGCCGGTCGACGAGCGTCCCGCCTGGAAGATGCAGGTGTGGCAGCCGGAGCATGATGCCGATGAGCGCGATCGTGCCGACCACCGCGACCAGGATCATCGGCAGCCGCCAGCTCGACTGCCCGATGACCAGACCGATCGGTACGCCGAGCGCGGTCGCTGTCATCCAGCCGCCGAGGATGAACGACAGCGCCTTGCCGTGGTGCTCGGCCGGCGTCAGCGCGATCACGTACCCGGTGACGGCCGCGTTCAGCAGGCTCCCGCCGAGCGCCGCGATCACCCGGCCGCTGAGCGCGATCGGGTAGTTCGTCGCGATCCCGACGATCACGTTGCCGAGGACGAACACTCCCAGCGACAGCACGATCGTCGTACGGCGTTCCCACCGGGACGTGAACGTGCCGAGGACGGGGCCGGCCAGCGCGGCCGTGAACGCGAACACCGACATCAGCTGGCCCGCGGCCGCCGGGGTGACGTCCAGGTCGCCCGCGATCTGCGGCAGCAGACCGGCCAGCACGTAGCCGTCGATCCCCATCGAGAACGTCGCGACCGCCAGCCAGATGAACGGACGGTTCGAGAAGCTCCGCCCCGGCCCCGAGACATCAATGGGTCGCGTTTCTGTCATTCACCCATCTCACCCCGAGCGCCTCCCTCGCGGCAAGAGGAATCTGATCAAATCTGCCAAGAACCAGCCATCTGTGATCACAGATGGTCAGGACGGCTCGGTGGTGCCCTCGGTGCTGAGGAGGACGACGGTGGGCGGTGTGGGGTCGGGGGGAGGGGCGGTTCGGAGGGCGGCCAGGGAGGCGGCGCCGCAGGGGCCGGCGGGGACGTTGTGGGTGTGGAGGAGGGACAGGGCGGCGCGGGTCTCGGTGTCGGTGACGGCGATCGCGGCGTCGAGGCCCTGGCGGATGGCCGGCCAGGCGGTGGTCGAGACCGTGCCGCAGTTCAGGCCGGACATGATCGTGGGGGCCGAGGTGTCGACGGTGATCGGGCGGCCGGCGGCGAGGGACGTGGTCACGCAGGCGGCGGTGACCGGTTCGGCCGCGAGGATCGTCGTACGGCGGCCCGGTGAGCGGTAGTGCTCGATCGCGGACTGGAGCAGTGAGCCGACGCCGGTGGGGACCACGATCAGACCTGGGTCGAACGGCAGCTGCCCGTCGAGCTCCGCGAACAGGGTCGAGTACCCGGCGACGATCCACCGGGGCACATCCTCGTAGCCGGGCCAGGCGGTGTCCTGGATCAGTACGTCGTTCGCGCGCGCACTCGCGGCGGCGATCCGTACCGCGTCGTCGTACGCCCGGCCAGTGTCGACGACGGACGCGCCCTCGTCGCGGATCGCCTGGACAACACCCTCGGACAGACCGGCGGGGACGTAGATGCGCGCCGCGAGCCCGAGTATCCGGGCGAGATAGGCGAGCGCGCGGCCGTGGTTCCCGTCCGTCGCCGTGACCAGCGTGAGCGGCCTGCCCGCGACGAGCGCCGTCAGCTCGGCGAACGTCCGGGCCGGCCCGAGCGCGCGGTTGACCGCCCAGGACGCGCCGAGCACCTTGAATGCGGGCAGGCCGAAGCGGTTCGACTCGTCCTTCACCCACAGGCGTTCGACGCCCAGCTCCGCCGCGAGCGCAGGCAGCTCGATCAGCGGCGTCGCGGCGTACCCGGGCATGCTCTGATGGAACGCGAGCGCGGACTCCCGGACGCCGGGCGCGACCCAGGACCCAGCCTCGGGATTGGTCGCCCACGGTCTGCTCGTCACCGTCCAAGTCTCCACGACTACTGTTGCCGCCATGGATCAGCCGGTGCCGCGCGTTCTCGCCGACCTGCACGCACTCGCCGACGACCCCGCACTGGAGTCCGGTGCGCGGTGGCGGCTCGCGGAGCCGGACCGTCAGCTGGACGCCAACCTGGTGCACCTGCCGGCCGGCCGCCGGATCGATACCCATGTGGAGCCGGACCTCGATGTCGTGCTGGTGGTCGTCTCGGGCGACGGGATCTTCGGTACGGCGGCCGGTCCGCAACACGTTGCCGCAGGCAACCTCGTGTGGCTCCCGCACGGCGCGGCCCGGGATCTCACCGCGGGCGCGAGCGGTCTGTCGTACCTGACCGTCCATCGTCGGCGTCCTGGTCTCCAGATCAAGAGCAGGGCGGCCGGCGCCTGAGGCGTGCCGGTTTCCGAAGTCGCGCTCCGGCAGGCGAAAGTCCCGCTGGCGCTCCAGGTCCGCGCATGCATCAATCAGGCACAGAGCGTGTTCTCGCCGGCGCGCTCGACGGCGTGTGGGGGTGGCTGCGATGGAGACACTGGCCCGGGAGTACCGAGCCCGGTTGGCCGAGTTGCTCGGTGAACCGCTGATGGTCGACGACCCGCTGATCACCACGGCGCAGGCCGCGGTCCTGCTGGAGGTCCCGCCGCAGCGCGTCGCCGCGCTGGTCCGTGCCGGTCACCTGCCCGCACGATCGCGCGCGCACCGCCGGCTGCTGCTGTCCGACGTGGTGCGGTCCGGTCTCGACCAGTGGATGTCGGTGGCGGAGGCGGGCGTAGTGCTGGGCCTCGGCCAGACCGGCGTACGACGGCTGATCTCGTCCGGACTGCTTGCGGCCCACGGCAAGGAGCTGCCGCTGCGCCGTGACGACGTGGAGGTGCTGGCCCGCCTGCGCGAGGGCTGGCTGACGCTGTCGACCGCCGCGAGCGCGCTCGGCGTGGGCGTCGACGAGGTCCAGCGGATGCTGCGGCACCGGCAGCTCACGCACACCTGCGATGTGGCTCGACCGGTCTACCGGCACGAAGTCTCGTCGGTGCTCGCCACGCGTCGCCCCGTCCCGAGCAAGGCGTGACTCAGCCGTTCTCGCGGAGCGTCTCGCCCGGCGCGCGTCCGTACGCGGCCCGGTAATGCCTGCCGAACCAGCCGGTCGACGTGAACCCCCAACGCAGCGCGATCGCCGCCACGGTGTCGCCGCAGGTCGGGTCCGCGTCCTGGAGGTCACGATGCGCTCGCTCGAGCCGGACCCGGCGCACGTACTCTCGCGGCGTACACGCGAGGTGCCGGCGAAACGCGTACTGCAGCGCCCGCGCACTCGTACCGGCCGCCGTCGCGATGTCCTCGACCGTGATCGGCAGGCCCGCGTTCTCGTCGACGTACGCGACAGCCCGGCGCAGGGTCGCCGTACCGACGGCGCCCGGTGACGGGACGTGGGACAGCTGCATCGTGGCGTTCGGGAAGACCGCGAGCATCGACGCCGCGACGTACTCGACCAGCTGGCCGGCCACCAGCGGATGTTCGGCGACGGACGGAGCCGAGGCGAGCGTCTTGCGCACGAAGCCGGTGAGGACCTGCCAGTGCGTGTTCATCGCCCGCGACACCGGCCGCCCGGCCGTCGGCCAAAGATCGGCCGGTACGGCGCCGAAGTGCCGCGAGGCCGCTCGCGCGACGTCCTCCTGCCCGACCCGGACCACGACCAGTTCGAGCGGCTGGGCGCGGAACTGCATGACGTCCTTGACCGAGTACAGGAAGCTGTCGCCGGCCGTGAGGGCGTGCTCGCCGGTCCGGTCACCCAGGCCGAGCCGGCCCTTCACGAGCCAGATCGCGGTCAGGTCGGTCCACGGGTCGGTCAGCGCGTCGAACCGCATCTCCATCCGGCACCGGTCGGCGCCGACGCCGCCGCACTCCGCCGTACTGAGCGCGAGCGACCCGTTGTCCCGGTGCCGGCCGACCAGCCGCACCCGGCTCGGATAGACCTGGTTCAGCAGTTGCATCGTCGCTTCGAGCCCATTGCTGCGAACACTGTCCCGTTGGACTCCGGCCGGCGCAGGCGTCATTCGGTACTAATACACCGCGAGATACGAGACCTGACAGACCCTGAGGTGTTGGCCGATCAGTTCGTGGCGGAGGTCGTCGTCGGGATCCCCACGGGGCGGGCGCGGCCGAGAGGCGACGGCGTGAGGACCGGATGGGCGCGCAGGTAGGCGATGAACCCTTCGTGGTCCCGGTCGTTGCGGACCGGATCGGTGAAGCCGGCGAAGACCTTCGTGCCGTCGCCGCCGATCAGGGTGTAGGCCAGCGCGGCGACGCGGTAGTCGCGGGTCAGGTCGAGCGGCTTGCCGTCGATCAGCACCGACGCCGGGTCCACCCGCCGGCCGATCGGTTCGGTCGTGTCATAGGTGTAGCTGACGTTGTGCGACACGGCGAACGGCGCGAACTTCTCGGTCCCGTCGGTTTGCGGTACCCACTGCGCCTCGAAGGCGGCATGCAGCTGGCTGCCGGGCAGCGTCACCGTCAGGATCGGGTTGCCGTAGCCGAACGCGGTCCACGCCTCGCCGAACAACACGGTCCCGTCGGCGTCGGCGGCATTGGTGCCCTTGGCAAACAACAGGTCGCCGGTCAGGGCGTTGGAGCCGGACACGGGTTTGACCGAGATGAGCGCCAGGTCCGCCCGTCCGTGCCGGGTCCGGTTCGCGTCCCAGTACGCGAAGTCCGCGGCCAGGTTGCCCATCGTGCTCTCGCCGGACGCGTTGAGCGTGCGGGTGAAGTCGCCGGTGATGCGGGCGAGCGGGGTGGCGTAGCGCTTCTTCCCCTGGGCGGTCCAGTAGTCGGCGATGTCCTGCAGTTCCTCGTCGACCGGTACGTCGCGGGTGTTCGCATGGTTCGTCGACGTGGTGAGCTCACGGATCACCGCGCCGGTCCGCGGGTCCAGCTTGAGGTTGATTTCGTTGATCAACGACCCGTGGTTACCGGCCTCGACCACCGGACGCGGTACGCCGTTCGGGTCCGGGACCATCATGTTGAACCGGCAGTGCCAGTGCCCGGTCACGATCGCGGCGATGTCCGGTGACGCGTTCGCGGCGAGCTGGAAGATCGGCCCGGACGGGTTCGTGCCCGCGTTGTAGTCGTTCCCGGCGACGCCGCCGTCGTGGATGTTGATGACGATCGCGTTGACGCCGCGGCGCTTGAGCTCGGCGGCCAGTTTGTTCGCCTGCTCGAGGTCGGACAGTGACCGCAGTCCGGGCTGGTACGACGTGGAGCCGACCTCGGAGCCGACCACGGTCAGGTGGATGAACGCGATCGGGAGCCGCCGGCCGCCGCCCGCGTCCACCCATTCGACGTTGTACGGCGGCACGATCGTCCGGCCGGTGTCCGCGTGCACGATGTTCGCGGTGTAGAAGCGGAAGTTCGCGCCCTGGAACCGGTGCCCCGTCGAGTCGACGAAGTTGTCGTCGCGCCCACTCACCGGGTACGGGACGCCGCGCTCCATGTGGTTGACCAGGAACTCGACCGAGTGGTCGAGCTCGTGGTTCCCGACCGTGCTGAAGTCCAGCTTCAACGCGTTGAGTGCCTCGATCGTCGGCTCGTTGGCGTGCGCGTCGATCTCGAACGGCCAGCCGTTGAAGTTGTCGCCGGACGAGAAGAAGAACGAGTTCCGCCGGCCCTCCCGCAGCCGTTTCAGGTGCGTGGCCATGTACCCGACCCCGCCGACGGTCACCCGGACGCCGCCGGCTCCGGTGATCACGCTGCCCTGGCTCGGCGTCGTCGGCTGCAGGTACCCGTGCAGGTCGGTGATGTTCAGCAACTGCACGTCGACGTACTCGGGGGCGTCGTCGACGGCGTGCGGCGTGGCGTACGCGATGTCACCGACCGCGGTGGCGGTGGCGATCGCACCTGTCGTGGTGAGGAACGTCCGGCGGCGGATCCGACTGTTCACGGCAGACCTACTTCCTGGCGGCGGGGTGCGCGTGAGTGCGCATTATTGCCCCTTTCCGACATTATTAGCCGCGGAACCGGACGCGCGTCAACGGCGCCCGATGAACAATCTCGAGCTGCAGGTCAGAGACTGCGGGAGGTGAGGGTGGGGAGAGCGCCACGGGTGGGGTCGAGGAGCCGGGTGTGGACGGCGTCCTGGGCGAGGCTGGCCGCGCCGAGGGCCACGCACAGGGCGCCGAGCTCGGACGCGCGGACCTCCGGGACGCGTGGGCAGAGGCGGGTGAGCTCGGCGGTCAGAGGCTCCAGCAGTACGTCGGCCGCTCGGGAGAACGACCCGCCGAGCACGAGCAGCCGCGGGTCGACGATCGCGATGGCGGTGGCCGCGGCGACCGCCATCGCGTGTGCGTACCTCCGGACAGCGGCGCGGGCCGCCCGATCTCCGTCACGGGCGGCGGCGAAGGCACGTTCGGCCTTGTCCAGTGGGGGGACGTCCGCCGGTACGACGTCGTGCAAGTACTGGAGTGCCGCCTCCCAGGCCACGCCGCGCAATGCTGACATGTCCGCGGCGGCACCGAACGCGCCCCGTCGTAGTTGGCCGTCCAGGACCAGGGCCAGCCCGGTACGCCGCCCCGCATGGAGAAACACCATGTCCGCGGGACCGGCGGCGGGCGTGCCGTGGCGTTGTTCGGCGAGGGCAGCCAACTGGCTGTCGTTGTCCGCGACCGCGAGGCGGGTCGTGAAGTGTGCGGGCACGTTGGTGCCGGCCCAGTCGGGGATCGCGTTGGCCCGGACGACAGTGCCGGTCGTGTCGACCAGTCCCGTCGTACCGGCGCCGACGGCCCACACCCGCGAGACGGGTACGCCCGCCTCGCGTGCGCACTCGGCGATCACCTGGTCCGCCGTACCCAGCCGCTCGTCCCGTCGCATCTCGGGCGCCACCGGATGCCGTACGCTCGCGAGCACCCGGCCGTCGAGGTCGGTCAGCGCCCCGCGGACGGAGTACGCCCCGATGTCCAGGCCGGCGACATACCCGGCCTCCGCGCGGAAGCGGTAGCTGCGCGCAGGACGCCCGCGGCCGCGGATCGCCGGGCTCTCCTCGACCAGCCAGCGCCGCGTCACCAGGCTGGACAGCACTTCTTCGACCGCAGTGCGTCCGAGTCCGCTCTGCTCGACGATCTGTGCGACCCGCACCGGGCCGGCGGACCGCACCGCGGCCAGCACCGCGCGCTCGTTGAGCTGCCGCAACCGGGACTGATCCGCGCCGTCCGACCCCATGATCGAGCCAGCTTAGACGAGGTCCGGCGATCAGCCGGCGTACGTCGCCGGGCGTACGCCGGGTGCCGCCGGGCGGCCGATGTGTGGTGGTGGCGGTGTCCCCGACGCTTGGACGAGACGAAGGGAGGATTCATGAATCAGCACGTCAGCCGGACGTTCCCGGCCACCGACATGCCGGCCTGGCTGGTGCTCGTACTGGTCGCGCTCGGGATCCCGCGCACAGTTCTGGCCGACCTGGACGTCGTGCCGCCGGAGAGCGGGCTGCTCTACTACTGCCTCGCGCTGATCCCGTTCGCGGTCTGGCTGGGCGTGGCGATCAGGCGCCGGAGCCGCCGTCCGCTCACCGACTTCCTGATGGTCGGCGGCCTGTACGGCGTATCGCTCGCGATCGTCCACCAGTTGATGTGGACCGACGGCCTCGCGCTCAGGCACATCGGGATCGCGATGATGATCGGCCTGGGCACGGGACTCGTCGTCGGCCTGGTCGCTCTGGTCGCCAACCTCTGGCGCTCGAAGCGATCGGCTCAGTGATACGCCACCGTGGTGACGAGCGCGGCCGTGCAGGTTGCGAGGTACAGGAACCATGGGCCGAGGTTGTGGTCGTGCACCCGGAGGTGTGCCACCAGCGCGCCCAGGAAGTACAGCACCAGGCCCGACGCGGCGAGCAGGCCGAGCGCCGGTACGGCGAGACCGGCGAGGAGGCCCGCCGCGCCGGCGCCGAGCAGCAGGCCGAAGGGCAGGATCCACTTGTGGTCGACGCGCACCTTGTCGGCCTGCGACTTCGGGTAGGCGTGACCGATGACGTTGGCGATCGCGGCGCTGCCGGTGAGCGCGGCGGCGAGCACCGTGGAGGCGAGATAGGCGGCGTACACAAGAGCTCCGATCCGTGGGAGGCGAATGGTCGCCTCACGGACGAGACAGCTACTGCGGATGTGACAGCAGGCCGGTGAGTTTCGTGGGATTGCTGACCACGTGGAGGGTGTGTACGCCGCCGTCGACCAGGTGGAGGGTGACCGCGAGAACCGGGCCGTCGGCCGACCGGATGACGATCCCGGGGGCGCCGTTGAGCTCCTCGATCCCGACCTGCGCGCCGTCCGGCCGGCGCCCGGACAGTGCGACGAACGCGCGAGCGACGTACAGCGGGCCGTAGATCGGTTTGCGCGGAGCGCCGGTGAGTCCGCCGCCGTCGCTGATCAGCGTGACGTCCGGGGCGAGGACCGCCATCAGCGCCTCGACGTCGCCGTCCAGACAGGCGGCGAGGAAGCGCTCGGTGACCTGTCGTTGGGTCGTCCGGTCGGTGTCGTAGCGCCGACGCCGCTCGGCGACCGCCTTGCGCGACCGGTGCGCGAGCTGGCGGACGTCGGCGACCTGGCGGTCGAGGATGCCGGCGATGTCGGAGTAGCTGTAACCGAACGCTTCGTGAAGGACGAACACGGCCCGCTCGGTCGGCGACAGGGCCTCGAGGACCAGCAGTACGGCGGTCGACACGTCATCGGCCCGTACGACGTGATCGGCCGCGTCCGGTGTGGTGAGCATGGGCTCGGGAAGCCACGGTCCGACGTACGACTCACGGCGTACCGCGGCACTGCGCAACCGGTCGATCGCGAGCCGGGTGGTGACGCGGACCAGGTAGCCCTCCGCATCGTCGACCGTGCCGGTGTCGACCCGGCTCCACCGCAGCCAGGCGTCCTGGACGACGTCCTGCGCGTCGGCCACGCTCCCGAGCAGCCGGTACGCCACGGCGTACAACAGCCCGCGATGCTCCGTGAACCGGGCCGTCGCCACCTCCATGCGTGCAACGATAATCCGGCGCTAGGTCCTGGGGACCGGGGCGTGCCAGCCGCGGGTGATGGCCAGGAGGCGCCAGGTGACGGCGACCGTGGCGGCGACGACGGCGACGGGGGTCACGGGGAACTCGAGCTCGTGGCCGACGACGGCGATCGTGGCGCCGGCCGCGGCCGGGATCGCGTACAGCTCGCCGGGCCCGAACACGGTCGGGACCCGTAGGGCGACGACGTCGCGGAGCACTCCGCCGCCGGCCGCGGTCACGATCCCGAGCAGGATCGCGGGCACGGGACCGACGCCGTACTCGACGGCCTTGAGCGCCCCGGCGACGCAGAACAGTCCCAGGCCGAACGCGTCCAGGACGTCGACGGTCCGCTCCCGCCGGGTGACGACCGGATGGAACCAGAACGTCGTCAGCGCCGCGATCACCGGCACCAGCAGGTACCGCCAGTCGGCGAGCGAGGCGGGCGGCACCGCTCCGATCAGGATGTCGCGGATCCAGCCGCCACCCAGCGCGGTCAGGGTCGCCAGCGCCAGCAGGCCGATGATGTCCAGTTTCCGGCGTACGGCGAGCAACGCGCCCGAGATCGCGAACACCAGGATCCCCGCCAGATCGAGGACGAGCAGAAGCGATGCCATGGGGATCACTCTCTCGTGTGAATCGCCCTGCTCCCGCACCGGGCCCGGTTGCCGGGCGCACTGCGTGAGGGAAGCCGCGGTGTAGGTACGGTGGCCAGCGTTTGTCGTGCAGTGAGGAGGAGACGACGCGTGTCGGTGGACGTGCTGCTGCTCGGTGGTGTCGTGCTGGTGGGCGCCCTGGTGCAGTGGCTGACGGGGATGGGGTTCGCGCTGGTCGCGGTGCCTGCACTGGTGATCGTGCTGGGGCCGGTTGACGGGGTGACGTTCGCGAACTGCGCCGCCGGTGTCGTGTCTGTCCTGGGGCTGGCACGAGGATGGCGTCAGGTGCGGCTTCGGGCGATGGGACCGCTGCTCGTCGCGGCTGCGTGCACGGCGCCGGTCGGCGCGTGGTTCTCCCGGGCTCTTCCCGGGCCGGTATTGCTCGTGGTGATGGGCGCTCTCGTGACGGTGACGGCGACACTGCTGCTGACCGGTTTGCGGGTACCGGCGCTCAAGGGCCTCGCCGGCGCCCTGACGGCCGGCGCGACCGGCGGGTTCATGAACACCGCAGCGGGTCTGGGCGGGCCACCGATGTCGCTGTACGCCGTCAACGCGAACTGGACGATCCGCGAATTCGTGCCGAACGCGCTGTTCTACGGCGCCGTCGTCAACGCCTTCTCACTCGTCACCCGCGGCGTCCCTCCACTCGCGGACCGCGAATGGGGCGTCGCCGGTCTGGGCCTGCTGTCCGGGGCAGCGATCGGGGCGCTGCTGGCGGGCCGGATCCCCGACCGGACGGCCCGTTTCCTCGTGCTGCTGCTGGCGATCGGCGGCGGCGTCGCCACCGGGCTGAAAGGGCTGTTCGCACTCTGAAGAACCGAGTCGGATCGTCTGTGTTCGACTGTGAACGGTGGCTTTCGTCGGTGGTCCCGGCTGTCCTACGGTGTGGCGGACCGTGCCCTTTCACGTTTCAGACGGGATGTTCTTCGTGTCGCTTGCTCGACGATGGGCGTCGTTGCCGATCGATCTGCGACGGCAGGGCGTCGGCGGGGCCGCCGCATTGCTCGGCGTACCGGACCTCAGGGACCGGGTCGCGTGGGAGGCCTTGGATCGCGACACGGTCGACGACGTGCTGACAGCGGCCGAGGTCGACCGCGCGCAGCCTTGGCCGCAGACGTTGTTGTCCGACTACGCCCGGTACTGGCGGGACGGCGTTCGGGTCGCGTACGAAGGGCCGGCGGGGGAGCTGCGGCGCCGGACGAGTACCGCGGTGCTGGCAGCGGCGATGACCGGTGAGCATGTCGACGAGGCCGCGGACGGCTTGCTGCTGTTGTGCGAGCAGACCACGTGGTGCTGGGCCGCGCACGAGTCGTTCGCCGCGGCCCGTGGCGAGGTCGTGGCCGATCCGGACGATCCGTACGTCGACCTGGGCGCGGCCGAGACCGTACAGGTTCTGGCATGGGCGGATCTGGTGCTCGGGTCGGCGTTGGACGAGCGGGTGCCCGGGCTTCGGCGCCGCCTGCGACGCGAGGCCCGGATTCGCGTGTTCGAGCCGTTCCTCGGCAACCGGGAGTGGCACTGGCTCGGGCTGGACGGGCGGTTGCACAACTGGAGCCCGTGGATCCAGGGCCACATCCTGAGCGCCGCCCTCCTGCTCGAGTCCGACCCGGATACCCAGTTCCTGCTGGTCGAGTCGGCCGTGGACGGTCTCAGCCGGTACCTCGACGCGATGCCGGCCGATGGTGGTTGCGACGAGGGCTACGCGTACTGGTGGAACGGGCCGGCGCGGCTGGTCGAGGCCCTGGAGCTGCTCGACCGCATCACCGGCGGCGCGCTCGACCCGTGGAAGTGCGAGCCGCTGGCCGAGCTGGCGCAGTACCCGCGACGAATGGCACTCGGCGACGGCTGGTACGTCAACGTCGGCGACGGGCCGGCACGCCCGAATCCGCAGCAACCGTGGCATGTCCTGCACCGCTGGGGCCGCCGCGTCGGCGATCCGGGCGTGACGGCGTTCGCGGCGGCGCATCGCGGCCAGCCGCAGTCACCCGAGGTGGGCCTCGGCCGCGCGCTGATCGGGCTGTTCGATCGGGAATGGTGGACCGCGGCCGCGGAACCGCTCGATCTTCCGCGGTCGACCTGGTTGCCCGACACCGAGCTGCTGGTCGCGCGGGACGCTCCGGCCGGACTGGCGCTCGCCGTCAAGGGCGGCCACAACGACGAGAACCACAACCACAACGACGTCGGCTCGTTCATCGCGGCGGTCGACTCGGCCCCGGTGCTCGTCGATCTCGGTCAGCCGACGTACACGGCGATCTCCTTCTCGCCCCGGCGCTACCAGCAATGGGTCATGCAGAGCGCCTGGCACAACGTCCCGCTGATCGACGGCCACGAGCAGTCGCCCGGCGCCGCGGAGCGAGCCGGGGGCCTGCAACCACAGGAGGATCAGCTCGCGCTGACGCTACCCGGGGGAGTGGTACGGCGGACCGCGTCGTTGGACCGGGACGCCCGGGCGATCCGCGTGACCGACGAGTGGCAGGACGGCCACCAGATCGTCGAGCACTTCATCCTCGCCGGTACGCCGCAGCGGCACCGACCCGGCGGACTCGTCGTACGGAGCTTGTCGGGGGTCCTGGTGGCACTGTCGTGGGACGACGAACTCGGGCCGGGCACCCTGGAACGCAGGGCGGTCGACGACGAGCTGCTCGAGGCGGTCTGGGGACCGGATGTCCACCGGTTGGTGATCGACGCCTCCGGCCGGACGAGTTTCGAGCTCACTGTGAGCAGGTTCGAGGAGACGCTGTGACGAACGCGCCGTACACCGGCTACACGCGTGCGACCTGGGAGCGCACCGCGGATGACCTGCTGCTCGCCCTGCGGCCGTGGGCCTCACCGGACCACTCGCGCATCGAGTTGCCGGGGAAGCCGAGCGCGTACGGGCAGGACAGCGACTCGCTCGAAGCGTTCGCGCGCTCGTTCCTGCTCGCGGCGGCGCGGCTGCGTGGTGCCGACGGCAACGATCCGCACAATCTCGCCGAGTGGTACGCGGCCGGCCTGAAGGCCGGCACGGACCCGGCGTCGCCGACGGCCTGGCCGCGGCCCGATCGGCTGGGTCAGGCGAAGGTCGAGGCCTGCTCGATCGCACTCGGCCTGCACCTGTCTCGGCCGTGGCTGTGGGACAAGCTGTCGCCCACCGACCAGGAACGCGTCGTCGACTGGCTGGGCAGTGTGGTCGGTGAGCAATATCCGCCGATCAACTGGGTCTGGTTCCAGATCGTGGTGGAGACCTTCCTGAAGGAGGTCGGCGGGCCGTGGTCGCGCGCCGACATCGACAGCGGCCTGGCGGTGCACGAGAGCCTGTATCGCGGTCACGGCTGGTACGCCGACGGTCCCGAGCGGGCCTTCGACCACTACAACGGCTGGGCGTTGCACGTGTATCCGTTGCTCTGGACAACCATGGACGACACGCTCGCCGATCCGGAGCTGGTCGCACAGTGGCGGCAGCGCCTGGACGACTTCCTGCAGACCGCCGTACATCTGATCGGCGGGCACGGCGCACCGCTCGCCCAAGGGCGCAGCCTCACGTACCGGTTCGCCGCGGCCGCACCGTTCTGGGTCGGTGCGATCACCGGCGCGACCGGCCTCCCGCCCGGACAGCTCCGGCGCGCGGCATCGGGCATGCTGCGGCACTTCCTCGATCGCGGCGTCCCCGACGAGCGCGGCCTGCTGAACCTCGGCTGGTACGGCGAGGACCCGGCGATCGCGCAGTCGTACTCCGGACCGGGATCGCCGTACTGGGCGGTCAAAGGCATGCTCGGCCTGATGCTGCCCGCCGATCACCCGGTGTGGACGGCGGACGAGGAGCCGCTGCCCGTCGAGACCGGCGACTTCAGGCTGCAACTGCCCGAACCGGGATGGCTCGTCAGCGGTACCCGCGCCGACGGCATCGTCCGGATCGTCAACCACGGCACGGATCACTCGACACCCGGCGACCGCCGCGCCGACTCACCGCTGTACGCGCGCATCGCCTATTCGACGCACACGCTGCCGCAGTTCGAGCCGCCGTCGTGGGCGCAGCCCCTGGACAACAGCATCGCCGTCGTGCATCCGCAATACGGCCTGTCGCACCGCAACGGCATGACCGTTGCCGCGCCCAACGTCTCCGTCGTCGACGCGCACTGGGTGATGACCACGGAGGACCACAGCCCGGAGCACGGCTCGGGACGCGGCGGGACGGTCGTCGAGGGACCGCGCCTGGTCACCGGATCCCTGCTCAGCGGCAGTCACGAGGTACGGGCGGTGCGGGTGGCACCGGACGCGTCCCTGCACCCGGACTGGTTGATCGAGCTCAGCGGCTGGCCCGTCTCCGGCGACCTCGTCTCGACGGTCTCGAACGTCACCGGCCTCGACCATGCCGATCGTCGCGAGCTGACACCCGACACCGTCGTACCGTTCGTCCGCGGACCGATCGAGGCCGGCAGGCTGTACGTCGCCGTCGTCACCCTCGCGGGCGGCCCGCCGGAGCCTGTGCCTACGGTCCGCGTCGACGCAACACGCATCGAGGTGACCTGGACCGACGGCGCCACGGAGTACCTGGACCTCTAGGAACGCGCGAACGGCATCGACGAGTCGCGGATGATCAGCTCCGGCGTGATCAGCACGCGCTGCGTCGGTCGTCGGCGGCCTTCGAGCAGCCGGGCCACCATCATCTCGACGGCCGTCCGTCCGACCATCAGCTTCGGCGGGCGGACCGCGGTCATCGACGGCTCCGCGAGCTGCGCGACTTCGTCGTCATAGGCAACGATCGCCATGTCCTCAGGGATCCGCAGGCCGGCCTCGATGCAGTACTGCGCGACGGACATCGCATCGGGGTCGGAATGGATCACCAGCGCGGTCGTCGCGGTCGCGGCGCACCGCTCGAGGAGGTGACCGATGATCTCGCGATGTCCCGGCTCGTCCATCCGGACCGACTCGCGGACGACCATGTCGGTGGGGATCCCGAGGTCGGCGCACACCAGGTCCCAGCCCTGGGCGAGATGGGCGGACGTCGGGCTGCCCTTGGACAGCACCAGTCCCATCCGGCGATGGCCCTGGTCGTACAGGTGCCGCACCGCGAGCTCGACCCCGAGTGCGTGGTCGCTGCGGACCCACTCCAGCTGGTAGCTGGTCGGCGTCCAGCGCGGCGGGTGCCGCTCGACCAGGATCACCGGAACCGGCAGCTCCCCGATCCACTGGATCATCTCGCCGACGTCGTCGCCCTCCAGGTTCGGCGCGAGCAGCAGCCCCTGGACCTGCTGGGCCTCGATCAGCCGGGAGATCTGCCGCTGGTCCTCGGCCCAGTCGTACGTCGACCCGCGCAGCTGGATCGCCACGCCGTGTGCGGCTGCCGCCGAGCGGGCACCGCCGACGATCGGCGGCCAGTAGTAGTCCAGCGACGGCACGACCATGCCGATCGAGAACCGCGGGGCGCTCGACGGGCGCCGCCGCGCCGGTGCGCTCGGCGCCAGCTCGGTCGGTAGCGTCGCGCCGCCGTGCACCTTGGTCAGGAGGTTCTGGGCGGCCAGCGCCGCGATGTCCCGGCGGATCGTCAGCTCGCTGACGCCGAGCAGTTCGGCGAGCTCCTTGACCCGCACGGCACCGTGCCGGCGGAGCTCGTCCATCACCCGCTCGTGGCGTTGCAGACCGAACAGCCGGTCGTCCGGCACCGACCCCACCTCCTCGATGTTCGAGTTTGAACGTTTCGGATCATTCACGGACGACCCGTAGATGACATGAACAAGCACGTCATCTCATGTTCACATGACCGCAACGGTAACCGCTCTCCACGGCGTCGGGCCAGCCCGAGGGCTGCACTGGTGAGCAGGCCACGGGGACTGATCGTGATGAACCAGGACGCCTTCGACGCGCACTTCGACGCCGCGCGGCTCGAGCGGGTGCGAGCGCTGGTCGACCTTCCGGACCGGACCTGGACCGACGAGCTCGACTCGCCGCGGTCCCGGGCCGAGCTGGCGTCCGCGGAGGTCCTGATCACGTCCTGGGGCGTTCCCCGGCTCACCGCCGACCGGCTCGCCGTCGCGCAGCGGCTGAAGGCGGTCTTCCACGCGGCCGGCAGCGTCCGCCCGTTCGCCGACGACGCGCTCTGGGCGCGGGACATCGTGATCACCAGCGGTGCGGACGCGAACGCGGTACCGGTCGCGGAGTACACGCTCGCGGCGATCATCTTCGCGGGCAAGAAGGCGCCGTTCCTGGCAGCCGACGCGGGGACGGCGTACCGGGGCTGGAGTCACTTGGACGGGTTCGGGGACCTGTCCAACTTCCGGCGCACGATCGGGATCGTCGGGTTCTCGCGGATCGGCCGCCGGGTGGTGGAACTGCTGCGGACGCTCGACGAGCCGACGGTCCTGGTCTCGGACCCGTACGCCGACCCTGCCGAGGTGGCCGCGGCCGGTGCCGAGCTGGTCGACCTGGCCGACCTGCTGCCGCGGGTCGACGTACTGTCCCTGCACGCTCCGGAGCTGGCGTCCACGCACCACATGATCGGCGGGGCCGAGCTCGCGAAGCTGCCCGACCACGCGACCGTCGTGAACACCGCGCGCGGCAGCCTGGTCGACTCGGCTGCGCTGGCCGCCGAGTGCCGGTCCGGCCGGCTGTACGCGATCCTCGACGTCACCGACCCGGAGCCGCTGCCGGCCGACTCACCGTTGCGCGCGGCACCCAACCTGATGATCACGCCGCACATCGCCGGATCCCTCGGGACCGAGGTGCACCGGCTCACCGACCACGCCCTGGACGAGCTGACCCGCTGGCTGGCAGGCGCACCGCTCCGGGCCCGCATCACGGCGGAGACCTTCCCGCTCACCGCCTGAACCACCCATCACCCTGCAGGACCTCTGCCCTTTCAAGGAGATCGTCGTGAAGCGACAACTGGTAACAGCCTTCATCGGCGCGGCGGCGCTGTCGCTGCTGACCGCCTGTGGCGGCGGCGGAACGGCCGACCAGGCCGCCGGCGGACCGCAGACCATCAAGGTCGCCCTCTGGAACTACGCGACCACGCCGGAGTTCAAGGCGCTGATCGACGGCTTCCAGTCGGCGAACCCGGACATCAAGGTCGAACCGGTCGACATCCTCGCCGACGACTACCCGCAGAAGGTCACCACCATGCTCGCGGGCGGGGACACGACCGACGTGCTGACGATGAAGAACGTCATCGACTACTCGCGGTTCGCGACCCGCGGTCAGCTGGTCCCGCTCACCGACGAGGCGAAGAAGCTCGACCCCGCGCAGTACTCCGGCCTGGACGCCTACGACCTCGAGGGCAAGTACTTCGCGCTGCCGTACCGCCAGGACTTCTGGGTCCTGTACTACAACAAGACGCTGCTGAAGCAGGCCGGCGTACCGGAGTCGAAGCTGCAGAACCTGACCTGGAGCGACTACGCCACGCTTGCCAAGAGCCTGACGAAGGGCGACGGGGCGTCCAAGGTGTACGGCGCCTACCAGCACACCTGGCGCTCCGTGGTCGAGGCGACAGCGGCCGCACAGACCGGCGGCAACCTCCTCGGCGGCGACTACGGCTTCTTCAAGGACCAGTACCAGTTGACGCTGGACCTGCAGAAGGACGGCGTTCTGATGCCGTGGGCAACGGCCAAGAGCCAGAAGGTCACGTACAACACGATGTTCTCCACCGGCAAGGCCGCGCTGATGCCGATGGGCACCTGGTACGCCGCGACGCTGCTGGGCGATGTCAAGGCCGGTAAGACGAAGGTCGAGTGGGGCGTCGCCCCGCTGCCGCAGAAGGCCGCCGGCAAGGTCACCACGTTCGGATCCCCGACGGCGTTCGCGGTGAACAAGAACTCCAAGCACACCGACGCCGCGAAGAAGTTCGTCGAGTACGCCGCCAGTGAGGCGGGCGCCACCGCGGTCGCGAAGGTCGGCGTCACGCCGTCGCTGCAGAGCCAGAAGATCCTCGACACGTACTTCGGGCTGCCCGGCGTACCGCAGGACGACGTCGCGAAGAAGGCGTTCAAGCCCGACGAGGTCGTACTGGAGATGCCGGTCAGCGACAAGTCCGCGGACATCGACCAGATCCTCACCGAGGAGCACGAGCTGATCATGACGGGACAGAAGTCCCTCGACGCCGGTCTGAACGAGATGTCCAAGCGCGTGAAGAACGAGGTCGGCTGACCAGATGGCTGGGCAGACTGTTGAGCAGGCAGCCGCGACCCTGACCGCACCGGCGCGGGTCCGCCCGCGCCGGCGGCGCAGCAGCACCTGGGTCGGCTGGACCTTCATCCTGCCGAACTTCCTCGGCTTCGCGACACTGACCCTGGTGCCGGTGATCGCCTCGCTGGCGCTGTCGTTCCTCGACTGGGACTCCTACAGCAGCCCGCGCTGGGTCGGGCTGGCGAACTTCGAGCGGATGATCCACAACGAGACGTTCTGGACCGCGCTGCGGAACACGGCGTACTACGCCGTCGGCCACGTGCCGTTGACGCTGGTGGCGGCGCTCGGGTTCGCCGTACTGCTCAACCGGAAACTGCGGGCGGTGCGGTTCTTCCGGACCGCGCTGTTCTTCCCGTACATCACCTCGCTGGTCGCGGTCGCGGTGGTGTGGAACATGCTGCTCAGCCCGGACCTCGGGCCGGTCAACCAGTTCCTGCGGGCGATCGGCATCGACAACCCGCCGGGCTGGACCACCTCCACCGCCTGGGCGATGCCGGCCGTGATCATGGCCAGCGTCTGGCGCGACCTCGGCTACTACATGATCCTCTACCTGGCCGGGTTGCAGACGATCCCGGCGGAGCTGTACGAGGCGGCGCAGGTCGATGGGGCGAGCGGCTGGCAGCGGTTCTGGCACATCACGGTGCCGTCGTTGCGGCCGACGACGTTCTTCGTGCTGATCATGCTGACGATCTCGAGCTTCAAGGTGTTCGACCTGGTGCAGGTGATGACCGAGGGCGGGCCGGGCCGGGCGACGCTCGTGCTGTCCCAGGTCATCTTCCGGGAGGGCATCACCCAGGGCCGGTTCGGCTACTCGTCCGCGATCTCGATGGTGCTGTTCGTCATCGTGCTCACGGTCACGCTCATCCAGTTCCGGCTGCAGCGAAGGAGTGAGCGATGACCGCCACCGTTCGTCGCGTGGCGGCGTACCTGCTGTTGACGGGGCTGTCGCTGGTCGTGCTGGTGCCGTTCGCCTGGATGCTCTCGTCGTCGCTGAAACTCGACAACGAGGTGTTCAGCGTCCCGATCCGGTGGATCCCGTCGGAGTTCCACTGGGACAACTTCACCCGCATCTGGGACCGGATCCCGCTGCTCACGTACCTGCGCAACTCGGCGTTCCTGAGCATCACGATCACCTTCCTGCAGGTGCTGACCGGGAGCTTCGCGGCGTACGGTTTCGCGAAGGTCCGGTTCCCGGGGCGGGACGCGTTGTTCCTCGCGTACATCGCGACGATCGCCGTTCCGTGGCAGGCGTACATGGTTCCGCAGTACGTCATCATGCAGAAGGCCGGCCTGGTGAACACGCATCTCTCGCTGATCCTCCTGCAGGCGTTCAGCGCGTTCGGCGTCTTCCTGATGCGGCAGTACTACCTGACCATCCCCGACGAGCTGAGTGAGGCGGCGCGGCTCGACGGGCTGAGTGAGTACGGCATCTGGGCGCGGATCATCCTGCCGCTGTCCAAGCCCGCACTGGCCAGTCTGGCGTTGCTGACCTTCGTCAACACCTGGAACGACTACATGGGTCCGTTCATCTACCTGACCGACAACAACCTGTGGACCATCCAGCTCGGGCTGCGGTCCTTCGTCGGCCTGTACGACGCCGAGTACGCGATGATCATGACCGGCTCGGTCCTGTCCGTGCTGCCGATCCTGGTGATCTTCCTGCTCGGCCAGAAGTACTTCGTGCAGGGCATCGCCACGAGCGGGATGAAGTGATGGCATCGCCACTGGCCCGGGTGAACGTCCGGGCGGACGCATGGGACCTCATCTGGTCGTTCGTCCACCGCACGCTGCTGGTCAACGCCGTACTCGCACTCGCCGGATCACCCCTGATGCTGGCACTCGCAACAGTCTCGGATCCGTGGCACTACCCGGTGTTCTTCGCCGTACTCGCACTGCCCCTCGGCCCGGCGGCGACCGCGGCGTTCGGCTACCTCGCGTACGACGACCCGCGGCCGCCGCTCCGCGTCCTGCAGCGCGTCCTGGCGAGAACGTGGCGTCGTGCGCTGCTGACGTCGGCGTCGTCGCTCGCGCTGGTCGGCGTACTGATCACGGACATCCGCGTCCTGGGCACCGCGATGCCGGGAGCACTGCTCATCCCGATGCTGGCGCTGCTCTCAGTCCTGGTCGTCGCGAGCACCTTGACGATTCTGGTGCTGCTGGCAACAACTGACGACCTGTCGTACGCCGCCGTACTCCGCGCCGCGGTCTACGCGACGGCCCGCCGCTGGCCGCTCGCCGTACTGTCCCTTTTAGTCCTCGCGGTCGCCGCCGTCATCGTCAGCCAGGTCCCGCTGGCCGGCCTGGCGACGGCGCCCGCGTGCGCGTTGTGGGTCGTACTGACCAACAGCAAACTCCAACTCGCGTCCTGTGTGGAACCGGCTTGGCCGCTTGGGGAGTTCTGCTGGTCGTTTCCGGTGCGCAGGACTCCCCAAACCACACCTCGCCAGGCTGCCGCGATCAGTTGGCGGCCGCTGCGTAGACGAGGTCGCCGTTGCGGGTGAAGCTGACGCCGGTGCCGTTGAGGACGACTTCGGTAACGTTGGGGGCGGCGACGCCGATTCCCTTCGTGGCGTCCGTCGACGCAGTCAGTCCGTTGCCGTCGATGCGCAGTGTGGATCCGTCGTACGTCACCGCGAGGTTGTTCACGGCGACCGGTGAGCTGATCAGCACCTTGCCGCCGCGCTTGACTGTCGAGCCGTCGTACAGGCTGAAGGACTGGACGGCTCCGTTCGGTGTGTCCTGGACGTAGAGGATCTTGCCGTCGAAGGTGTAGCTGCCAAAGGCTCGGTTGGCCTTGGATGCCCAGGACTTGTAGTAGGTACCACGGCCGCCGTCGCCGAACCGGATGTCCAGCGCCGTGGCCAGGTCCGGTGTCAGCGTCCCGACCGCAAGCCGGTTGATCCGTACGGCGCTGTCCGCGGCCGACGGCGACGACAGCAGCAGCGTGTCGAACGTCGTACGCCCTGCGACGTTCTTGACGTACGACGCGTACTTCGCGCTGCTGACTCGGTAGAACTCCTGGGAGTAGTAGCCGTTGGCAACGGAGGCGGTCAGCTTCTCCGGGTCGGCCGGAACGACCGCGATGTTGGCGCCGGAGCCGAACCGCGTGACAGCCGCTTTGGAGGTGCCGGCCTGGGTGAGGTTGGCGTCGGGGAGGAAGTGCCAGTTCTGCTCGTAGCGGTGCGCGGCGGTGTCGCGCGGTCTGAGCTGGTCCGACACGAGGGTTACGCCGTTACGCAGCGCCAGCACCGAACGGGCGTGCCAGGCGCCCGCGGACGCGTCGGTGTTGCCGCTGATCAGGTCGAACGACGGGTTGCTGACGAAGTGAGTGAGGGCTCCGGCGGCGGTGGAGTCTTGCGGTGTGTTGTCGACCTCGACCGTGTTGTGAGCCTCGGTCGACTTCCGCAGCCACACCGAGCGTGGGTCGGTGCTGTAGCTGTACGCGCCAGGGTCGACGAGCAGTTCGCGGCCGTCGGCAGATGTGGTGATCGACAGCTCGTCGGGATGGCTGTGGTTGCCGCGGTCGATGTTGTACCGCAGGTACTCGTCCGCCGCCGCCCAGCCGGAGCGGGACACCGCAACGCGGCTGTCCGGGTACAGGGCCGCGAGGTGTGCCGGCTTGGTACCGGATGCGCCCGACGTCCCGACGTACACCAGCTCTTGATCGCCGAGCAGCACGCCGAGCCGGCGCAGCACCGAGCGCTGGTCCTCGCTGCCGCTGTCGCCGTAGTTGGCGCTGTAGCCGTTCGGGAGGGTCTGGTCCATCAGGTAGTGACCGAGCTTGCGCAGCTTCTCCCGGGCTGGGAACTCGATGCCATGGGCCTGCATGAACTCGACGATGTCGACGTACTGCGAGACGTAGCCGCGGGTGTAGGCGCTGGTTGCCTCCTTGTAACCTCCGTCGGCGTACGTCGAATCGTCGAGCTGCCCGGCGCGGAAGTCGACGGCATTGGTGCGAGCACCGGCGGCCGCGGTGAACTCCGGGAGGTAGACCGCGGCTCGCAGGAGCGCGACCTTCTGGGTCTGCATCCAGTTCGGGCTGGCGTTGACGTTCTGCTGGAGGTGGGCGCTGGACAGGTACATCGTCTTCAGGATGCGGATGTTCTCCTCCGCGTCCAGCGACGGGCTGGTCCGCAGGATCTCGTAGGCCGCCGTCCAGTTCTGCAGCCGACGTGCGGTGTCGAGGCTGCGGGGGTAGGTCCCTGCGCTGCCGTACGCGTCGGCGTCGGTGATGAAGTCGGTCATCGTGCCGATCAGCGCGTCGGCGTACTTCTCGTCGTGGCTCGAGGCATAGGCCCTGGCGAGTGGGCCGGCGAAGTAGAACCGCGCTTGCTGGGAGCGGTACTCCTTGTCGGCACCGGCCGGCAGGAGCCAGTCGAATCCACCGGGGTCGCCCTGCCACGAGTAGGTGTTCTGCACCGTGGTGTTCCAGGTGCGCGCACTCTCCGCGAACGACTCTGCGTTGGAGAACAGCATCACGTCCTTCGCGGCGTCCGCTCGCCCGGTCAACGAGAGCTCCGCGCTGCGTACACCGGAAACACCGGTCAGGTCGAACTGCAGATAGGCCTTCCGGGTCTCCGCGGTGAACGGCCCGCTGCCCTGGTCCCGAACCTGCAACAGGTACTTGCCGCCGAACGCCGTGCCAACGTCGGTCCCGGCTTTGATGTACGTATCGGCCGTCGGAGTGAGCGTCCGAACCGAACCGTCGGTCAGCGTGATCCGCAGTTCCGGCTTCCCGGACCCCTTCTCGCGGCTGTTGACGTAGGCGGTGACCGGCTGCTTGGTCCGGGCCATCAGCATGAATCCCGCGGCACCGCCGGCCACGGCTTTGGTGACGTCCGCCTTGACGGTCGACTCCTGCGCGCCGAAGCGCAACGTGGTTTGGTAGACCTCGCCGTTGCCCAACGTCCAGATGTGATCAGGCGTCAACTCGAGTGCGCCTGGCCAGTCCTTGTGCGAGAACAGACCGGCGTCGTTCGCCGGACGCTTGCGGTAGTAGCTGAGCAGTTCGCGCTTGGCCGCTGGGTAGTCGCCCGCGCGTACGGCGGCCTGCACGCCGCTCAGGCCTGCGACGTGCTCGTAGTCGAGCAGCGCGAAGAACTCCGCGTCGGGCAACTCCTCCGCGGTCGATCCGACCTGGGCACCCACCGTCCCGGCGAACACCATCAAGGCGGTGACACCGGCGACAACCGTCGCCCGCAGGCTCGTACGCATCAGACCGATCTCCAAATCCAGGGAACTGCCGCTGAGCGTACGGCGTCAGCGAGTCGCGAGACGCGGACCGGAAAGCGATCAGAAAGCGAGCTGAAAGCAGGCTGCTGGCGACGTCGCACACACGTCGCGGAAAGCGCATGGAAAGCGTGTGGAAAGCGCCGTGTGCTCGAATCCCGGACGACCGAGAGGACTCTCGATCGGGATCAAGCTCTTCGGATGGAAGGCAGAACATGCGCACATGGCGACGGGCCCAGCTGGCGGCCGCGGCCGCACTCGTGGGGCTCGGTGTGGTGTCGAGCGGCGTCGCGTACGCCGACTCCGGGAACGTCGGAAAGTACAGTACGGCGTACGTCGACGGCTCCGGCTATCTCGACGACGACTTCGGCGACCACCGTGGCGAGCTCGGCTCCGATCTCTGCTACGGCTGCTCGAATTCGAGCAACACCGATGCCGTCCTGTTGTGGCAGTCGTTCCTGGTGGCGGAGGGGTTCATCGGGTACTCGGGCCTCGACGGCAACTTCGGCCCGGCGACGCGTGACGCGACGAAGAAATGGCAGTCGCGCTACGGGCTGACCGCCGACGGCCGCGTCGGCAACGCGACGTGGGGCCGAGCCGACAACATCCTGCGGTGGGACGACGGCTTCGTTCGCTACCCCGGCCGCGACGGCAAGAGCGTCGTCCTTGAACGTGGCTGGAACTACCAGGGCCAGACGTACGGCGCCTACGACCTGCTCGGCATCGACGTGAGCGGGAGCCGGCGGGTCTCGTTCACCAACTCCGCCCACATCTGGCTGAAGGCCCGGACGTACGACGTGCTGAGCTGACCTCCGAGACGGTCGGTCTGCGGCAGGGCAGGGTCCAGCTGATCGGCGCCACGGTCAGCAGGTCCGAGCTGGGTCGTGTGGGGAGTTCTGCTGGTCGTTTCAGGTGCGCAGGATTCCCCGGACCACACCAAGTTGTCCGTTGACCTCCCGCATGCCGGCGGGGAAGGGGGTAGTCAGAGCTCGGTGGGACCCAGGTCGGCGGCGCCCGCGAAGGTTGCTGTTGTGGTGGGTAGCGTGTCGAGTTCCAGTACGACGAGGGTGTTGGTGCCCGATCGGACCACGGGTGACGGTACGTAGAGCGTCCACTGTGGTCCGCGGGACCAGTAGCGGCCGAGGTTGAAGCCGTTGAGCCAGGCGATGCCCTTGCCCCAGACATCGCTCCTGAGGAAGAGGTCGGACGGGCCGTCGAGCTCGAACGTGGCACGCCAGACGGCCGGGCCGGGAACCAGCGCCGCCGGGGTACACCCGGCCGCGTCCCACAACCGGGGCAGCCGGTCGAGGTCGATCGCGCAGGCCGACCATCCGGTCAGCTCGTCGGCCCCGAGGCGGATCGGGCCGATCAGGCCCTTCGGTTCGCCGATCCGTGGGCCGTAGTTCACGCGGCCCTGGTCCTCGACCACGAGCTCCAGCCGGCCGCGGCTGTGCGGCAGCATGATCGCGCGCTCGCGGCGCTCCCGTTCCAGGACGCCGACCGGTGCGCCGTCGAGGAACACCTGCACGCGGTCCCGGACCTCGCCGAAGGACAGCAGCGCCGGACCGCCGCCGCGCAGCTCGGTGCGGAAGATCGCGACCCGGGCGTCGAGGAGGTCGAGCGTCGGCATCGCCTCGTGCTCCGACCAGGCGCCCGGCGCCGCGGCGAGCAGCCCGATCGGCTCGGCCAACTGGGCCGTGAACTCCGGAGCCGTGCGACCCGACGGCAGCGGTACGGCGTCCGGAACGTCGGCGTACCGCGAGATCACCTCGCGGAACGCGTGGAACTTCTCGGTCGGGTTGCCCGCCTCGTCGAGCGGGGCGTCGTAATCGTACGACGTGACCGTCGGCTGGTAGATGCCCTTGTCGTTGGCGCCGCTCGTCAGTCCGAAGTTCGTGCCGCCGTGGAACATGTAGATGTTCACCGAGGCGCCCGCCGCCAGCAGCGCGTCCAGCTCGGCCGCCGTCTCGGCGACGCTGGTGGTGTGATGCGGCCCGCCCCAGTTGTCGAACCATCCGTCCCAGAACTCCATGCACATCAACGGCCCGGCCGGCTGATGCCGCCGGAGCGTCGCGAGCCGTTCCCCGACACGCGATCCGAACGACCCGGTCCGCAGTACGCCGTCCAGCCCGCCGGCCTCGAGCATCGCGTCGATCGGCTGGTCGACGGTCGCCAGCGGGACGGTGATCCCGGCGCCCCGGATGGTCTCGGCGATCGCCTTCAGGTAGGTGCCGTCGTTGCCGAAGGCACCGTACTCGTTCTCGACCTGGACCAGCAGGACCGGGCCGCCCTGGTCGATCTGCAACGGCCGCACGATGTCCAGCACGTCCTGCAGGTACTGGGTGACGGCGGCCATGAACTTCGGCTCGTAGCGGCGTACCTCGGTGCCGGCCTCCTGGAAGAGCCAGGCGGGCAGACCGCCGTTGTCCCATTCCGCGCAGATGTACGGACCGGGCCGGACGATCGCGTACAGGCCGGCCGCGGCCACCTCGCGCAGGAACCGCTCGAGGTCGAGCATCCCGGAGGTGTCGAAGACGCCCGGCCGCGGGCTGTGCGCGTTCCACGGCACGTACGTCTCGATCGTGTTGAGTCCCATCAGTCGGGCCTTCTCGATCCGGTCGGCCCAGGCGTCCGGGTGCACCCGGAAGTAGTGCAGGGCGCCGGACACGATCCGGAACGGCCGGCCGTCCAGCAGGAAGTCGGACGCACCGATCGCGAAGTGTGGCATCGAGTCTCTCCCGTTCGGGGTTGTTTACGTAAACATACCCCAGAATCGCTACCGGGGCGGTGCTGCGGTGCTGGCGCGGACGATCAGCGGAGCGGGGACCGTCCGGTGCAGATCGACCAGCTCGCGACGGTCCTTCAGCTGCCGCATCAGGATCTCGACGAGCTCGTTGCCGATCTGCTGGAACTCCTGCCGGACGGTCGTCAGCGGCGGCCAGAGGTGCTCGGCCAGGTCGATGTCGTCGAAGCCGACGACGCTGACGTCCTCGGGCACCCGGCGGCCGGCCTCGTGCAGGGCGTGGACCAGGCCGCAGGCCATTTCGTCGTTGGCGGCGAAGACAGCGGTGATGTCGTCACGCTTCGCGAGTTCCTTTCCGATCTCGTACCCCGAACCGGCCGACCAGTCGCCCCGCACCAGCGGCGGGACCTCGCGTCCGGCGGCGCGCAGCGTCTGCTCCCAGGCCGTCGCCCGCAGCGCGGCCGGGCCGGAGTCGTCCGGTCCCGCGATGTGGTGGACGGTGTGGTGGCCGAGCCCCAGGAGGTGCTCGACCGCCGCCCGGCTGCCTCCGGTCTGGTCGGCGCCGACGGCCGGGTGGTGCCCGACGAAACGCGAGTCGGAGACCACGACCGGCATCGTCGGCGGCAGCGCGAGGGCCGTCGGGGTCGAGGTCTCCGCGCGGATGATGACCAGCCCGTCGATCGCCTGGTGGCTGAGCTGTTGCACGGCCTCGCTGACGTCGCTCGACGAAGGCGTCTGGACGTCGACGAGACTCACCGAGTAGCCCTCGCGCCGCGCCGCCTCGATAACTGCCTCGATGGTCTTCGACTCTCCGGTGCGGATCACCCGGTGGGCGATCAGGCCGATGGAGCGGAAGTTCCCGCGGCGCAGCGCCCGGGCGGCGTGGTTCGGTGCGTAACCGAGCTGCCGCATGGCTTCGAGGACTCGTTCCCGGGTCTCCGGCCGCACAGGCTCCGAACCGGTCGACACCCGCGACACCGTCTGCGCCGACACGCCCGCCAGGCGGGCCACGTCACCGATGGAGGGACCCGACTTCGGGTGGCCCTTCACGCCGCGGCGCGGCCGCCTGACCTCGTTCGTCATGGCATCAGCATAAGTGCGGCGACTAGCCCGTACGGGCGATCATCAGCCAGCTGACCTGGATGTCGGGCGACCGGGTCGGTGCGATCGACACCGTGATCTTCCCGTCCGCTCCGACCTGGATTCCGCCGTACGCCGCGGCGACGCCGGTCGCCGTGAACAGGCGTTGCTGATCGACGACGGAGCCGTTGACGCTCACCTGCGCCGCGCGGTTCGCCCAGGGCCACGGGTCGTAGTACCCGGCATGGACGGTGTACGTGCCGGGCTCGAGGTTGCCGAACGTGTAGACGAGCGGCTCGTGGTTCTTGGCGTACCGCAGGGTGGTGTAGAGATCGCCGCTGCCGGCCGGTGCGCTGGAACCCGTGTAACCCCAGGTGTTTCCGGTGGTGGGATCGGTGCCAAGTGGTTGCTCGGGCGCCGAGTTGAGCAGCGGCTGTTCGGTGGTGGCCGCCTGGGTGAGCCGGGTCCAGTCCGGTGTCGCGGTCCCGCCGGCGTTCACGGCGTATCGGAGACCGTGGGGCACGACAACGACCGAGCGGGTGAACGTCCTGCCGTCCGCCAAGGTGCCACGCAGGCTCGCGGGTCCGGGCTGGGAGATCGTGGACGCGTCCCATGTCACCGCCACCTGCGCCGAGCCGCCGGCGGTCGTGACGGTGACCTGAGTCGGCAGGCTGCCGGTGTCGTTCAGCCACACGGTGTCCGGCAGTTGCGACGTGACGGTCCACCGCGTGTACGGCGTGAGGTCCTTCAACGTCCACTCGGTGTCCGGGCCGATCGTCAGGCTGCCGCCTTCGCCGAACGTCATCGGCATCCAGACGTACGGCGAGTTCGCGAGGTCGCTCGGTGTCCACCGGTCGCCCATGAACAGGAACTTGTTGCGCTTCTGGTCGACCGGGACGACGTTGGTGCTCTGCGACCGGTAGGTGTTCGCCGCTCCGTCGCCGGTGATCGGGTTTCCGCGGTCGGTGAACTGACCGAGGATGTTCTGCGACGTCGCGTACCGCGCAGGGTTCGGGTCCCAGCCCGTCGCACCCGACGTCACCAGGTAGTAGATGCCCTCGGACTTGAACATCGCCGGCGCCTCACGCTGGTTGCACGCCAGCGTCCGGACGAAGTCCTTCCCCTGGACGGCCTCGTCCGGCGCCGCGGACAGGTACGTGTAGGAGCTGTTCAGTTTGGAGATGTACATCGTCCGGTTCTCCTCGGAGGAGTAGATGATGTACGCCGTACCGTCGTCGTCCACGAACACGTTCATGTCCCGCGCCATCCCGCCCGCGGGATCGAACGAGGATCCCGAGCCGCACCACGGCACCGAGTCGCTCGGCACCCGGTTCAGCCGGTAGGAGTCGATCCAGCGGAACGGGCCCTTGGGGGAGTCCGCGATCGCCACGCCCGCTTCGGCCCGGGCGTACGTCGACGTACTGGTCGGGGACGATGGGCCGTCGGAGTGCACCCACATGACCCACTTCTTGGTGAACCGGTTGTACATCACCTTCGGGCGCTCGAGGATCGACGGCCGCGCCCACCCGTCGGTCCGGACGTCGTTGGTCGACAGGTCGCGCCAGACGACCTCCTTCTGCGCGGGTGAGTAGTCCTTGTACAGCTTGGCGAAGTAGGTGTCGTTCTCGAACTGGTCGGGTGAGCTCATCGCCCGCAGCGCGAGCCCTTGGTCCTTCCAGTTGTAGAGGTCGTACGACGAGTAGAGGTGCACGCCTGGGCTGTTGTAGTAGCCCTTGCTGCGATCCTCGCCGTACCAGTAGTAGACGCGGCGGCCGTCGTCGTCGGTGGCCGGTACGACCTGTCCGCCGTGCGCCTGGATGACCTTGCCGTCGGTGTCGAGCCAGGGCTGGCCCGGCCTGAAGGAGTTGTACTCCTCGGGGGCCTCCGCTCGGGCAGGCGCTGCGACGAGGCTCGCGGCCAGTGCAGCGAGCACGACACCGGTCCAGCTTCTTCGAAGTCTCATGGATCTGTCCTCGGATGGTCGGGGCGGGTCAGCCTTTGAGGCCGGTCTGGGCGACGCCTTGAACGAGATAACGCTGGAGGAAGACGAACACCAGCACCAGCGGCACGATCGAGACGGCCGCCGCCATGAACAGTTGCGGGATGTTGATCGTCTGCGCGGTGACGAACGTCGAGAGCGTGACCTGGACGGTCCAGGCGCTCTGGTCCTGCGCCACCACCAGCGGCCAGAGGAACGAGTTCCAGCTCGCGATGAACGTGATCACCGCGATCGCGGCGATGAAGTTCCCGGAGTTCGGTACGACGATCCGCCAGAACGTCCCGCCGTACCCGAGGCCGTCGATCCGGGCCGCCTCCTCGAGCTCCTTGGGGAACGAGAGGAAGTACTGCCGGAACAGGAACACGGTGAACCCGCTGAACAGCGCCGGGATGATCAGGCCGCGGTAGTCCGAGACCCAGCCGAGCCAGGAGACGATGACGAAGCTCGGCACGAACGTCACCGCGCCGGGGATCATCAGCGTGGCGAGCACGGCGTAGAAGATCTTGTTGCTGTGCGGGTGGTTGATCCGCGCCAGGGCGTACCCGGCGAGCGAGCTGACCAGCAGGGTGCCAACGGTCGTCAGGACCGCGACGATCGCCGAGTTCCGCAGCGAGCTGAGCATCGGGATCTCGGGATCGTTGAAGAGATCGACGAGGTTGTTCCACTGCACGTCACTCGGGAACAGGGTCCAGCCGGGGGCGGTGATGTCCTTGGTGCTGGCGAGACCGTTGCGGATCAGCAGGTAGAACGGGATCAGGAACAGCAGCGTCATCACGATCAGCACGGCCATTCCGGCGCCGTTGGCGATCCGGCCGGCGATCGACCGCTGGTAGCCGACATGCGGCTGATGGGTGTCCATGGATCGTCCCTCCTAGTCGCTGGGTCTGCCGAAGCCGAGGATCTTGCCCTGCAGCACGGTGACGACGGCGATGATCGCGGCGAGGATCAGGGATCCGGCGCTGCCGAGGCCGAAGTTCTGCTGGCTCCCGAGCGCGAGCTGGTACAGGTACACGAGTGGCGGGCGGGCGTACTCGACCGCGCCGAGCAGGTTGTAGAACTCGTCGAACGCCTGGTACGCCGCGATCAGGCACAGCAGCAGCACCGAGATCGAGGTCGGCCGGAGCAGCGGCAGCGTGATGTGCCGGAACACCTGCCAGCCCGGCTTCGCGCCGTCGACGAACGCGGCCTCGTACAGCTCCGGGTTGATGTTCTGCAGCGCCGCCAGAAACAAGATCATGTAGAAGCCGGCCTGCAGCCACAGCCGTGCCGTCACGATGACGAGCCAGTACCAGGGCGGATCCAGCGAGGACAGCCAGCTGATCGGTTCGACGCCGATCCAGCCGAGCAGCGTGTTGGCCATGCCGAACCGGACGCCGTTGAAGATCGACAACTTCCAGATCAGCGACGCGACGACGTACGAGCACGCGGTCGGCAGGAAGAACACCGACCGGAAGAACGCCCGCGCCACCCGGACACGGTTCACCAGGACCGCCAGGAACAGCGACAGTACGAACGTCGTCGGCACGATCAGCACCGCGAACGCCGTGAACGTGACCAGCGACGAGACGAACGCCTTGTCGCTGAGCATCGTCACGTAGTTGCCCAGGCCGACGAACCTGGTCGGGGTCACCGTGCCCTGCGCGTCGAAGAAGCTGAGGAACGCGCTCCAGATGATCGGGAAGTAGACGAAGACGACCAGCCCGATCAGGAACGGCCCGATGAACAGCCAGAACGCGCGGCGCTGGCCGTGGATCGCCTTCGTCCGTTGCGCGGGCCGTGCGCGCTCGGTCTGCAGTTGCGCTCGGGCCGCGGTGGTCTGCTGCGCCATCACCCGAAGATCTTGTCGAGCTCGGTCGTGACCTTCTTGACCGCGCCGGCGAGTTCCTTCTCGGGGTCGGCGCCCTTGCCGATCACCCGCGTCACGGCGTCCGTCAGCGCGGTGTTCATCGCGGGTGTCCAGTTCGGGTTGCCCTGGACGCCGTACTCCGTGTTCAGCTTCACCGACTCGGCCGCCGGGCCGCTCTGCAGCTTGGAGGCCTTCGCCGCGAGGCTCTTGCGCGGCGGGATGTGGAACCCGTAGCTGAGGGACCAGTCCTCCTGCAGGTCGGTCTTCTCCACCCACAGCCACTTCGTGAACGCCTTGGCGGCGTCGACGTTCTTGGACTTCGCGCTGACGAACGCGGACCATCCGCCCGAGATGACGGCAGGTTTGCCGCCGTCCGCGGCCGGGAACGGGAACACGCCGAGGTCGTCCGCACCGAGCGCGGTCGTCATCCCGGGCACCGCCCACATGCCGATCCACTGCATCGCGCACAGGTTCTGGTTGATCGCCGACGGGTCCCACCAGTCGGTCGGTGCGCCGAGCAGCAGGCTCTTGTCGGCGGAGAGCTTGCGGAGCTTGACCAGCACCTCGGCCACCTTCGCCGGGTCGAAACCGACCTTGTGCTCCGGGGTGAGCAGCCGTCCGCCGGTGGCGTAGATCGCGGCGGGGAACAGACCGCCGCCGGTGTTGTTCGCGTCGTTGCCGGCGAACAGGCCCTTGACCGACTTGTCCGACAACTCCTTCGCGGCCGCGATCAGGTCGTCGACGGTCTGCGGGGGCTTGATGCCCTTCGCCTCGAACAGGCTCTTGCGGTAGTAGATCATCTGCGGGTCGTTGATCATCGGGATCGAGTAGAGCTTCCCGTCGATCGAGTTGGCCGCCAGGTCGCCTTCGGAGTAGTCGTCCTTGACGTCGGCGATCAGGTCGTCGAGCGGCACGATCTGCCCGGAGCTGACGAGGGAGCGTTCGAGGTGACTCTCGAAGGCGTCCGGTCCGTTGCCGGACGACAGCCCGCTGGACAGCTTGGCCGGATAGTCACCCGGGATCCACTGGATCTGGACGCCGGCGCCGGTGTACTCCGCCGCGTACTTCTTCGCGGCTTCCTGCGTCCCCTTCTCGCCGTACTGGTGGTACCACTGACTGAGCGAGACCTTGGTCCCACTACTACCACCGGTGGTGGCCCCGGTTCCCTTGTTGGAGCCACAGGCGCCCAGCACTCCTGCGGCAGCCAGTCCGAGAGCTCCACCGAGCACAGCGCGACGTGAGGGGTTGGCAGGCGGGGTCATCATGCCTCCGGAAAATGTTTACGTGAACAGAATGAGTGCCATGATTAGAGCGCCCCGCCACGATCACGTCAAGACCTCGGTTGCGCGAATCTTCTGAGCCACGATCTGCCTTGTTTTACAGGCACATCGAGCACGTCGCGTCGCCGAATCGACCATGACAACGCTGTCCTCTTGACGCCGATCCACCCGCGGGTGCAGCATTCGGCGTTAGCGTAAACACAGATCGACCCGACCCGAGCTTGATGCCCGGGCCGGGCCGATCGGCCGTGCGCTACTTGGCGTACGCCAGCGTTCCGAAACCGGTCTGGTCGAAGCCGCCGCTGGTGGATCCGTAGTCGCCGCCACCGCCCTCGGGCCGCACCTGCGCGGCCATCGCCGAGATGGAGGGAACGGAGAGGTACCTGCGCCTGGTGTAGTGGAAGTGCAGGATCTCCCAGACCGGCCGCACCTGGCCGCGACTGGCGGCGGAGATGACGGTGTGCTCCCGGTAGGCGCAGTCCTGCCCGGTGCCCCAGGTGTACTTCGTGAACGGGACATCCTGCCCGAGGTTGTACTTCGCGACGTACTGCGCGGCCTTCAGGAAGCGGTTGTTGTCGTAGCCGTACAGGTCCTCGCCCTGGTTCCAGGCCATCTCGCAGAACGCGCCCATCTGCCCGATCCCCATCAGAGTGTGGCCCTGGTCCCGGCCGGACTCCTGCCACTGCGCCAGGCCCTGGTCGTCGTACACGAACGGGATCGCGTGCCGGATCGACCCGTTGCCCGCACCGTTCTTGAAGTAGTTCACGGCCTGGTCGTACTTCGCAGCGTCGTCGCAGAGGATGCCGATGGCAAGGATCGAGTTCATCGTGCAGAGGTCCCAGTTGGCCCAGTAGTTCGTGATGCAGGCGTCGTTGTGGTTCACCAGGAACGAGTTGTTCAGCGGGTAGAAGACGTTCAGCATCATGGTCTTGAACCGGGCCAGGTCGAAGCCCGGGTAGTCGCGCATCAGCTCGGCGACATTCGCGAACTGGTAACCGTAGATGCCGGCCGCCAGGAACCGGTCTGCGTTACCTGTCACGGTGGTGAGCCTGGCGGACCAGGCGTTGAGGATGTTGCGGGCGCAGTCCCCGTGGGCGGTGGTGCCCTGGACGCGCCAACGCAGGGCGTTCTGGTAGGCGGCGTGGACGTCGTTGTAGAGGATGCCGTAGTTCTCGCCGGTGCCGCCGCGGATGATCGTGGCCTGCGGATTCGGTTGCCACGTCGACTGGGCGTGACCGTTGGCGATCAGCCGGTTCCAGCCGGACAGCCACGGGTCGTCGCCCGCGGCCACCCGGACCTTCGCCCGGTTCAGGTCACCCCAGTTGTGCAGCCCGCCGGGGTGGGGGAACGTGGCCGGCGCGGCGTTCGCCGGCCGGTCGAGTGCGGTGACCCCGGCGGTGGCCGCCAGTCCGGCGGCGGCCACACCTCCGGCGGCTTTGAGCAGTGTGCGTCGATCGATCTCCTTCATGTGTCTTCTCCTTAGGGGCGATGGAGCGGTGGGCAAGGGCTTATCGGGCTGCGGCGGCCTCCGCCGTGGTGAGGAAGCGCAGGTTGCGGACGTGGTCGTTGACGAACATCGGCACGCCGTCGGCGGCCAGGTACCAGCTGGGCTTGCCGCCGCTGTCGCGGATGACGCGGCCGTTGACGACGAGGTTCTCGAAGGTGACGTCCTTGACGAGGTGTTCCGCGTCGAGACCGAGCATGACCGACATGTCGGCGTGCGTGCCGGTGTAGGAGAGGTCCTTGATGTAGACGGACTCGATGCCCCGGCCGGGCGCGGTGTTCCATTTGGGGTTGAAGGTGACCCGCATGTGGATGAGCTGGCCCCAGCGGATGTCCTCCACGCGCATGCCGTCGACCTTGACGTCCCGCACGAGGTTGCCGTCGCCCGGGTTGATGGCGATGCAGCCCTGGTAGAGCAGTTGCGGCTCGCGGTGGTCGAGGATGTCGATGTTCTCGAAGCGCAGGTTCTCCAGTACCTCGGGGGCGTTGGGGTCGGGGTTGCCGTGCGTGCCGATGTTGATCGGGTGGGCGACATCGGCCCAGAGGGTGGAGTTCTTGACGGTGATGTTTCGGGTGTCGCCGTAGTAGTCCCAGCGGTGGGTGTAGATCGCGATGCAGTCGTCGGAGTTGCGCAGGAAAACGCTGTCGATGGTGACGTTCTCGGAGCAGAAGATGTCGATGCCGTCGCCCCAGCCCAGGTGGCTGAAGGAGCGCAGGCTCGTGATCTTGACGTTCTCCGACTCGGCGACCGTGATCGTGTTGTACCGGGGGTTGAGCACCGTGATGCCCTCGACCTGGACGTTCTGGGAGTCGTGGACGTAGATCGCGCCGCCCGTGGCGTTGTAGATCATGCCGCGGCCGGTCAGCCGGGCGTTCTCGACGCCCTCGAAGATGACGTTGGAGGTCAGGACCGCGCCGCCGGCGAGGTAGACGGTCTGGCCGCTGGACACCTTCAGCGTGCGGTCGGGGTGGGTGTGGACGCCGGGGCCGAAGTAGACGACGTTCGGGTCGTCCTCGCCGGGCCGCTCCGTCTCGATCGGGTTGGCGAACAGGTGCAGGCAGTCGAAGATCTTGTCGTCGAGCTGGATGACGAGGTTGCGGGGCCGGTCGAGGGTGAAGCGCAGGGTGCTGCCCAGCACCTCTGGCGTGATGCCGTAGGAGTCGGGCCGGATGCGCGCCTTCTCGAAGGCCCCCTTGGTGTAGGTGACCTCGACCTCGACGGTGCCGGAGAAGTCGAAGTACGCCGTCGAGGAGTTCTGGGCCGTGTTGCGACCGGTCAGGGGATCGATCAGGGGCAGCTTGGCGAGGTAGACGCCAAGCGTTTCCCACGTGCCGCCGACCGGGCGGACCTTCACGGTGAACGCGGTGTTGGTCGGAATGCCGGACGGGATCGGGTACGTGACGACCGTGCTGCCGGCGGCGGTCTGCTCCGCGGCAGCGGCGCGGCCGGCGCCGACGACGCCGGAGGCGGCCCCGACGAGGGCGGCACCGGCCGCCTTGAGGGTCGTGCGGCGGGTGATTGACATGCTCATGGGGGCTCCTTAGCTGATCGACACGTTGTCGAAGACGGTGGTGGTGAGGGCGAACGGGTTGCGCGACACGACAGCGAGGCCCGCGTGGTACGGCGCATCGCCGAAGCCGGTGATCGCCGCCGGTGCCGCGACTGGAGTCCAGGCGCTGCCGTCGGTGGAGGTTTCGGCGGCGAAGGTCTCGCCGGTGCGGCGGAGCCGGAGCCAGACCGCGGTGCCGGTGGTCTCTGTGGTGACCAGGGTGGTCGCCACGCGGAGGCGCCGGACGAACTGCGACCTGTCGCCGGTCAGGATCACGCCGGCGAGCTGGTCGAACGGGGACAGCGACTTGGCCATGATCAGCCCGATCCGGCCTCCCGTGTCACTGCTCACGACGCGCGCGGTGATCGTGTGGTCGCCCGTCAGCAGCACGGACGCGTACTGCGCCGTCATGCCCTGGTTGATGATGTTGAGGTCCGTACCGGCGCCGCGAACGACGAAGCGGCCGGCGTCGTAGCTGGTGATGCCTGGGGTACGGATCGCGACCGCGCTGAACGTGTCGAGCTGCCGCTCGTCCAGCACGTAGTCGCCGATGTCGCGGTACGCCCACGGCGCGGGCGGAGGCGCGGCGACGGTCAGAGTCACCCGCGCACTGGCCGTGGCCGTCGCGTTCGAGGCGGAGACCGTGGGCGTGAAAGCGCCTTGTGCAGAGGGTGTTCCGGAGATGATGCCGGTGTGCGGATCGAGTGACAGACCGCGGGGGAGTCCGCTGGCGGAGTACCTGATCGGATCGTTGCTGGCGGCAATCCGGTAGTGGAACGGTGTGCTGAGGTTGGCGTAGGCGGTCGTGGCGCTGGTGATCACCGGCGCCGGAGGTGTCGGCATCGTCGCGCTCGCCTCCGTCGAGCGGGGCCCCGAACCGGCGACGTTGCACTTCGCGACCGCGTAGTAGGTCGTACCTGGGACGCCGCTCGCGTCCCGGTAGCGCGTCTCCACGCCGTACCCGGACACGTCTCTGGCGATCACCTGGTACGGCCCGCCGGGCGTCGTACTGCGGTGGACCGCGTACCGGGCGGACACGTCGAGGTCGGTCCAGGCCAGCTCGACAGCGCTCGGCGTGGTCGTGGCGGTCAGTACGCCGGCGAGTGCGTCCGGACGGCGCACTGACCAGCCCGGGGCCGTGACGTTGTCGAACGTTGCCGTCGTCGTCTCGGTGGACGTCGCGTCGAGCGTCGAGCAGACGGCGATCCCGACGTACAACTGGGTGCCGAGCCGGAGCTTCGACGAACCGACCTCCGTCCAGTCCTCGCCGTCGGGGGAGATGAAGCCGGTGAACGCCGTGCCTCTGCGCACGATGCGGACCCAGTACGGCTTGCGTAACCGGTAGCCGTCGCTGGCCGCTTCGACGTACGGCGCCTCGAGCGGCGTCGCGGACTGCGGCAGGGATCCGAGATTCGAGATCGGGAATCCGGCATTCACCGTGATCGCCTGCTGCTGAGACGGCGGAACGACCGTGCTGCCGGTACCTGTGGCCGGTGCGCCGGTCTCCGGTCTGACGGTCCACACACCGCTCCACGTGTGCAGTGGCAGGCCCTTGATGAGCATCGACGCATGCGCGGAGCCGGGGTCGAGCGACTGCCGCATCATCACTCCGACGCTCGCGTACTGCGAACTCACCGGATGCACGACCCGTGCCGTGAGCACACCGTCGCCGGTCATCGGCAGGTAGCTGAAGCGGAAGCTGTCCCGTGTTCCGCCCAGGTCCGCACCACCGGCCTCGATCACGAAGGTCCGGCCGTCGTAGTCCGTCCGTCCCGTGCGCCGGACGGTGCCGATGTCCTCGCTCGCCCACGGCAACCGCTCGGTGGCCACTGGCAGCGACTCCGCGCTGGTGCCGGCGGCGTTCGCGGCCTCGACCGTGTAGTAGTAGGTCCGTCCAGGCTTCGTCGTACCGTCCACGTAAGAGGTGGAAGTGAGACCGCTGGCGATCGTCGTGAACTCACCGTCGGTCGCCCGTTTGACGGTGTAGCTCACTGCGTCTGTGCAACTGTGCGGCTCGACCGATCGCGCCCAAGCCAGCGCGACGCCGTCCGGGCCGCTGTGCGCGGTCAGACCGTACGGCGTGCCCGGCGCGACCTTCGGTGTGGAGGGGATGACCTGGTCCTTGGCGTGGGTGAGTGTGCCCCAGCCCGGGTGATCGTCGTTCGTGCCTTCGACGACGCGGCTTCCGTTGCGGAAGACGACCTGCTCGAGGTATGGCGTCCGCAGCCCGCGGCGGCCGGCGTAGTGGCCGTAGGCGAGCTCGTAGATCGGCTGGAACTGCCCACGGTTGCCAGTGGCAACGGCTGTCTTGAGGTACTTGCCGGTGCGATCGAGATCCGCGGCGAACGGGACGTCGTTGCCGAGGTTGTAGCGGGCGGTGTACTCGAAGCCCTTCAGGATCCGGTCGTCGGTGTGGCCGAAGAGGTCGACCCCTTGGTTCCAGGCGACCGCGGCGGTGTCGGCGAGCAGCCCGAGGGCGAGTTGTGCGTACGCCTGGCTGCGCCCGCTCTCCTGTCCCTGACCGGTCGCTTCGACCACGATGTGCTCGATCCGGCCGTTACCCGCACCGGCCACGGCGTACCGGACGGCGTTCTCGAACATCACCCGGTCGTCGCAGTACACCGCGATCGCGATGACGGCCTGCAACGCAGCGAGGTCCCAGTTGCCGTTGGCGAACAACGCGGTGCCGGCGAACGAGCGGTACCAGACCTTGCGGAACGACTCACCGCAGCGGTCGATGTCGGCCTGCGCCCAGCCGCTGTAGCCGGTGTGGCGGAGCAATTCGGCCGCGTTGACGAACTTGAAGCCCTGCAGGCCGGAGCCGAGCTGCCCGTCCGCGCCGGTGATCGCCTCGAGGCTGCCCGACCAGGCGTTCAGGATGTCACGGGCCTTGTCGGCATGCCGGACATCGCCGGTGACGGCCCACATCAAGGCGTTCTGGTACGCCGCGCACGAGTCGCTGACCGCTTCCGCCATGAAGTTCGCCGGACCGCGGCCCCAGGACGTGATGTGGCCGGCGTTGCGGACCACGTAGTCGTACGACGATCGGGGATGCGCGGCGAGCGCGAGGAACCCGCCGTACTGCGGTGCCCGCTGGTCGGCGACCGCCGCGCGCATGCGCTCCAGATCGTCCGCGCTGTGCAGGATCCCGGGGTGTGCGAAACCTGACTCCGCCGGATCCGCGGCGGCCGAGGCGGCGGCCGGTTCGACGTGGAGTTGGGTGGCGACGAGCGCTCCGCCGGTGGCGAGCAGCACCGTGCGGCGGCTGGGACGTGGATTCACCATCAGGTTCTCCTGCGGGATCAGGGGGCGTCGAGGAGTTGGACCTCGGCGACGTTCGTGAAGCCGCCGTGGCCGTCGTAGATGTAGCGCGGCATCGCGCCGACCAGCGAGTAGCTGTGCTGGTTCATCGAAGTCGTTGCGGGGAGACCCCGTCGTTCAGGGCGGGGAGGAGCCGCAACTGCCTCCCTTCGCGTCTCAGGATTTGTCGGTCCCGGCTGTTTGGATGTGTGTCATGGCCCGCTTTCGTCTTGCCCCGACTCCGGAGCAGGAGGCCGCGTTGCTTGGGCACTGCAAGAGCGCCAGATATGTCTGGAACCTGGCTCTCGAGCAGTGGTCGATGTGGTCGGTGGGACGCCGCAGCTACCCGCCGCGGTACGTGCAGCAGGCGCGGCAGCTGACCGAGGCCCGGGCCGCCGGCGAGTGGTTGCGGTCCGGGTCGCAGACGGTGCAGCAGCAGGCGTTGCGGGACTTCGACCAGGCCGTCACGAACTTCTTCGCCGGCACCCACCGCCGACCCACTTGGCGCAAGGCCGGGATGCACGAGGGGTTCCGGATCGTCGGCCCGCAAGCCGGACGGGTGGAGAAGCTGAACCGCAAGTGGGCCCGGGTCCTCGTGCCGAAGGTCGGTTGGGTGAAGTTCCGGCTGTCCGGGCCGCTGCCTGACGCGAAGTCGTACCGGGTCAGTCGTGACCGCGCTGGCCGCTGGCATATCGCGTTCGCGGTCGTGCCCGAGCCCATCCCGGGACCGGGTACCGGGGAGGTTGTCGGGGTGGATCGTGGTGTGACTGTGTCGGCCGCGCTGTCCACGGGTGAGAAGCTGCGGGTGCCGACGTTGACCTCGGGCGAGAAGAGGCGGCTGCGGAAGCTGCAACAGCGTCTGTCCCGTGCCCGCAGCGGCAGCAACCGCCGCTCCAGGACCAAGGCCGCGATCGCCCGGCTGAAGGCGCGGGAGGCGGATCGGCGCAAGGATTGGGTCGAGCAGATCAGCACCCGGCTGGCCCGCGAGTTCGATGTGATCCGGGTCGAGGACCTGCGCATCGTCCAGATGACGCGCTCGGCCAAGGGCACGGTCGACAACCCCGGGAAGCGGGTGCGGCAGAAGGCCGGACTGAACCGGGGCATCCTGGCCAACGGCTGGGGCCGGCTCGTCCAGCGGCTGGAGCACAAGGCCGCAGGCCGGGTCGAGAAGATTCCGGCGGCGTACACCTCTCAGACGTGTTCGCGGTGCGGGACCAGGGATCGGGAGGCGCGCGAGAGCCAAGCCGTCTTCCGCTGCCGGTCCTGCGGATACACCGCGAACGCCGACGTGAACGCTGCTGTCAACATCGCGGCTGGACGGGCCGTGAACGCACGTGGAGCGACAGCGGTACCGGTCGCCGAGAAGCGTGAACCTCAACCCCCTACCTCCGCGTAGTCGGGTTGGAATCCCCGCCGTTCACGGCGAGGAGGACGTCAAGAAGTTGCGATTGCGGTGTCGTCGTCGTTCTGTTCTCGCGGTACGCCGCGCCCTGTTGCACCTGGGTGCGGGCCCTCTCCAAGGAGGACGCGCTGACGGCGAGCCCGGGATGGACGAAGCCCGCCGCCGACGTCACCCGCTCGATCACCGGCGCCGGAAAGGCGGCGGTGGCCGTGGCGGCGGCTGTGACGGTGGCGGTGGTGGTGGCGGTGGCGGGCCGTGCGACCGCCGGCGGTGCGCTGAGCAATCCGCAGAGGACCGCGAACGCTGTGGCGATCGCGAGGACGGGTCTGCGCAGTCGGGTGGGCGGGGGAAGTCGGTCCGGATCAGCCATCGCTGCACTCCCAGTTCGTCTGTCTCGGGGCGATCGGGAGCCTCGCACCGGGGCGCGGCCGGGCCAAGAACGAAGCCCGGTCCGAAAATTTCCGGACGCCAAAGACAACGATTGCTATGCGACGCTGAGCCCCTCAGCTCCGTCATCCCAGCAAGCGCTCTCTGGGCGCCGAACCCTGGAGGTACCGTGTCCGATCGACCGCCGGCCGTCGTCGCCATGTCCGCAGTGCACTGGCCGTCGCTGTTCCCGGACCCCGTCCGCCGTGCGCTCGGCGAGCTCGTCGCGTTCGATCCGGCGGTGATCGTCGAGCGCCTCGACGATCCGCGGCTCGAGGACCGGCTCGCGGACGCCGAGATCCTGATCACCGGGTGGGGCTGCCCGGCGATCGACCGGGCCGCGCTGGACGCCATGCCGAAACTCCGGGCGGTGCTGCACGCCGCCGGCAGCGTGAAGGCGCATCTGTGCCCGGAGGTGTGGGAGCGCGGCATCGCGGTCTCCTCCGCGGCGTCGGCGAACGCCGTCCCGGTCGCCGAGTACGCGCTCGGTGTCGTGCTCCTCGCCGGCAAGGGCGTGTTCGGACTCCGCGAGCGGTACCGGCGGGACCGGGGCTTCGAGCTCGGGTTCATCCACGACGGCGTGGGGAACTACCGGCGAACGGTCGGGCTGATCGGCGCATCACGGATCGGGAGGCAGGTGATCGACCTGCTGCGGCCGTTCGACTTCCACGTCCAGGTGTACGACCCGTACGCCGAGGATCTCGACGTACCCGTCGTGGATCTGCCGACGCTGCTCGCGACCAGCGACATCGTCAGTGTGCACGCGCCGTCGACGGCGGAGACCTATCGCCTGCTCGGCCGCGAGGAGCTGGCGCTCATGCCGGACGGCGCGACCCTCGTCAACACGGCACGGGGCGAACTCGTGGATCCCGAGGCGCTGATCGCCGAACTCGCCTCTGGCCGGCTCTCCGCGGTCCTCGACGTGACCGACCCCGAACCGCTGCCGCCCGACTCGCCGCTGTTCGACCTGCCGAATGCCTTCGTGACCCCTCACGTCGCGGGATCGCACGGCAACGAACTCGCCCGTCTCGGGGTCTGCGTGGTGGACGAGCTGGACCGCTTCCTGTCCGGCGAGCCGCTGCTGCACCCTGTCGGTCTGGCCGATCTCGACCGGGGCGCGTGAGCGTGAAGGACAACGATCCCTACGCCATCGACCCCTTGACACTCTCCAGTTCACGCGGTTACGTTCACGGCCAAATGGAAAGCGCTTTCTATTCGCAGAGAGGAGATCGCCGTGACTGACCAC
Source organism: Kribbella shirazensis (assembly GCF_011761605.1). GTDB lineage: Bacteria > Actinomycetota > Actinomycetes > Propionibacteriales > Kribbellaceae > Kribbella > Kribbella shirazensis. The sequence continues at coordinate 7,702,015 of NZ_JAASRO010000001.1, read as the reverse complement.
TCGACCGGACCGGCCACGCGCCGCCGCGGCGCGCTGCGCGGCAGCCTGTGGCTGGGGCTGCTGGCGCTGCCCGCCGTGGCGTTCTTCCTGGTGTTCAGCTACGCGCCGATGGCCGGCCTGGTGGTGGCCTTCAAGGAGTTCGACATCAGCAAGGGCATCTTCGGGAGCCCGTGGAACGGCCTGGACAACTTCCGGTACTTCTTCAGCTCGGGCGACGCCGGCCGGATCCTGCTGAACACGCTGCTGCTGAACGTGCTGTTCCTGGCCGCGACGCTGGCGGCGGGTGTGACGCTCGCGCTCATGCTCAACGAGCTCCGCGGCCGGTACTTCAAGCGGGTCGCGCAGTCGACGATCTTCTTCCCGTACTTCGTCTCGCCGGTCGTGATCGCGATCATGCTGCAGGTGCTGCTGTCCGGGCCGGCCGGATCGGGTGGCGCGGTGAACGACGCGCTCGCGGGCTTCGGTCTGCCGACGGTCAGCTGGTACACCGAGCCCGGCCCGTGGCCGTGGATCCTCACCGCGGTGAAGGTCTGGCAGTTGGGCGGCTACATGAGCGTCATCTTCCTGGCCGCGATCACCTCGATCCCCGAGGACGTCTACGAGGCCGGGCAGATCGACGGCGCCAGCCGGGCCCAGATGGCGTTCCGGATCACGCTTCCGCTGCTCAAGCCGACGGCGGCGGTGCTGCTGGTGCTCGGCGTCGGCCGGATCTTCTACGGCGACTTCGGGACGATCTACGCGATCGTCGGCGACAACGGCACGTTGTTCCCGACCACCGACGTCATCGACACCTATGTCTTCCGCTCGCTGCGCCAGATCGGTGACTTCGGCACCACGGCCGCGATCGGCCTGTTCCAGTCCGTCGTCGGATTCGTCCTGGTGGCGACGGCGGTGCTGATCCAGCGCCGGTACTCGAAGGAAACGAGCCTGCTGTGACCGCTGCCCTGACCTCCACCCTCGCCAAGTCGTCCGTGCGGACGGCGACCCGCCGGCGCCGGCGGCCGGAAGCGTTCACGGTGATCAGCATCATCGGGGTGACCACCTTCATGGTCATCTGCCTGATCCCGTTCTGGATGATCGTGTCCGGATCGTTCACCGACGAGCAGACGCTGGCGACCACCGGCTACAGCCTGATCCCGCGGCCGTTCTCGATCTCGGCGTACAAGCTGATCTTCACCGGTCCCACGTTGCTGGGCGCGTACGCCGCGAGCGTGTTCATCACCGTCGTGGGTACGGCGCTGGCGCTGGCGTGCACGTCCGGGCTCAGCTGGGTGATCGCGCGCCGGCTGCCCTACGTCAGCAGGCCGTTGTCGGTGTTCGCGTACATCCCGATGCTGTTCACCGGCGGGCTCGTCCCGCTCTACCTGCTCGTCACGCAGTACCTGAAACTCCAGAACAGCTACTTCGCGGTCATCCTGCCGTTGCTGGTGGCACCTTTCCTGGTGTTCATCCAGGTCTCGGCGTTCCGCCAGTTGCCGGAGGAGATCCTCGACTCGGCGCGGGTCGACGGCGCGGGGGAGATGCAGATCTTCTTCCGCATCGGCCTGCCGCTGTCGAAGCCGATCCTCGCGGTGGTCGGCCTGTTCTACGCGGTGCACTACTGGAACGAATGGTTCACCGCGTTGCTGTTCATGTCGGACGTCCACAAGTTCCCGCTCCCGCTGCTGCTGCAGAACCTGATCTCGAACGTGTCGTTCTCGCAGATGCTGCCGACAGCCGCGGAGCAGTCGACGCCGGTCTACCAGCTCCGGCTCGCCCTGACGGTCGTCACCATCGGCCCGATCCTGCTCGCCTACCCCTTCGCGCAGCGCTATTTCGTCAAAGGCATCACTCTGGGAGCCACCAAGGGCTGACGGCTCCCTCCACTACTTTCTCAGGAGGCATCGTGCCCGCCACATCTCCAGCCGGTCTCAGCCGGCGCGGCTTTCTGGCCGCGAGCGGCGGCCTGTCCGTCGCGGCACTTCTCGGCCTGAACGGCTGCGGCAACTCGTCCACCGGATCGAAAGGCGCGCCCGACACGCTGACGCTGCTGCTCCCCGGCGACGCGCCGACCGGTTGGGACGCCGTACTCGCCAAGGTGAACGAGAAACTGAAGCAGGATCTCGGCTTCACCATCGCGCCGCAGTTCATCGCCTGGTCGAACTACCAGCAGCAGTCGTTGCTCAAGTTCACCGCCGGCGACACCTTCGACACCGCGCTCCAGGCCCGCTGGCTGAACATGATCCAGCTGGTCGCGAGCAAGTCGCTGGTCCCGGTCGGCGACCTGATCGGCAAGTACCCGAACCTCAGCAAGTCCCTCGCTCCCGAACTGCTCGAGCAGAACAAGTGGAAGGGCAAGCTGTACGGCATCCCGCAGGTGAACTCGGCCGCGAGGTTCCACCACTTCACCGTCCGCCAGGACCTGGCCGACAAGCTCGGCATCGGCGAGATCACCGCGTTCGACCAGCTCGAGAAGTTCTGGTACGACGTGAAGCAGAAGCAGAAGATCACGCCGGTCGGGATCTCCTCCAACATGCCCAAGCTACTCGTCGCCTTCGCGCCGGTCGGCTGGCTGAACCAGCACGACTGGGAGAACCCGCACGTCAGCGTCCAGACGTTCAGCGGCGGCTCGTTCCCGTTCTACCTGGCGCAGGACGGGAAGACCACCGGGTCGGCGAAGCCGATTCCGTTCTGGGAGGCGCCCGGTGTCGTCGACGCCCTGCGCCGCGTGCGCAAGTACTACCTGGACGGCATCATCAACAAGGACGCGCTGAACGTCGACTCGTCCACGATCGGCGCCCAGTTCGAGTCAGGCCGGATCGCGAGCCGCTGGGCGATGACCGACGGGCTCTCGTCCCAGTCGCTGGCACCGCTGCGCAAGGCCGTTCCGTCGGCGCAGATCGCGAACGTCGTCCCGATCCGGGGCGGCAAGAACGCGAAACCGAACCAGACCTTCCAGGCCGACAACTTCGTCGTACTGAACGTCAAGGGTCAGAGCAACGAGCGGGCCCTGCAGCTCGAGGACTGGGTCTCGATCAAGGAGAATCACGACCTGATCAGCTACGGCGTCGAGGGCAAGGACTGGAAGCCGGTCGGCACGGACAAGTTCGAGCAGCTCTCGCAGTACGGTTTCCCGGGGTACGCCCTGTGCTGGCGGCAGACGCTCGAGAAGAAGATCAAGGACATCACGCCGACCGAGGAGGCGTGGTTCGACTGGGCACAGGACTACGACAACTTCACCGTCGACCCGTACGCGTCGTTCGTCCCCGACGTGACGCCGGTGAAGCGGCAGGACAGCCAGGTCAGTGCGGCGATGACGCAGTACGGCAATCCGTTGTGGATCGGTGCGGTCGATGTGGACAAGGGGCTCGACGCCCTCAGGAAGGCGGTCGACAAGGCCGGTCTGGCCGACCTGCACGCGGAGCTCGAGAAGCAGGCGAACGCGTACCTCAAGGGCGAGTGATCGCCGATGACCGCCCCACGCAGGAAGCTCGCCGTCGTCGCCCGCGAGGCCGGCGTGTCGGTGTCCACGGTGTCGAAGGTTCTGCGGGCCTACCCGGACGTCGCGCCCGCGACGCGGGCCCGCGTGCGGGAGGTCCTGCGGCGGTTCGGGTATCCAGTGGAGGACCCGGCGGCCGGAGTACGTCGGGATGAATCGGCACTGGTCGACCTGGTGGTGGCGGGTGCCGGGCGGAGCTGGGCCGGCGAGGTTCTCGCCGGGCTGGCCGAGCGGGTCCGGCAGCCGGGGCTGGCCGTCGTCGTAACGACGGTCAGCCCGGGAACACCGGTGCCGAGGATCTGGCTGGAGCAGGTGTTCGCGCGCGGTACCCGTGGAGTGATCGGGCTCGGCGCGGACTTCACCGACGTACAGCTGGCGTATCTCGCGGCCCACGACATCCCGTGCGTGCTGGTCGAACCTGGCGTCCAGGACGTCGTGTCCCAGGCGCTTACGGTCGTCCTCGACGGATCAGCCGCGGTGCCCGTCGACCTGGCTGGGTGACGCAGGCCGCTTCACCGAGTTGCGGATCACCACGTGGGTCTTGAAGAGCCGGTGGTCGCCGGTCCAGCCCTCCTGCAGGTGCTGGTCGTCGACGGCGATCTGTGCGGCGGTCCGGCCGAGATCTTCGTACGGCACGTGCACGGTGGTGAGCCGGGGGCGTAGGTCCTGGGCGAGTTCTACGTCGTCGTACCCGACGACCGAGAGGTCATCGGGGATGGTCAGCCGCTGCTCGGCCGCGGCGGCGTACACCCCGGCGGCCACGACGTCGGTGGCGGCGAAGACAGCGGTGAAGTCCCGGCCTGCGGCCAGCCGGCGACGTGTCAGCTGGTAGCCCGAAGCGCGGGTGAAGACCCCGTGCTCGATCAGCCTCGGCTCGTCCGGTACGCCGAAGTCGGACAGCGCCCTGCGGTGACCGGCTAGCCGCTCGTTGCTGGTGCTCTGACGCTTGGGCCCGGCGAGGAACAGGATGCGCTTGTGGCCCTGCGCCAGCAGGTGACTCGTCAGCGCGTACGCGCCGTTCTCGTTGTCGTACTCGATCACCGCGGCCGGGACGCCGTCGCCGAGTGCTGGGCGTCCGCACAGTACGAGCAGTGATCCGGCGGCGTGCAGCGACCGGGCCAGCTCGGTCATCTTCTGCCGGTACTCGGCCGCCTCTTCCACGACACCGCCGATCAGTACGACCGCCCCTGCGCGCTGCTCGCGCATCAGCTGGACGAGGGCGAGCTCCCGGTCCGGATCGCCCTGGGTGGTGCCGATCAGACTGAGCCAGCCCTGCCGGGCCGCTTCCTGCTCCACACCGTGGGCGGCGTCGGCGAAGGACTGCCCGCGGACGTCGGCGAGGATGAACGCGATCGTCTTCGACCGTGCGCCTGCTGCCAGCGCGCGGGCGTGCGTGTTCGCGGAGTAGTTCAGCTCGCGGACCGCATTCATCACCCGCTGCTTGGCCGAGCGGGATACCGGGTAGTTGTCGGCCAGCACCCGGGAGACGGTCGCCGGAGAAAGGCCGGCGTGCGCGGCGACGTCGGCCAGCGTCGGGCCGGTGGACGACCTGCGGCGTCCGGGCGTCGGCTCAGTCATGTTTCCTCTTAGCGGTCGACGAGCGGATGACTACGTGGGTGCCGAGCAACAGGTGCTGGTCGAGCGCGTACTCGTCGCGATGCAGGGCAAGCCGTACGGCGGACCGCCCGAGCTCCTCGTACGGGAGATGCACGGTCGTCAGCGGCGGATTGAGGTCGGCGCTGAGCGGAATGTCGTCGTACCCGACCACGGAAACATCCTCGGGTACGCGTACGCCGGCGTCCCGGAGTGCGGCGAGGACACCGATCGCGACCACGTCCGTGACGGCGACGACGGCTGTCATGCCCGCCTTGCGTTCCAGCAGCAGTCGCGTCTGCCGGTACCCGGACTCGCGGTCGTAGTTGCCGTCGACAATCAGTTCCTGGTCGACGTCCAGCCCTCTGGTCGCGTGGGCGTTCAGGAACCCGTTGAGCCGCGCTCCGGTCGTCGTGTGCTCGGGCTCACCGGCTCCGACGAACGCGATCCGCTCGTGGCCCAGTGAGAGCAGGTAGTCGGTGACCGCGAACGCACCACCTTCGTTGTCGTACTCGACCACCGTGGCCGGCACGTCCGCGCCGATCGGTGGGCGGCCGCACAGCACGAGCCGCGAACCGGCCCGGTCGAGCGAGTGCGCGATCTCCGCCATCCGCCGGACATGCTCCTCGGTCCGCAACCCGCCGCCGACCAGGACCACCGCCTCGGCCTGCTGCTGGCGCATCAGCTCGATCAGTTCGAGTTCGCGCTCGGGGTCACCGTGATGTGTGCAGACCAGGCACACCCTGCCCTCGGCGGTCGCCTGCAGTTCGACACCCTGGCCGATGTAGGCGAACAGCGGGCCGACCAGGTCGCGCACGATGAAGGCGACCGTCCGGGTCGATCCGCCGACCAGGGCGCGGGCCTGGGCGTTGATGACATAGTCGAGGTCGCGCACCGCGCGCAGCACCCGGCTCCGGACCGACGCACTCACCGGGTAGGTGCCGCCGAGCACCCGGGAGACGGTGGTGGCACTCACGCCGGCGGACGCGGCGACGTCCTTGACAGTCGGCTGCCGCCCCGAGCTCATCCTGGCCACCTGTACGCACACCTCCCGAGTCGAAACTTTCCGCCGTAGCACCGGATAGAAAACGTTAACTATGCTGCCATCCATGCCGCCGGATGTCGAAACCCTCCACCACACCAAAACCGGCCCCGAAACCCCAGCCCCCGCCCCAGCCGGTGGTGCAGTAGTTGGTGGTGCGGATGGTGCGGCAGCCGGTGGTGCAGTAGCTACAGCCGGTGCGGGGAACGTACTGCTTCTGGTGCATGGCTGGGGTGGGGACGGGCATTCCTGGGATCCCGTGCGATTCGGCGCCCGGCGGGTCGTGACCGTCGACCTGCGCGGTCACGGACGCTCGCCGGTCCCCGACGACGGCTACCGTCCCGCCGACTACGCCGCTGACCTCGCCGCGCTGATCACGGCGACCGGGCTCCAGCCGGTGGTTGCCGTGGGCCACTCCATGGGCGGTCAGGTCGTGGTGCGGCTCGCGCTGGACCACCCGGAGTTGGTCCGCGCGCTGGTGGTAATAGATCCGGCGTACGGTGCGGACGACGCCGAGGCGGCGACGTTCGGCCGGCGACTGGCGGATCTCCGGCGGGACGGCGCCGCGGCCGCCGTACGCCAGTTGGGCCACCTCGCGGACGACGTACGCGAGCAACTGTTGCGTACGCCGGGCCACGTCCTGGCAGTCAGCTATGCCGGCATGTACACCGACCCTGACGCGTTCGGGGCACGTCCCGCCGCCGCGAAGGTGCTGGCCCGGCTGACCCAGCCGGTCCTGTGCATCCGCCCCGGCGCGCCGATGGCCGACTGGGACCTGAGCTGCGCCCTCCCGCCGCGATCACGCGTCGTCGTCTGGAACGGCGCCGGCCACTTCCTCCACCGCGACCGGCCCCGGCCCTTCGTTCGCCTGGTGGAAGGCTGGCTCGCCACCCTGTGATGGACATGGAAACCATGTTCATTTAGAGTTGGTGAGGTGGGTTCGAGAGGGCCGCGGCGGTTGACCGCTGGCGACATCGGAGTACGCCGGACGCGTCAGCGCGCGGCGATCCTCGGTGCGCTGGGCGGCTGCTCAAACTTCGTGTCGGCGCGGGAGTTGCACCAGTTGCTGGTGTCGGCGGGTGAGGCCATCGGGCTGACCACGGTGTACCGGGCGCTGCACGATCTCGAACGCGCCGAGTTGGTCGACGTCGTACGCGACGACGCCGGCGGACGCTACTACCGGCAACGACCGACCGCCGAGCATCGGCACTATCTGATCTGCCGTTGCTGCGGTCTCAGCCGACCGGTAGACGCCGAGGTCGTCGAAACCTGGGCCGATCGTGTCGCCGATGACTCCGGCTTCACAGACGTCGAGCACACCCTCGAACTGGCAGGCGTCTGCGCGACCTGCGCCCCCGCGGCGGAGCTCTGACACATCCTGGGGACCTCGGACACCTGGTCAGATGTCCGAGGTCCCGGTTTCCTGTACGCAGTTCAATCGGGGCCAGGGGGTCAGCGCCGGGCGCCGGCCTCCTTCATGACGCGCTGGGCTTCCGGTGGGAAGACCCCGTCGGTGATCTGCACGTTGTCCACCACCTGGTTGTTGTAGCCGGGGCCTTCGGGGTTGCGGGCCGGTCCGACGTCCCACCAGTTGCCGGTGACCAGGTTGTCCTTGGTGTTGAACGTGTCCGGGTTGCCGGCGTCGGAGTTGATGTAGACCCAGCGGCTGCTGCCGAGGAACACGTTGTTGCGCATCACGACGTACCTCGTGCCCTGGTCGATCAGGGCGCCGAACGTCACCCGGCTGTCGTAGACGTAGTTGCGTTCGATCACGGTGCCCGGGCTCGACGACAGGGTGTAGATGCTGCCCCCGTCGTGCATGGCCTGCTTGGTGTCGTGGATCAGGTTGTAGGCGACGTAGTTCTCCCGGAACGTCGTCGGCGTCTTGTAGACCGGCTGGTAGTTGTAGAGCCCGGCCTCGAGGTAGTACAAGTTGCCGCCCGGGTCGTTGATGCCCCATCCCCAGCCGATGTCGACGCCGTCGTACGGCAGGTCGGTGAGGGTGTTGTGGGTGATGGTCGCGCGGGTGACGTACGTCGACAGGATGCCGGCGTTGTCGCGGTAGCTCTGCGAGACGCCGCTGATCGTGTTGTCCACGATGCGTACGTCGTGGTTCGTCATCCGCGGGTCACGGGGATGGTGCGCGTCGGGCTGCACGCCGCCGACCACGATCGCCGACGCGGCGCTCTCGGTGAAGCTGTTGCCGAGGACATCGATCTCGCCGGCGCCGTACCCGGTGCCGGAGGCGTGCGCGTTCGGGTCCATGCCGAGGCCGAGGCCGACGGAGCCGAGCTGTTCGAAGCGGTTGCCGTCGAAGGTCACGCGTTCGGCGGCCGACACCTGCACGGCGGCCGGGATCTGGTGCCACTCGTTGCGGGTCTTCTCGAACTCGGGGCAGCCGTCCTGGCAGCTGGTCAGGAAGTCCGCCGGTTTCGCGTACTTCCCGACGATGTGCGCGCCGCTCTGCTGGTCGACGTACCCCTGGGGACCGCTCGGGGAGTTCCAGGTGGTGTGCGCGAAGGTGAGGTTGCGGAAGGCAAGGTTCCGCACCGGGTCGGGGTAGCTGCCGCTGATCTGGACGAGCGACTCCAGCCGCGGCAGCCGTACGTCGGCTGCGGTCATCGACTGTCCTTCGGCGGGACGGTAGAAGACCTTGCCCTTGGCCGAGTCGAGGTACCACTGGTTCGGGCCGGAGATCAGCTCGTACGCGTTGTTCAGGTACATCGCGCCGCGGTTGTACGGCGACTTGAGGGTGTCGTACCCGAAGTTGTTGTTGTCCCAGGCCGGCTGCTCCATCACCAGGGTGTTGCCGTCGACCGAACGGACGGGGGAGTAGCGGTCCGTGAACGACCCCATTTCCTCGATCTCGAGGTCGCCGGGGTTGGACAGACCGGCGATGCGTTCGGCGAGAGCCGGGTCGTTGACGGTGAGACCGCGCTGGGTGAAGACGAGGTGGCCGCGGGTCTTCTTCGACTCGGCCAGCAGCAGCTGGGTGCGATCGGCGAGCTTGCCGTCGACGTACAACTGCCGGGACCGGGTGCCGACCGGGACGTCGGCGGACCAAATGTTCTTCGCCGGGTCGGAGAGGGTCCAGTTGGTGACCTTGGATCCGCCCGACAGGACGGCGCGTTGTCCGGGCACGCTCTCCCAGGTGACGGTGTGACCGTTGCGGCCGCCGTCGCGGGAGTCGAAGCGCAGTGGGTCCTTCAGTTCGTAGGTGCCGCCCGCGAGCAGGATGCGGACATCGGCGGTCGCGTTCTTGGTGCGGGCCAGTGCCTGGGCGGCGTCCAGGGTGCGTACGACCTGGTCGGCGTGCAGGTCTTCCGGTAGGTCGGCCGTGCCGTCCGGGGCGACCAGGATGACGTCGGCCGGGGATGGGGCGGCGGAGGCGGAGGAGAACAGGGCGGGGGAGAACAGGGCGGCGGCGCCGAGGGCGAGCGCGCAGGCGCCGGTGATCCCTCGGGGCGGACGAGGTCGGGTCATGCTGACTCCTATGTCGTCTGTTGTCTGTCATCTGTCAGCGGCAATCTAGAAGTGACCCTCTGATGCGTCAATCAGTGATCTCGATCACCGAGACCACCCGTCCGAAGACAGCCAGTCCCACCACCCGCGTCGCGTGGGCTGACGTCCGAGATGCTGGGTTGGCGTCCGGGATCCCGGACGCCAACCCAGCATCTGGTGGGTGGACCCACGAGATGCGGCGGCGGCCGGGGTGGGGTGTCAGCTCGGCGGGAGTGGGCGGCGGCGGTGCCAGGCGGAGCGGATGTGGTTGGTCATCGCCGTCGCGGCGCCGGCGGCGTCGCGGGCGAGGATCCGATCGAGGACGATGCGGTGTTCCGCGTTCGTGGTGCGGACGTCCTCGACGCTGGGGTGGCCCTGGTAGCGCATGCTGGTGCGGGCCTGGCTGTGGACGGTGCTCACGATCGAGCGGGCCAGCCGGTTCCCGGACGCGGCCATGATGCGGTCGTGGAACTCGACGTCGGTCTGGATGAAGATCTCCGGCCGCGACGTGTCGGCCTCGAGCCGGTGGAAGACCGCCTCGATCGCCGCCAGGTCGTCGTCGGTGGCCTGCTCGGCCGCCTGGCCGGCCAGGCTGGACTCGAGGGCGACGCGGACGCCGACCAGCTCGTCGAGGATGGTCAGGTTCGCGTCGTTGCGGACCGCGGCCGCGAGCACGTCGGAGTCCAGCAGGTTCCAGCTGGAGTCGTCCTTCACCACCGCGCCGACGCCTCGCCGGACCTCGACCAGGCCCTTGGCCTCCAGGAGCTTCACCGCCTCGCGCACGGTGATCCGGCTGACCTGGAACTGCTCGGACAGTGCGGATTCCGGCGGTAGCGCGGCGTTCGGCGGGATCGCGCCGGACACCACCCCGTCGACGATCGACTCGACCACGAGGTCGGCCAGTCGCGCCGGGCGTCGCACTTCCGCCGCCGGTGCGAGTCGCACGGTTGCCTGTCCGGGGTCTGACGCCACGTTGTGCCTCCCAAGCCGATCCGTACCCGATTCTGACTCATCATTCAGCAGTCAACAAACTCTTGACAACAGACAACAGACAACTAACATCAAACCGAGCCGCGGGCTCCACGAACTCGAAGAGGAAGGAGGGCGCCACCATGGCGACCACCTCACGCACCCGGAGGATCAGCAGGCGACGGGGCGGCTGGTTCGCGGCCGCTCTCGTTCCGGCGCTGGCCCTCGTGTCCGCCGCCTGTGGCGCGGCCGCACCGCAGACTCAGGCCGGCAGCGGCGGCAGCGCGGGAACCGGCAAGCTCGTCGTCTGGGACTGGCATTCCGGTGACGCGACCACGAAGGACTACTACGCGAAGGCCAAGGCGGACTTCGAGGCCAAGCACCCGGGTGTCCAGGTCGAGTTCGTCGCCCAGCCGTACGACCAGTACTACACACTGCTCGGTACGGCGATCCAGGCCGGCAAGGGCCCCGACATCTCGATGTTCAACGGTGGCGCGCAGATGCGCGACCGGGCCACGTCGCTGCTGCCGCTGGACGACAAGGTCGGTGACCTGAAGGACCGGCTGGTCGGTTGGGACGCCTTCACGAAGGACAGCGCGACGTACGCCGTGCCGGTCACGCTGCAGGGCTTCCCCTTCTACTACAACAAGGCCGTCTACAAGAAGGCCGGGCTCGACCCGGAGAAGCCGCCGGCGACCCTGGCCGAGCTGCGAACCACCTGCGCCGCGATCAAGAAGTCCGGCAACGCCTGCTTCAACCTCGGCAACAAGGAGGGCCTCGGCATCGAGTTCTTCCTGTCCGGCTTCGGCCCCGGCGCGTTCACGACGGCGCAGTACGACGCCTGGCTGACCGGCAAGCGGGACTGGAAGTCGCCGGAGGTCAAGCAGATCTTCGATCTCTGGAAGCAGACCAACGACGAGGGCTGGTACAACAAGGGCGTCAACTCGACCGCCATGTTCAACGACCAGTTCACGATGTTCTCCGGCGGCAAGGGCGGCAACGTGATCGGCCTGATCTCGGACACCGCGCACTGGAAGTCCTTCGACGAGTTCCTCGGCCCGGACCTCGGCGTCTACAAGCCGCCGGTGTCGAACCCGGCGGTCACCTCGACCTTCCTGCCCGCGGAGGGCGGCATCGGGTACGGCGTGATGAAGTGGACCAAGGACCCGGCGCTCGCGGTCGACCTGGTGAAGAGCCTGGCGAGCACCGACGCGGAGAAGCTGTTCTTCGACAAGGCCGGTGCGATCGCGGCGGACAAGACCGTCGACACCAAGTCGGTCGACGTCGAGGCCGCCGCCGACATCGTGTCCTGGCTGCCCGACAGCAAGCCGCTGCTGCACACCGCCCTGTCCGCGAAGACCCTCGACCTCATGCACCGGCTGTCCCAGCAACTGATCAGCGGTGACGTGACCGTCGACCAGGTCCTGACCCAGCTGGCGGCGTCGGACAAGTGACCGCACAAGTCGTTCCAGCAGCACGCCGTACGACGGCCACTCGCCGGTGGCACGTCAGCGAGCACAAGGTGGCCGCGCTGGTCCTGGTGACACCGGCACTGCTGATCATCGTCGGACTGCGCATCGTCCCGCTGATCCTCGGTGCGCAGTACTCGCTCACCGGGGACGGCGAGCGCAACGGGATGTTCGTTGGCCTGGCCAACTACCGGACGCTCGCGGAGGACCCGGTGTTCCGGACCGCGGTGAAGAACGTCGGCCTGCTGTTCCTGGCGCTGCCGGTGGCGGTCGCCGTACCGGGGATCCTCGCGACGTTCCTGTTCCTGAAGGTCCCCGGGCACCGGTTCTACCGCAGTGTGTACTTCTTCCCGGTGGTGCTGTCACCGGTGATCATCGGCGCCATCTTCAACATCCTGCTGTCCTTCGACGGCCCGCTGAACCAGTTGCTCGGCAAGGCCGGCGTCGCGCCGGTCGACTGGCTGGGCAACTCGAACATCGCGATCTTCTCGGTGATCGGCGTGCACATCTGGGCGACGTTCGGGATGGCGCTGGTGATCTTCATGGCTGGGTTCTCCACACTGGACCAGTCGTTGCTCGACGCGGCGCGGTGCGACGGCGCGACGCTGCCGCAGACTGTGTGGCACGTGGTGGTCCCGGAGCTCAGCCGGACTATCCAGTTCGTCTTCGTCACCACGATGATCGGCATGCTGACCGGGATGTTCGGCCTGGTGTACGTGATGACCGCGGGCGGCCCGGGCGGTGCGACGTACCTGCCGGAGTTCTACATCTGGGTCACACAGGGGCAGATGAACAGCCCCGCGCTGGCGTCGGCGGCCTCGATGGTGCTGTTCGTCGTGATGCTGCTGGTCGGGCTCGCGCAGATCCGGCTGATCAAGCGCGCCACCAAGGAGGTGTGAGCGATGCGCGAGCGTGGCATCGGCCGCTGGGTGGTCGCCGTCCCGATGTGCCTGCTGGCGCTGGCCACCATCTACCCGATGGTGTTCACGCTGAACGTCGCGATGAAGTCGCGGCGCGAGTACGTGCTGGACCGGTTCTCGCTGGCTGATCACCTGACAGCCGCGAACATCGCCGACGCCTGGACCTCGTCCGGTCTGGGCCGCTACACCTTCAACTCGATCGTGGTCACCGGGGGCGCGGTCGCGCTGTTGCTGCTGCTCGGGTCGATGGCCGGGTACGCGTTCAGCCAGTTGACGTTCCGCGGCCGGAAGTGGTTGTTCCTCGTCTGTCTGGGCGCGTTGATGATCCCGTTCCAGGTGATCATGGTGCCGTTCTTCCGGGTGCTCGGGCAGATCCACCTGCTCGACACGCACGTGGGCCTGATCCTCGCCTACACCGGCCAGTTCCTGCCGTTCACGATCTTCCTGATGACGAGTTTCTACTCGCGGATCCCGGGCGAGATCGTCGAGGCCGCGCGGGTGGACGGCAGTACGACGCTCGGCGTGTACCGGCGGATCATGCTGCCGCTCGGACGGCCGGCACTGCTGTCGGTCGGCATCCTGAACGCGTTGTTCTGCTGGAACGACGTCCTCATCTCGCTGCTCGTCATGCAGTCCGAGCAGCATCGCACCCTGATGGTCGGGGTGACCGCGTTGCGCGGCCAGTACTCCGACAACATCCCGCTGTTCGCCGGCGGGGTGCTGGTCGCAGCCCTGCCGGTGATCGCGATCTACCTGTTCTTCCAGCGCCAGATCACCGACGGCGTCACCGCCGGCTCGACCAAGGGATAGTCAGATGCGCATCACGGGATATCGCACCGTCACGACGGTGCACGACTGGGGCAGACCGATCGGTGACGCCAACGGAGCGGTCGGGTCCGGCAAGACCTCGGTCCCGGTCGTCGTACTGACCACCGACACCGGCCTCGAGGGGATCGGGCTCGGCTCGCACGAGGGGGTCGACACACTCTTCCCGGCCCTGGACGGCCAGGATCCGCGCGCCGTCGTGGCGTTGTACGACCGGATGCTCGCCTGGGTCTTCAAACGCGGTCACTCCGGTGCGGTCTTCGGTGCCATCGGCGCGCTCGACATGGCGCTGTGGGACCTGAAGGCGAAGGCGGCCGAGCAGCCGTTGTGGCGGCTCCTCGGCGCCCGCGACCACGTCGTACCGGCGTACGCGTCAGGACTCGACGGGCCGTTGACGGACGAGGAGCTGACGAGACTGCACAAGCAGTTCGCGGAGCGCGGTCTGCAGGCGGTGAAGCTCAAGGGCGGGCTCGACGTCGCCGCGGATCTGCGCCGGCTCGACCTGCTGAGCGAGCTGTACCGCGACGAGACCGGGCACGCCCCGGCGCTCATGCTCGACGCGAACGAGTCGTGGTCGCGCAAGGAGGCGGTCCGGCACATCCGGCGGATCGAGGAGCACGCCGACCTGGCGTGGGTCGAGGAGCCGGTACGGCGCTGGGACGTCGACGGGCTCGCCCTGGTCACGCGCTCGGTGAAGGCCGCGGTCGCGACCGGCGAGAACCTCACCGGGCTCGAGCAGTTCCGGCCTCTGCTCGCCGCGAACGCCGTCGACATCGTCCAGACCGGCAGCGTCTGGGGCATCACGCACTTCCTCCGGGTGTCCGCTCTGGCGCACGCGTTCGACCTGCCGGTCTCCCCGGTCGGGTACGACGCCAACCCGCTCGGTCATGCCGCGGCCGTCGTACCCAACCATCTGTCGATCGAGGTCCAGGACCTCGCGATGCCGGTCGGGATCAGCGCGGACCAGGAGCTCGTCGACGGTCACCTGGTGCTCGGCGAGGCACCCGGGCTCGGGTACACGCTCGACGAGGACGTGATCGCGCGGCTCGGCGAGGCAGGCAGCTGGGACGACGACGCCGGACCGCACGTACGCCCGGACCGGGCCGGTCGCCGCCTGGTCGGCAAGCCCGCGATCCGGACCGGACGCCAGGAGGCGAAATGACGAGGTCCGCGGTGGTGACCGGAGCCGGCGGTTCGCTCGGGCGGGCCATCGCGCTGCGGCTGGCGAACGACGGGTACGGCGTCGCGCTGCTCGACCTGCCCGGCGACGGCCTCGCCGAGTCCGAGGCCGAACTGAAGGCGACCGGCCGTCCGTACGCCGCACTGCCGATCGACCTGCGCGACACCGCCGCCGTGGTACGCACGATCGAGGAGGCCGAGGCGCTCGGTCCGCTCGACGTCCTGGTGAACAACGCGGCGATCTATCCGGCCACGCCGTTTCTCGACGTCTCGCTCGAGGAGTACGACGACGTGGTGGCGGTCAACCAGCGGGCGTACTTCGTCGCGGCACAGGCCGCCGCCCGCTCGATGCGGGCCCGCCGAGCGGGATCGATCGTCAACGTCGCCTCGATCACCTGGCACGGCGGCTGGGAGAAGCTGGCGAGCTACGTCAGCACGAAAGGCGCCGCGGTCGCGTTGACCCGGGCCCTCGCGCGTGAGCTCGGCCCCGACGGCATCCGGGTGAACGCGGTGTCGCCGGGTGCGTTCCCGACGAAGGCAGAGACGATCCACGAGAACCCCGCGGCGTACACGGAGTTCGTCCTCGACCACCAGGCGATCAAGCGGCGCGGCACACCGTCCGAGATCGCCTCGGTGGTGTCCTTTCTGACCGGGCCGGACGCGTCGTTCGTCACCGGTCAGACGATCAACGTCGACGGCGGCTGGGTGATGGAGTGAACGTGTTCGGAGACGAGCTGTCCGTCGCCGCGTTGCGGGAGCGGACCGGGGATCTGGCCAGTGTTGCCGGAGTGCGTGAAGTTGTGCTGAGCAACGGTCTCGAGCGTGGTGTCCGCGCCGTGCAGTTGCGGAGCGCGGGCGGGCTCGAGGTCGAGGTGCTGGTGGACCGGGCGCTCGATCTGGGGTCCGCGCGCTATCGCGGCGTACCGTTCGGCTGGCGGTCGGGCAACGGCTTCCGCCATCCGGGGCTGCACGAGCACAACGACGAGGGCGGTCTGTCCTGGCTGCGGGCACTCGACGGACTGCTGGTCTCCGGCGGCCTCGACCACACGTTGTTCGGCAACGAGGTCGACGCCGGCCACTACCGTTATCCACCGAAAGAGACCGTGTCGCACGGGCTGCACGGACGGCTGACCGCGATCCCGGGCCGGCTGCTCGAAGCCGGTGAGGTATGGGACGGCGACCGGTGCACGTTGCGCGTGCGCGGCGAGGTCGTGCAGGCGACGTCGTTCGGCGAGCACCTGCGGCTGACCCGCACGATCGAGCTGGACTTCGACGGACTGGAGCTCCGGCTGTACGACGTGGTCGACAACCTCGGGTACGAACGAACGCCGCACATGTTCCTGTACCACCTGAACTTCGGCTGGCCGGTGATCGACGCCGGGACGGAGTTCGTAGCGCCGATCGCCGAGACGACCTGGCGCAGCGACTCTGTTGCCGAGCAGGGTGTTTCGTACCGCGTCCAACCGGATCCGCAGCCCGGGTTCGTCGAGCAGGTGTACGAACACCGCCTGGTCGCGGACCAGGACGGCCGGCACCGGGTCGCCCTCATCCGCGGCGACAGCACGCTCGGCGTCGAGGTGAGCTGGGACGCGGCCACGATGCCCTGCTTCTTCGAGTGGCAGAACCTCCGCAGCGGCCAGTACGCCGTCGGCCTCGAACCGTCCACGCATCACGTCACGGGCGATGCCGCCGCCCGGGAGGACGGCACGATGACCTGGCTCGAACACGGCGAGTCCCGCACCTACCGCACCACGATCCGGGTACTGGACGGCGCCGAGGCCACCGCCGCCGCCCGGGACGCGATCCGCCGCGTGGCCGACCAGCCTGAGGGGAACAACGCATGAGCATTCTCGACGGGTACCGCGTGCTCGACTGCTCGATCGCGATGGCCGGGCCGTTCGCCGCGCAGCGTCTCGGCGATCTCGGCGCGGACGTCGTCAAGGTCGAGCCGGTGACAGGGGAGTGGCAGCGGCACGCAGCGGCCGGTGGTGCGAAGGGCAACGCGATCAACGTCTCCTTCCTGTCCCTCAACCGCAACAAGCGCTCGCTCGCCGTCGACCTCAAGTCCGCCGAGGGCAAGCGTGTGCTGCTGCGCCTGGTCGAGACCGCCGACGTGTTCCTGCAGAACTACCGGCCCGGCGTGGCGGAACGGCTCGGCGTCGACTACGCGACGCTGTCGGCCATCAACCCGCGGCTGGTGTACGTCTCGATGTCCGGGTACGGCGAGGACGGCCCGCACCGCAACCTGCCCGGCCAGGACCTGTTGCTGCAGGCAAAGTCCGGCGCGATGCTGTCGACCGGGCGGCACGGTGAACCGCCGCAGCCGGCCGGGCAGTACCTCGTCGACGCCGTCACCGCGTCGACCGCGTTCGAGGCCGTGCTCGCCGCGCTGCTGCACCGCGAGCGCACCGGTGAAGGACAGCTGGTGAAGGTGAACATGCTCGACGCGATCACGACCCTGCAGATGCAGGAGCTGTCCGTCTTCACGGCCGGGAACGTCCCGCAACGCCGGGGGTCCGAGCCGCACGCCCACGTCTACATCAGGGCGCCGTACGGAACCTTCAAGACGGCGGACGGTTTCCTGGCGCTGGCGATGCCCGACCTGCCGACGCTCGGCCGGGTGATCGGCGAGGACGCGTTCCTGGCCATGGATTCCGAGGTGCACGGCTGGACGCACCGCGACCAGATCTTCCGGCTGACCGCCGAGCGGCTGCTGCGGCGTACGACGGACGAGTGGCTGACGGCACTGACCGAGGCCGGGATCTGGTGCGGGCCGGTGTACGACTACGAGCAGCTCGTGAACGATCCGCAGATCCGCCACAACGGCACGTTCGTGGAGTACGACCATCCGACCGAGGGCCGGGTGAAGACGCCCGGCTTCCCGTACAGCTTCGAGAAGACGCCCGCGACCGTCGACCGTGGCGCGCCGCTGGTCGGGGAGCACAGCCGGGAGGTGCTGTCCGAGGCCGGGTTCGGGGCAGACGAGATCGCGGACCTGCTGGACACGGGTGTCGTCGCCGAGACCAGGCTGCCGGACCCGGTGCCGTGATGCCGCGGTACCGCGGGCTGACCTGGGACCATCCGCGCGGACGGGACGCGCTCGTCGAGGCATCGGTGCACCGGGGGATCGACCTGACCTGGGACGTGCAGCCGCTGAGCGGCTTCGAGTCCACACCGATCGAGCAGTTGGCAGAGCGGTACGACCTGATCGTGCTCGACCATCCGCATCTCGGCGACGCGGTACGGCATCTCCAGCCGGTCGACGAGCTGTTGTCGGGCGAGTTCGTGGGGCCGAGCGTGGCGTCGTACCGGATGAACGGTCATCTGTGGGCGCTTCCGCTCGATGCCGCGACGCAGGTCGCTGCGACTCGGGCGGACCGGGTAGGTACGCCGCCTCGGTTGTGGTCCGAGGTGGTCGCGCTGTCGCACCGGGCGCCGGTGGCGTTGTCGTTGGCGGGTCCGCACGCGCTGCTGACGTACATGTCGATCTGTGTCGCACTGGGTGAGGAGCCGACGTTCGACGCGACCGAGACCGGGCACCGGGCGCTGGAACTCATGGCCGACCTCACGGCTCGTGCGCCGCGGCACTCGTTGGTGCTCGACCCGATCGGGTTGCTGGAGAACATGGTCTCGGACGACACCTTGGCGCACTGTCCGTTGGTCTACGGCTATGTGAACTACGCACGCCGGGTGACGTTCACCGACGCGCCGTCGGAGCGGCCCGGCTCCCGTCCGGGCTCGACGCTCGGCGGCACAGGCCTCGCGATCACCAGGCGATGCGAGGTCACGCCGGAGCTCCTCGACCATCTCCGGTGGTTGCTCTCGGCAACAGCGCAGGAGTCGTTCGTTCCGGCGTACTCCGGTCAGCCGGCGCGCTCGAGCGCTTGGACCTCGGACCAGGTCAACGCGCCGGTGGCGGACTTCTACCGGGCCACGCTCCGCACCGTCACCGAGGCATGGGTCCGGCCGCGGTGCCCGGGCTACATCGGGTTCCAGACCGCGGCGAGCGAGGTGGTCCGGGAGATCGTGTACGGCGAGGTCGCGGCCGCTGTGGGACTGGATCGGATCGCTGCGTTGTGGAAAGGGATCGAGCATGAGTGAAGAGGTGCTGTTCGAGCAGCATGGACACGTCGCTGTCATCACCCTGAACCGCCCGGCGAAGCTGAACGCGGTCACCGCGGAGATGTCCGACGCGCTCGTCGAGCTGGCCCGGCACTGCAACGACGCCGACGAGGTGCGCGCCGTTGTACTGACCGGGGCCGGGAGGGCGTTCAGCGCGGGCTCCGATATCCGGGAGCTCGACAAGTACCCGACTCCGTGGGCGTTCCGGAATCGCGCGGACTACTGCGACTCGCTCAAGGTGCTGCGCAAGCCGGTGGTTGCCGCGGTCAACGGTTTCGCGCTCGGCGGTGGGTTGGAGACCGCTCTGATCTGCGACATCCGGCTCGCCTCGACCACGGCGAGCTTCGCCGCCGCCGAGGTGAAGCTCGGGTGGATCGGCGGTGGTGGGATGTCCGCGTTGCTGACCCACACCATCGGGCCCGGCAACGCGTCGCTGATGCTGATGACCGGCGACCCGATCGACGCTCAACAGGCGCTGGGCTGGGGGCTCGTCAGCGAGGTGCTCGAGCCGGACGCGTTGCTGCCGCGTGCGCTGGAGCTCGCGGCGACGATCGCGTCCCGTGCTCCGATCGCCGTCGAGACCGCGAAGGCGAACGTGTCCGCGGCGCTGAACCTGCCGCTGGACCAGGCGGTCGCGTACGAGCGCGACCTGCAGACGGTCTGCTTCGCGACCCAGGACGCCGCGGAAGGCCGCGCCGCCTTCGCCGAGAAACGCGAGCCGCGGTTCACGAGGTCGTGAGGTTGCGCCGGATCCAGTTCTCGATGCCGGCGACGTGGGACAAGGAGAGGGCTGCGGCGACGCTGGGCCGGCGGTCGCCGATGGCCAGCGCGATCGCGCGGTGTTCGCGCTGGGTCTGCTGGAAGGAGTCCTCTTGCGTGACGCCGCGCCAGATCCGCGCCTGCTGCGTGCGGCCCGCGACGCTGTCCACGAACGAGCAAAGGACCGGGTTGCCGGCGGCGGTCGCGATCCGGTGGTGGAACTCCAGGTCGTTCGCCACCACGTCGCCGACCGGGCTGTCGGCGTCGACAGCCTCGGTCAGCGCGAGCAGCTCCGCCGCTTCGTCGTCGCTCATCAGCAGGGCGGCCTTCTCCGCGGCCATCGGCTCGAGCGCCCGACGTACCTCGAACAGGTCGAGGATGCTGGAGTCCTGGTGGAAGTCGATGATGAAGCTCATCGTCTCCAGGAGCAGATCGGGCGTCAGGCTCGTGACATAGGTGCCGTCACCTCGTCGTACGTCGAGAATGCGCAGCATCGACAGCACACTGACCGCCTCGCGCAGCGGGCTGCGCGAGATGCCCAGCTGCTCGGCGAGATCCGCCTCGCGCGGCAGCTTTTCACCGGGCTTCAGCCGGCCGTCGAGAATCATCGCCTTGATCTTCTCGATGGCGACATCAGTCAGTGCCATCCGGCTCCTCTCAGTCCCCACCCCCACCCGAGCGAGGCGAGGGTTGTTACCTACCCACCCCGAGCGAAGCGAGGGCTTTGCAATCCCCACCCGAGCGAGGCGAGGGTTGCTATGTACCCCACCCCGAGCGAAGCGAGGGGTGTCTTCAGTCTTTCGGGCGCAACCGCAGCGTAGCCATTCCGCCGTCGACGGCGAGGGCTGTGCCTGTGGTCGAGCCGGACGTCGGGCCTGCCAGGTAGACGATCGCGAGCGCCACCTCCTCGGCCGAGACCAAGCGCCCGTGCGGCTGGCGCGCGTCGAGCGCGGCCCGCTCCGCGGCGGGATCGGGCGCCGCGTCGAGGAGCCGCTGGACCCAGGGCGTCGCCGCCGTGCCGGGGTTGACGCAGTTGACCCGGACGCCCTCGCGGAGGTGGTCGGCGGCCATCGCGAGGGTCAGCGACTGCACCGCGCCCTTGGTCGTGGAGTAGAGCGCTCGCTGCGGGATTCCGGTCGTCGCGGCCACCGAGGCGACGTTGACGATCGCGGCGGCCGGCGACTTGCGCAGGTACGGCAGGGCGGCACGGCTGACCCGGACCGCACCCATGACGTTGACGTCGAAGACCCGGTGCCACTGGTCGTCGGGGTTGTCCTCGACCGTGCCCTGGGCGCCGATGCCCGCGTTGTTGACCACCACGTCGATCCGCCCGAACGCCTCGACGGTCTGCTGCACCGCCGTACGCACACTGCCGTCGTCGGTGACGTCCGCCTTGAGTCCGAGCACACCCTCCGGCGCTCCGGACGGTTCGAGGTCGAGCGCCGCGACCCGCGCACCGCGGGCCGTGAGCTCGCGGGCGGTGGCCGCGCCGATGCCGGACCCGCCGCCGGTGACGATCGCGACCAGACCGTCGAACTCCCCGGCGCTCATCGGCTCGCCTCGAATGCGACGTACTCCTGGCGCTGGCGGCCGAGGCCGTCGATCTCGACCTCGACGACGTCGCCGGGCCGCAGGTACGAGAACCGCCCGGACAGCGCAACGCCCTCCGGCGTGCCCGTCATGATCAGGTCGCCCGCGTCGAGCACCATGTACTGGCTCAGGTGGTGGATCACGGTCGCCACGTCGAAGATCTGGTCGGCGGTACTGGAGTCCTGCCGCGGTTCACCGTTGACGAAGCTGCGCAGCCCGAGCTTCTGGTGCTCGACCTCGTCGGGAGTGACCAGCCACGGACCGACCGGGCTGAAACCGGCGGCGACCTTGCCCTTGCTCCACTGCCCGCCCGACTGCTCGAGCTGGAAGGCCCGCTCGGACAGGTCGTTGGCCACCACGAACCCGGCCACATGCTCCAGGCTCTCCGCGGGCGAGTCGAGGTACGACGCCCGCTTGCCGATCACGACACCGAGCTCGACCTCCCAGTCGGTCTTCGTGCTGCCGCGCGGGATCGTCACCGGGTCGTTCGGGCCGGCCAGCGTGTTCGGCGCCTTGAAGAAGACGACCGGGGTCGACGGCGGCTCGGCGCCCGACTCGGCGGCGTGCGCGGCGTAGTTCATGCCGATGCACACGATCGCGCCCGGCCGGCCGATCGGCGCCCCGATGCGCAGGCTGTCCGCGTCCTCCACGATCGGCAGCTCACCCGCGGCCAGCGCGGCCGCCACACGGGCCGGACCGTCGGACTCCCAGAACGGGCCGTCGAGCTCCGCGGTGATCCCGGCGAGACTGTGGACGCCGTCGTCGGTGACGACGACCGGCACCTCGGCGCCGAGCGGACCCAAGCGGGCGAACTTCATCGCATGACCTCCAGATCGTATCTTTAGCCGCTATCTACGGCTTGAAAGCGACTCTGGTCCACATTGACAGGCGAAACATATGATGTCTAGCGTGCTGTCCACAGTTCAGAACACTGGGAGCAGACGTGATTGACGTACCGCGCTTCGGTCTCGGGTGTGCGCCGCTCGGCAACCTGTTCCGGCGGTTCTCCGAGCCGGAGGCCGAGGCGATCCTGGAGGCGGCGTGGAGCGCCGGCGTCCGGTACTTCGACACCGCGCCGCACTATGGACTCGGCCTGTCCGAGGAGCGCCTCGGACGGTTCCTCGCGACCAAGCTCCGCGACGAGTACGTCGTCTCGACGAAGGTCGGCCGCCTGCTCCGGGAGAACCCGTCCTGGGACGGATCGGCGACGGATGCGACCGGTTTCGTCGTCCCGGCGCGGTTGCGGCGCGAGCTCGACTACTCGGCGTCCGGCGTCCGTGCGTCGGTCGAGGACTCGCTGGCGCGGCTCGGTCTGGACCGGGCCGACATCCTCTACGTGCACGACCCGGAGCTGTCCGGTGTGCCGGGCGCGACCGAGTCCGCGTTGACTGCACTCGCGGAGCTGCGGGCTGAAGGTGTGGTCGGCGCGATCGGCACCGGTTCGCTCGGTGTCGATGCTCTGCTGGCGACGGCGCGGACCGGGCTGGCCGACGTACTGATGGTGGCCAATCGCTACACGCTGCTGGACCAGAGCGTCGTACCGGAGCTGCTGGAGGCCTGCGATGCGTACGACGTGCGCATCGTCGCGGCTGCGGTCTTCAACAGTGGCCTTCTTGCGTCAGCGCCACGCCGCGATGCGAAGTACGACTACGGGGATGTGCCTGACGAGGTCTTCGCTCGCGCGCTCGAGCTCGACAAGATCTGCGGCGAGTACGGCGTCGACCTGCCCGCGGCCGCGCTCCAGTACCCGCTCCGCGACCCGCGCGTGGTCTCGGTGGTCGCCGGCGCAGCTGCTCCCGACCAGGTCCGCCAGAACCTGGCTCACCTCGCAGCACCGATCCCGTCCGAGCTCTGGCAGCACCTCACCGAACGGAACCTCGTGCCGCCACTGAGTTGACCGGCGGCCGGCGAACCTTGACAGCACAAACATGGCTGAGGTTAGCTACCAGCGCAGAAGTTATCGATCACTTTTCGGTACCGACTCGGGAGGAACGCCCCCTTGAACTCCAGTCAACCCATCCGGTTCGCCGCCGTCGGTCTCGACCACGCGCACATCTTCGGCCAGGTCGCCGGCCTGCTGCAGGCCGGCGGGGAGTTCGTCGGGATGGCGACCGACGACCCGTCGGCCGCGGTCGCGGTGAAGGTCCGCGAGCGCTATCCCGACGTCCCGGTCGTCGAGGACCCCGACGAGCTGATCGCCAGGGACGGGATCGACGTGATCGTGACCGCCGCGGTGCCGGACCGGCGCGGGCCGATCGCCGTCGCGGCCCTGCGCGCGGGCAAGGACGTGGTGGCCGACAAGCCGGGCTGCGTCACGCTCGCGCAGCTCGAGGAGATCGAGAAGGCGGTCGCCGAGACCGGGCGGTTCTGGTCCGTGACGTTCTCGGAGCGGTTCGAGGTGCCGTGCGTGATCAAGGCCGGCGAACTGGTCCGCGAGGGCCGGATCGGCACGGTGGTGCAGACCCTCGGCGTCGGTCCGCACCGGATCGGTGACCGCGGGCACCTCGGCGGCGCCAACGCCCGGCCGGACTGGTTCTACGACAAGGCCCGGTACGGCGGCATCATCACCGACATCGCCTCGCACCAGATCGACCAGTTCCTGTGGTTCACCGGTTCGCGCACCGCGGAGGTGGTGAGCAGCACCGTCGGGAACTTCGCCAACCCCGACAAGCCCGGGTTGCAGGACTTCGGCGAGGTCCTGCTGCGCAGCGACAACGCCCAGGGCTACGTCCGGGTCGACTGGTACACCCCGGACGGGCTGCCGACCTGGGGTGACGGCCGGCTGACGGTTCTCGGCACCGACGGGTACATCGAGATGCGCAAGTACGTCGACCTGGAAGGCCGGGACGGCGGCAACCATCTCTTCCTGGTCGACCATGAGGGCACGCACTACATCGACTGCTCGCAGGTCGGGCTGACCTACTACGCGGATCTGGTGCGCGACGTCCGGGACCGGACCACCACGGCCGCACCGCAGGAGCACACCTTCGAGACGATGCGGCTCGCGCTGACGGCTCAGCAGAACGCGGCCGTCCGCGGGGCGGCCCGGTGACCGACGGTGCGCTGAGGGTCGCGATCGTCGGCTGCGGCAACATCAGCCGCCGGCACGCGGAGGCGTACGCGAACACCGGCCGGACCGAGCTCGTCGGGACGGCCGACGTGGTCGAGGAGAAGGCGCGGACGCTGGCCGGGAAGTACGGCGCGACGCCGTACGCGAACGTGACGGAACTGCTGGCGGCGGAGGACCCGGACCTGGTCTCGGTGACGACGCCGCCAGGCAGCCATGCCGAGATCGCGATCGAGATCCTGGCCGCCGGGAAGTCGGTGCTGCTGGAGAAGCCGCCGGTGCTGAGCCTGGCCGAGATGGACGCGGTCGCGAAGGCCGAGCAGGAGAGCGCAGGCTCGGTCTTCGTGGTCTTCCAGCACCGGCACGGCTCCGGGGCGCTGCGCGCCGCCGACCTGCTCGGCCGCGGGGCGCTCGGCAGTCCATTGGTCGCGGTCTGCGAGACGTTGTGGTTCCGGCCGCGGAGCTACTTCGACCCGGAGTGGCGCGGTACGTGGATCGGCGAGGGCGGCGGGCCGACGCTCGGGCACGGCATCCACCAGATCGACCTCCTGCTGCATCTGCTCGGACCGTGGCGGACGATCACCGCCACCGCCGTACGACTGGACCGTCCGGTCGAGTTCGAGGACGTGTCGACGGCGTCGGTGATCTTCGAGAGCGGCGCGGTGGCGACCGTGATCAACAGCCTGCTGTCGCCGCGGGAACTGAGCCGGATCCGGATCGACACCACCGGCGGCACGCTCGAGGTCAATCACGTCTACGGGTACTCGGACCAGGATTGGACGTTCCATCCGGTACCGGACGCGGCCAAGGCGGCCGGCCTCGGCCTCGATCCCGGTGTCCGAACGGCAGATGATCCTGCTGACGGTGAACCCGGCGGTGCGGATCCGTGGACCGCGTCGGCCGGCGAGGACCTGCCGAGCAACCACGACGCCCAGCTCGGTCACCTGGTCGACGACCTGCTGGCCGGCCGGACCCACGAAACGACCCTGGCCGGCACCAGGCCGACGATGGAGTTCGTCACCGCGCTGTACGCCTCGGCAATCACCGGCAAGCCGATCGATCGCGCCGACCTGACCCCGGAACACCCGTTCTACCGCGCCCTCCACGGAGACCTGCCGAAGGACGAACTCGCCAAGTCGTTCCAGCCCGGCTGACGGTGTCAGCTGAGGATCGGGTTCAAGGGTGACTGTGGGAGCTGGCCGGGTGCTGTGCCGGGCATCCAGTTGGCGAGGTCGGCGGTCTGGTTGTCGTTGGTCGGGGTGGTCGCGCGGATATCGGCGTCCATGTAGATGACCGTCATGACGCGGCGCGGCTGGGTGCCGCGGTTGGGGCCGGCGTGGTGGAAGGTCCAGCCGCGGTGGAAGCTGGCATCGCCGAGGGCGAACGGTTCGACGACGTCCTCGAAGTCCTGCTCCGCCACGGCGGCCTTCAACCGCGCCTCGGACTCGTCGGAGATCGGGAGGTCGCGGCCGAACGCGAAGTTGTGGCTGCCGCGGGCGAAGGCGAGCGGGCCCATCTCCAGCGGCGTCTCCTGGAGCGGCAGCCAGATCGTCAGGCACCGGTCGGACGACAACGGCCAGTAGTACTGGTCGGCGTGCCACGGAGTGATACCACCGCTCGGCTCCTTGTACAGCGCCTGATCGTGGTAGAGACGCACGGCGTGGACGCCGAGGAGCGCGGCCGCGATGCCGGCCAGCCGGCGGGAGAACACCAGCTCCTTGACCTTCTCGTTCTGCTGCCACAGGTTCGTCACCTGCAGGAACGCCTTGCCGTAGGTGTCGCGTTCGGCCAGCGGCAGGTGCTGGGTGTTCAGCCGGATCACCTCGGAAGTGATCGTCGGCTCGTACTCCGCGATCGTGTCCGGGCTCAGTACGCCGGAGAGGTGAACGAACCCGTTGTGGTTGAAGTCGGCGGTGGCGGTCGGGGACAGGCCGTCGTACGGCGTGGCGAGCTCGTCGACGGCGATGTTCGTGATCGTCATGCCGTCCACGATTCCAACCGGCGTACCGAGGGCGCTACGCCGCTGATGCCCGCTTCTGGTACTCAGTTGTCCTCGTAGAATGCGCGGATGAAGCCGCGCTACGAACGGCCGGGAGTCCCCAGCGGTACGACGTTCACGTGCTTCACGAGGCGCGAGGCGGCGTTCGGGTTCGCCTGGCATTTCCACCGCGAGTACGAGCTCACGCTCATCACCGCGGGATCTGGCACCAGGTATGTGGGTACCACCGTGGAGCGGTACGTGCCGGGTGATCTGGTCCTGCTCGGACCCGATCTGCCGCACACGTACGCGTCCGACGCCGCGCGTCACCAGTCCGAGGCAGCGGTCACCCAGTTCCGCCACGACTTCCTCGGCGCGAGCTTCTTCGAACTCCCGCAGTTCGCCGGCGTCCGGAGCCTGCTGAGCCGCTCGGTCCGCGGGCTGTACTTCGCTGACGTCCCAGCCGAACTGCGGTCGGACATCGCCTGTCTGCCTGGCCTCACACCGGCGACCCAGACGGTGCGACTGCTCGACGTACTGCATCGCCTCGCCGATGCCACCGCGACCCCTGTCACCCGCCCGGGGTACGCCGCGGCGCCGAGCACCGCCGTACGCGATCGGGTCGACGTCGTGTGCCGGTATCTCCAGGAGGCGCACACCGAGCCCGTGCTGCTCGACGACGTGGCCCGGCTCGTGCACATGTCGCCGACATCGTTCAGCCGGTTCTTCCGTCGCGCCATCGGGTGCACGCTGACCGATTACGTCAATCAGTTGCGGGTGGAGACGGCCTGCCGCCTGCTCACGACGACTTCGCTGCCGGTCACCGACATCGCCGCCCGCAGCGGCTACCGGAACCTCGCCAACTTCAACCGGCGCTTCCGCGAACTGAAAGCGATGCGGCCGACGCAGTACCGGGCCGCGCATCGGTAACGAGCCTGGAGCGTGGCGCATCAATTGAAATGAGCGTTTGGATGAACTGATGCGTAAAGCGCTCGTGTCTTCGCGCAAAGTATGCGCGGTACCGATCGTTTTGCGGCACCGGGTGCGGGTACCGCGTGACTGTCGATATTTACGGAACGGGGCGGTCACGAGGAGGAACCCATGGGAATCGGAATGTCCGTTTTCCTGCTCGCCGTCGGCGGAATTCTGGCTTTCGGCGTGTCCGACCGATTGAGCGGCGTCGATCTGACCGTCGTCGGATACGTCCTGATGGGCGCCGGAGCGATCGGTCTCGCGGTCGCGCTGATGTTCGCCAACCAGCGCAGCAGGTCGACACACACGTCCGTTCACGAGCGTCGTGACCTCCACGACTGACAGGCCTGGAGTGAGGATGCCCGAAGCGCGGAAACGCCAAGCACGCGAGCTGTTGCTCGACACACTGTTCGACAAGGTGGAGAAGGACCGCTTCCCGTCCATCTCGATGCTGGACATGATCGAGTCGCTGCTGCGGCCCGACGAGGTCCAGATCTACGTCCGCCTCCTGCTGCGCAAGACCAGGCGCGAGATGTACCCCAGCATTCCCATTCTGCGCCGGATCGCGGCACTCGCCGAGTGATCCGTCCGCACCGAAACCGGTCGTTGCCAAAGGCCACTCGGATTCCCGCTGAGGGCCGTACCACTGTGGAGGGAGAATTCATGAACACCACCGCAAAGGTGGCGGCCGCCGTCGCGAGCGGATATCTGCTCGGCCGCACCAAGAAATTGAGGCTGGCAATCACCGTCGGTGGATTGCTGGCCGGTAAGCGGATTGCCACCGATCCGCGCGCGATCGCGCAACAGCTCGCGACCCTGGCCGAGAAGAATCCCGAGTTGGCCAAGCTGTCCGATCAGGTGCGGGGCAAGCTGGTGACGGCCGGCCGCGACGCGGCGGTGGCCGCCGCGAGCAACCGGCTGAACCGGGTCAGCGACTCGATCAGGGACCGGACCGACCGGTTGCTGTCGACGGGCAGTGGTTCGGAGGAGACCGACCAGGGGGCGGAGGAGTCCGACGAGGAGCAGGAGCGTCCGAGGCGGCGCAGGCGGCCCGGCCGCCGTACCGTCACAGCTCGCCGGGAAGGCCGCCGTACCCGCGCCGACCGAGCTGAGCAGGACGGTTCCGGGCCGGACGGTGACGAGCAGGACAGTGACGAGCAGGACAGTGACGAGCAGGACAGTGACGAACAGAACGGTTCTGGCGAGGACCGGGCTGAGCGGGGCGACGGCCGGCGGCGCGAAGGCTCCCGGCGGACGGCCAAGAAGACGGCAGCCAAGGCCGCGAGTGGCGAGAGGACGAGCTCCAGCACGCGGAAGTCGGCACCCGCCAAGAAGGCCGCGGCCAAGAAGAGCACGGCGAAGAAGGCCCCCGCGAAGAAGAGCGCGGCGAAGAAGTCCGCACCGCCTCGCAAGACGGCCGCCAAGAAGGCCCCCGCGAAGAAGACCGCTGCCAAGAAGACTGCCGCGAAGAAGACCGCGGCGAAGAAGAGCACGAGCAGGTCGACGGGTGGGTCCTCGGCGCGGAAGCGCGGGTGATCGACGATGGCCGAACGATCGCGCAGCGAGGACCAGAACGGGTTCAGGTCCATCCTCGACGAGCTTCCGGTCGACCGGTTGAAGAGCGAGCTCCAGGACGCGCTCGCCGCCGCCGCGGAGCGGACGGCGGAAGCCGCGTCGGACAAGATCTCCGGCCTGGCCGAGCGGCTGACCGACGTCGCGGCCAACGGCGGCGTCACCGGTAAGGCGCTGGCCGAGGGGGGTAAGGCGGCGGCGACCGGTGGGTCCCCGTTGCTGGGTGCGTTGAAGGGCGGAGTGATGGGTGCCAAGGACAAGGCCGCCGAGGCGCTGGGTGGTGGATCCGGCAGCGGGGGCAAGAAGAATCCGCTCAAGGCGACGACGATCATCGAGTCGATCGACGTCGGCGTACCGATCGAGGTCGCGTACAACCAGTGGACGCAGTTCCAGGACTTCTCCGGGTTCATGAAGAAGGTCGAGCAGGTCGAGCAGGAGTCCGACGAGAAGCTCGAGTTCAAGGCGAAGATCCTGTGGTCGCACCGGAGCTGGCAGGCGACCATCCTCGAGCAGGTGCCGGAGGACAAGATCGTCTGGCGCTCGAAGGGCGACAAGGGGCACGTCGACGGCAGCGTGACGTTCCACGAGCTGGCGCCCAATCTCACCCGGATCATCGTGGTGCTCGAGTACTACCCGCAGGGCCTGTTCGAGCGGGTCGGGAACATCTGGCGCGCGCAGGGGCGGCGAGCCCGCGTGGAGCTGAAGCACTTCCAGCGGCACGTGATGACGCGGGTCGTCCTCCATCCGGACGAGGTCGAGGGCTGGCGCGGCGAGATCCACGGCGGCAGTGCCGAGCCCGGTGACGAGTCGGAGGAGGAGTCCGCGGAGGAAGAGCCCGAGGACGAGTACGAGGACGAAGAAGAGCCCGAGGACGAGTACGAGGAAGACGAGTACGCGGACGAGGACGAGTACGCCGAGGACGAGGACGAGGGCGAGGAGGAGGGGGAGTACGAGGACGAGGGTGACGAGGAGGAAGCGGAGCCCGAGGACGAGTACGCCGAGGAAGAGCCCGCCGAGGAAGAAGAGCCTGAGGACGAGTACGAGGAAGACGAATACGAGGACGAGGGCGAAGAGGCGGGGGAGTACGAGGACGAGGGTGACGAGGAGGAAGCGGAGCCCGAGGACGAGTACGCCGAGGAAGAGCCCGCCGAGGAAGAAGAGCCCGAGGACGAGTACGAGGAAGACGAATACGAGGACGAGTACGACGAGGGCGAAGACGGCGAAGAGTACGAGGACGAGGACGAGTACGACGAAGAACCTGAGGAGCGGCCGCGTCGCCGCGCGAGCTGATCAGTCGACTGGAAGGTAGACCCATGACCATCGCGGCCAGTGGCCCACGCCGCTCCGGAGGCTATCTGGAGCGGCCGGCACCGAGCAGCCTCGCCGACGTCATCGACAGCATCCTGGACAAGGGACTGGTGATCGATGCCTACGTCCGGGTCTCGCTGGTCGGCATCGAACTGCTGACCATCGACGCCCGCATCGTCGTCGCGAGCGTGGACACCTATCTGCGCTTCGCGGAGGCGACGAACCGTCTGGACCTGTACGAGAAGGGCAAGGACCTCCCGGACGTGGTCTCGGAGATCACCGAGAGCGGCGCGCAGGGCAAGTCGCGCGGCCTGCTCACCGGCGCGAAGGAAGCCCTGCTCGGCTCGGACGACGAACGTCGCGGCCGGGACGAGAAAGAGGAGATCGAGGAGGACGAGGCCGAGTACGAGGAGGCGCGCCCGCGCCGCCGGCCGGCCAAGAAGGCGGCCGCCCGTCGCCGGAGGAGTGAAGAGTGAGCGTCACCACGCAACGTGACGTCGGGCTCGGATGCTACCTGTACGGCATCGTCCCGGCCGGCGTCGTCGTACCGACGGACCTCGTCGGTGTCGACGAGCAAGCGGTCACCCTGGTCCCGTACGGCGACCTCGCCGCCGTCACCAGCCCGCTGCCGGTTGAGCATGCGCTCGTGGGGCGAGCCGATCTGCTCGCGCACAGCCGTGTCCTGGACACGTTCGCTGCGTCCGGGCCCGTTGTTCCCGTCCGTTTCGGCTCCGTGCTGCAGAGCGTGGACGCGGTCGCGCGTGAGCTTCTGGAGCCGCGCCACGACCAGTTCCAGGCGATGCTGGGCGAGCTGGCGGGTCATGCGCAGTTCACCGTTCGGGCTCGGTACGACGAGCGGCAGATCCTGACCGAGGTCGTCGCGGAGAACGCCGAGATCGCCCAACTGCGCGCCGCGACCCGCGATCGGTCCGACGCTTCGTCGTACGGCGAACGTGTCCTGCTGGGGGAGTTGGTGGCGCGCGCTCTCGAGAGGAAGAGCGCCGAGGACGGGCGTCGCCTGCTCACCGAGCTCGAGCGCCACGCGACGGCCGTGAACGTCCGTGAGAGCGCCGGTCTCGATCGGCTGCTCGACGTGGCGCTGCTCGTCGACGACAAGCGGCGTGGTGAGTTCGAGAGTGCGGTCGAGGCGCTGGCGGCGGAGTTCGCAGGCCGGGCGCGGTTGAAGTTGATCGGGCCGACGGCGCCGTACGACTTCGTGGACGCGGAGGAGCGATGGGCCTGATGACGAACCTGCTGACGCTGCCGCTCGCCCCGGTGCGGATGACGATCGCGCTGGCCGAGCAGATCCGGCGCCAGGCCGAGAGCGAGTACTACGACCCCGCCCGGATCCGCCTGCAGCTCGAACAGGTCGAGGCTCTCCGGGAGGCCGGGGCGATCGACCCGGACGAGGCGGTCGCGTTCGAGGACGAGCTGCTCGCGCGGCTGCTGGCCGCGAACGAGCGGCAGCGTTGGGAGGCCTGACATGGCCACGCCGAGAAAGACCACGCCGAGAAAGACCACGCCGAGAAAGACCACGCCGAGAAAGACCACAGCGAGAAAGACCACGCCCGGAAAGTCCACTCCCAGAAAGACCGCACCGGCGAAGAAGAGCGCGGCGCCGAACGGGCAGCGGGCGTCGGCGAAGTCGTTGCGCGACATCGCCGTCACGGCCGCGCGGGAGCTCGCGCAACTGATCGGGCAGGTGCCCGAGGGGATCGTCGCGGTCGAGCAGCAGGACGACGGCTGGCGGGTGCAGGTCGAGGTGGTCGAGTCGCACCGGATCCCGGAGACCACGGACATCCTCGCTGTGTACGAGGTCGACGTCGACTACGACGGCGTCGTGATCAGCTACCGGCGGACGGACCGCTACGTCCGCGGACGGATCCAGGATTGAGGGATTCGCGATGACCGAACCGACGATCTCGCCGCGCAGGGCCGGCCTGGACCGCTACGGTCTCGCCGGTGCCGCGCCGCGCCCCGAAGGCCTCGCGGACATCCTGGAACGGGTGCTCGACAAGGGCATCATCATCGCCGGCGACATCCGGGTGAACCTGCTCGACATCGAGCTCCTGACCGTCAAGATCCGGCTGCTCGTCGTGTCGGTCGACAAGGCGATGGAGATGGGCATCGACTGGTGGAAGCACGATCCGATGCTGTCCGTCGACGCGCAGGAACTCGAGGACGAGAACCGCAAGCTCCGCGAGCGGGTGGAGGAACTGGAGCGCGGCCATGACTGAGACCGGTACAACTGAGACTGGTGCCACTGAGACCGGTACGTACGTCTACGCGGTCGGCCGGAACCTCGACGAGGAACTGCTGACCCGGCTGGACGGGGTCGGCGACGCGCCGGTCCGGGTGATCAGCCATCGCGACCTGGACATCGTGGTGAGCACGGTCGACCTGGACGAGTTCGGCGAGACGGCGCTGCGGACGAACCTGGAAAGCCTGCCCTGGGTGGAGAAGACCGCCCGCCGGCACGACGAGATCGTGCGGCGGGCGGCCGCCCTCACCACGGCCCTGGCGCCGTTCCGGCTCGTCACGATCTACCGGTCGGACGACGCCGCGCGGGCGCGGATCGAGGAGTTGTACGACGACCTGACGCCGGCGCTCGACCGGATCGACGGGCGCAGCGAGTGGAGTGTGAAGGCGTTCAACCGGGCACGGACGACGACGCCGGCGGCGGTCGAGGCCGAGGCGCCCTCGTCCGGGGTCGCGTACCTGCAGCGACGCCGGGCCGAGCTCCGCAGCCGGCAGGAAATCGCCGCGGACCAGCAACTGCTCGCCGAGCAGCTGCTCCGGGACCTGGTACCGGCGACGGCCGCGACCCGGCGGCTCGCTCCGCAGGACCAGCGGCTGACAGGGCGCGTCGAGGGGATGGCGCTGAACGCCGCCTTCCTGGTCGACGACGATCGCAGTACCGAGTTCTTCGCGCTGGTGAACGAGCTGCGGGCGCGGTACCCGTCGTTCGATGTCGAGCTGGACGGACCGTGGCCGCCGTACTCGTTCGCCGTACTGGACAAGCCATGACCGGACAAGCCGTGACTGTGCACACCACGTCCACCGTGGCGTCCGAGCCCAGCCTGGTCGATCTGCTCGACCGGTTGCTGGGCAAAGGTGTCGTCATCACCGGCGACGTCGTGATTTCGCTGGCCGAGGTCGACCTGGTGCGGATCCAGCTGTCGGCCGTCATCGCCTCGGTGCGTGAGGAGATGGGTTCGCATGGTTGAACCGCTGGTCCCGCTGAGCGAACGGATCGACGCGAACGCGGACACGGTCGAACGCGAGCTGCTGAAGCTGGTGCTGACGATCGTCGAGCTGGTCCGCCAGTTGATGGAACGCCAGGCGATCCGCCGGATGGATCAGGGCGATCTGAGTACGACGCAGGTCGAGGAGCTCGGACTCGGGCTGATGCGGCTCGAGGAAGCCATGACGGCGCTGCGGGAGCAGTTCGGTCTGAGCGCGTCCGACCTGAACATCGACCTCGGCCCGTTGGGGTCGTTGCTGTCCGAGTAGGTGATCGAGATGAAAATCCTTCGAGGGATCGGTGCGGCGCTGGTGTGGCTGCTCGCCACGGTGGTGATGCTCGTCGCGGCGGTGCTGTGCATCACCGTCATCCTGTTGCCGTTGGGCGTGCCGCTGATGGCGCTCGGCCTGCGGTTGTACGGGTACGGCGTACAGCTGATAATCCCGCGGCCCAAGCCGGTCGAGCGCGGCAAGAAGACGGGGCGGAAAGTACGGAAACAAGCAGGGAAGAAGGTCCGCGGTGTGAGTGATCGCGCCGCGAAGACCACGAAACACGGCCGGAAGCGCCTGGCCGGCGTCTTCGGAGGCTGATCATGAAACTCCTGATGAGACTGGTCGTCAACGCGATCGCACTCGCCGCCGCGGCCTGGCTGCTGAGCGACATCACCGTCAGCGGGACCAGCACGACCCGCAGAATCGTCACGCTGGTCGTGGTGGCGGCGATCTTCGGGCTGGTCAACGCGGTGGTCAAACCCCTGGCCACGATCCTGTCGTTGCCGTTCATCGTGCTGACGCTCGGCCTGCTGATCTTCGTCATCAACGCACTGATGCTGCTGCTGACGTCGTGGATCAGCGACGGCCTGAACATCCCGTTCGAGGTCGAGGGATTCGGTACGGCGCTCATCGGAGCGCTGATCATCACAGTCGTCAGCTGGCTCGTGAACGTCATACTCCCGGACAAACTCGAAGCCGGTTGAGCCGGCGGGGCTGGTGCGGGTCAGCCGCGCAGGGCCCGCTCGAGCTCGTCGCGGCCCATCTTGGAGCGGCCGGGAATGCCGCGTTTCTGGGCTTCCCGGTACAGCTCCTGACGGGTCTTCGGTTCGGATCCGCCGGACCGCTTGCGCTCGGCAACCGCGGCGCCCTGCTTGCCCAGCGCCGTACGGGTCTTCTTCGGCATGCTCTTGATGGACTTCTGCGACGTCGCGGCCTTCGCTGCCTTGCGCACGTTCTTCCGCGCGGCCGACTTCTGTTTCTCGGTAGCCATGTCCGTCCCGTTCCCATGGATGCCTCAACCACACGTCGACCACACCGGTCGACCGGGCTCCACGCCGGGCACCTAGCCGATTGCCAGGACGAGACCCGGCCCTCGAGCTTGGCTGCACTCGGCCTGGCCGAGGCAGCCCGGCGCGAAGCGTCCTACCGGTACCCGTCGAACCGCTGAAAACACTGCCTTTCCTGGATCAGATGGCCCGGGTTTGGGTACCGGCGACGTACGAACCGAGGAGGTCCTGATGCCCAGCAAGTCGGCGAACGTCAAGAACGAGAAGCAGTACGAAGCCCTGAAGGACAAGGGCATGTCCAAGCAGCGTGCCGCGCGGATCGCGAACGACTCGAAGTCGAGCGAGCGCGGGGGCAAGCAGAGCGGTAAGGGCGGCGACAGCAGCCAGGGCGGCACCACCGCCCAGAAGAAGAAGGCCGGCCGCAAGGGCGGCAAGGCAGCGTCGAAGAGCTGAGACCGATCTCTACCTTGGGAGGTTCTGATGGCGGCCTGTGAGGTGTGCGGCAACGAGTACGACGGAGCGTTCGCGGTGATCACGCCTGACCGGCAGGAACACACCTTCGACAGTATCGAGTGCGCCGCGCAGGCGATCGCGCCGACGTGCGC
Organism: Kribbella shirazensis; assembly: GCF_011761605.1. Taxonomy (GTDB): domain Bacteria; phylum Actinomycetota; class Actinomycetes; order Propionibacteriales; family Kribbellaceae; genus Kribbella; species Kribbella shirazensis. Next base: position 7,666,543 of record NZ_JAASRO010000001.1, on the reverse strand, counting down.
GCACTGCGACTGCCGAATCCTCGGACACGGCGTCCAGGCCGGCGACAAGATCTACTGCTGCGCCAACTGCGCCCGCAACGCAGGCACGGACGCGGTCCGCGACCGCGCCTGACGCCCTCGCCCCAGGACCTCGCCTGCCCACTCGCCCCGCGGCAGCCCCTGCCACCCACCCCGGCCCGCGGTCGATCGGACGGTCAGCCGCCGGCGCGGTGTTTGCCGTGGCGTGCTCGTCGTTCCGCGCCGCTCTCGCCGGTGCCGGCCGCGTCCGTGGCGGTGTCCTTCGCGGTGTCGTTCGTGGTGCCGTTCGTTGTGTCGTCCGTGCTGTCGTCGCCCGCGACCCGGCCGACGAACTCTTCGCTGCGGCCGGTGCCGGTCGTGGACGGCGTACCGCCGTCCGGATCGCCACCGGTCGCTCGCGTCATCGCGGTGCTGCTGTCGGCGGGCGCGTCGGACTCGTTGACCCGGTGCGACAACCGCCACCGCTTGAACCTCTCCCAGATCGACATCGCAGACTCCCCTTGCTTGCCGAGTGCAGTCCGGTACCCCGCCTGCACTCGGCGAAAACTCAAGGGTCTGCGCCTCCCGGGTCAGGCGGGGACGAACTTGACGGCGCTGGTGCGGAGCCAGCCGGTGCCGGCTGCGTTGGTGAGGGTGATGTGGCCTGCGGTACCGGCGGTGAAGGTGTAGCGGCCCAGGAGGATCCAGCGGGTGCCGCCGGTGGTTTGGTCGAGGGTGGTTGCGGCGGATCCGGTCGCGTGGGTGACGGTGTACCGGGCGGCGGTGGTGCTGTTCGAGTGGTTCGGGACCCAGGCGTAGACGTCGTACTCGCCGGAGGCCTCCAGGGTCGGGCGCCAGTCGGCCGTGGCCGTCGCGGTGTTGCTCGTTCGTGTCGGGGCGCCCTGCCAGCCCGCGACGCTCGACCCGGTCCAGGTGCCCGTCTCGGTGTAGCCCTCGTCGTCGATGCCGACGATGGCCATCGGCTTCGGCGTCACCGTCGCGGTGGCCGGCTTCGATTCGTTACCGCTCTGATCCACGACCGTGACCGCGAGTGTGTGAGCCACATTGTTGGTGAGACCACTGACCGGGAAGCCGAGGCCGCGGGACTGGGCGTCGGCCGGGTTGCCCGTCGGTACGTCGGTGATGCGCCGGCCGTCGACGTACACGTGGTATCCGTGCAGGTCGACCTCGGTGCTCTGCGGCCAGTACAGCACCGCACCGCCGTTGGTCGCCTCGGCGGTCACTGCTGCCGGGGCGGCGGGCCGCACCTGGTCCGACGGGACGTGGACGACGAACGGGGCCGACGGTGCGGACTCGTTGCCGGCCCGATCGACCGACGTCACGGTCACCCGATGCGTCTGTCCCGCCAGCAGCTCGTACATCCGGAACGAGTTCGCGTGGACAGGCTGCCAGGTGACGCGATTCTCGTCGAGGTACACGTGGTACCCGATCGCTCCGGTCGGTCGCCAGCGCACCTGGAGGATCTGGTCGCCGTTCGACGCAACCGGTGTCACATCGGCAACGACCGCATCCGGTGCCGACGGCAACTGGTCGCGCGCCGGAGCCGGCAGGAACTTGACGGCGTCGGCGCGTGCGATGCCCGCGCCGTGGTTCAGCTCGACCGAACCCTTGCTGCCGGCATCGAAGCCGAAGTTGCCGAGCTTGACCCACCGATCGACCCCGAGGCTCAGGTCCGGCTCGACCGTACTGACACCACCGGCATGCCTGACCGTGTACGCCGGGGGCGTGGACTGATCACCACCGACGCGGACGAACCGTACCGCGTTGGTCCGCAGATACCCCCGCCCCGCGGCGTTGGCAACCGTCACGCGTCCCGCCGTACCGGCCGCGAAATCGTAGGTGCCCAGCGAGATCCACTGCTTGCCGCCGGTCGTCTGACTGAGCTCGACCGAGTTCTGGCCGCCCTGGTGCTCGACGGTGTAGCGCGCGGCGGTGGTGCTGATCGCGTCGTTCGGTACCCAGGCGGAGACCTCGTACCGCCCGGTGATCGGCAGGTCGGGCTGCCACTGCGCCGTGGCCCTGGTGTCGTTGGAGGTCCTGGTCGCCGTACCGTCCCAACCGGGGATACTCGACGCTGCCCAGACCCCGGTCTCGCTGTAACCGCTACTGGTGACGCCGACGATCGTCTCGTTGTCCCGCCGCCCGTCCGGGATCCACGCATAGACGTCGTACGTCGTCCTGCGGGGCAACGTCGGCGTCCAGCGCGCCGACGCGGCCGGATCGCCGGACCAGCGCGTGTCCTGGGCACGCCAACCCGTCACGGTGCTCGAGGACTGCCACGTTCCCTGTTCGCTGTAGCCGGTGTGATCGTTGTCGACGACAACGGCCGGGACGAACTTCACCGCGTCGGCGCGCAGCGTGCCGGCGGCCGCCGGATCCGGCGTCACCCGGACGCCCTGACCGCGGCCCGGCGTCATCTGGTACGCCCCGAGACTCACCCATTGCTGTCCCGCGCCGTCCTGGTTCACGACGACCGGGGTCTGGCCGCCGTCGTGCCTGACGGTGTAACGAGCGGACTTCTGGCCCGTGCGCAGGAAGTTCGGGTTCCAGACGAAGACCTCGTACGACTGCTTGGCCGGCAACTGCGGTCGCCAGTCGGCCGCTGCGGCGGGGTCGTCGGTACGACGCACATCCTTGCCCTGGAAACCGAACACCTGGTGGTGTCCGTCGGTGATGTCGTCGGTCCAGGTGCCGGACTCGGAGTACCCCGGTCCGCCGTTGTCGACCACGACCGTGCCGGCGGACTGATCGGCGTCCGGCTGGACCGGAGCGTAGTACCGGAAGTAGTCCCACGCTGTTTCGCCCGGCAGGTTGGTCTCGTCGACCGGCGCGGTGAATCCGAGGGTCGTGAGCCAGACGTTCTGCAGACCGTGCGGCCCCGGCTTCGGCAGGACGCGGGTCAGTTGACCGTCGATGAAGAACCGCACCTCGGTCGGAGTCCACTCGAAGCCGTACGTGTGATAGCCGTCCGAGGAGTCGGGACCGCGGTAGATGCCGCCGGGATTGCCGATGTGCTGCGGAACGAACCAGTGCGAGACGTGGCTGAACACGTCAGGGTCATGTGAGTCGACCTCGAAGCCGTCGATCTCGTTCACCCGGTTGTTCGGGCCCTTGTACTGCGGGGTGTCGGGCACGTAGTCGGACAGCCCGGTCGTCCAGAACGCCGAGTGGAAGCCCGCATCGCCCCACAGCTTGGCGCGCACCTCGTAGTACCCGTAACCGAACGTCCGCTTGCTGATCACGCCGCCGCAGGTGTACGGCTTCCCGTTGCGGTCCTCGCGCTCGAGCGCGATGCGCAGCGAACCGTCGGAGACGGAGACGTTGTCGGGGCTGTTGGAGCAGATTGCCTTCTCGCCCTCGCGGTAGAACCACGACCCGGTGTCGAGCCGAGCACCGTCGAACTCGTCGGACCAGGCGAGCCGGTGCCCCGGAACCGGGAGCGTGGGCGTCGCGTCGGCGACCGACGCGGCGGGCGGTGTGCTCACCAGCCCCGCGGCGAGCAGCATGCTTGCGATGCCGATCTGAACAGCTGTGCGGACCTTCACGACCGCGACCTCCTAGTTTGACCGGACGAGCTTGACGGAGTCGGCGCGGATACAGCCCGCTCCGTCACGATCGATCCGCACGATGTACGACGTACCGCCGGTAAGAGCTTGGTTGCCGAGCCGGACCCAGCCGCTGGCCTGGGTCAGGTCGACGCGGGACCGGATCAGCGCTGTGCTGCCGTCCCAGACCGTCACGGGTGCGTCGACCTGTCCACCGGATCCGCCGACCCGGTAGAAGTAGACGTCGTACGACCCGGTGGCCGGGGGAGTGATGGTCCAGCGACCGGCCGTGCCGCTGTCACACGAGAAGCGCGCCGTCAGACCCGCGAAGCCGCGGACGCTGGACGTGGTCCAGCCCGTCCCGGACTCGGTGTAGGTGCCGGCCGGGGTGTCGTTGTCGGCGTACGCGTCGCGCTGGTAGAAGCGGAAGTAGTCGAACTGCACCTTGCCGGGCAGTGCGCTCTCGTCGACGTCCGGAGCGGCGGGCGGGTAGGCGATCGCGGTCAGCCAGACGTTGAGGAAGTTGTGCAGGTAGCTGTCGGCCGGGTACGTGACCGGTACGCCCTGACGCTCGACGAGCACGCCGTCGACGTAGAACCTGACCGAGTCCTCGCGCCACTCGAACCCGTAGGTGTGGAAGGCAGCCGAGGTGTCGAACGTGTCGTAGATCCCGCTGGTCCGCAGTCCCCCTTGATCCCAGCCGATCACGTTGTGCCGGATCTTCGCCGGCGCGACGGAGTCGACCTCGAAGCCGTCGATCTCGGTCTGCGGGCTGGTGCCCCCGAGTTGCGCGGCCCAGAAGGCCGAATGCCAGCCCTTGCCGACGTTCGTCTTGGCGCGCGTCTCGTAGTAGCCGTAGCGGAGCCGGCGCTTGCTGATCAGGCCGCCGCCGGTGTACAGGCCGCCTGAGTCCACCGTTGTTCCACAGTTCGCACCGGCCCGGTTCTTCGGGCACAGGGAGATCGTCATCAGTCCACCGCCGACAGCGACGTTCTCGGGGCGCTGCTGGCTGCCCTTGGTGTCGGTCCGGTAGGACCACTCGGCGGTGTTCGGTGCGTCGCCGACGAACTCGTCGGCCCAGGCCAACTGGTAAGCCGCCGGCGCGGCCGCTACGGCCGCCGTGGCCTCCGCGGACCCGGCCGGTGAGGGCGCGGCGGCTGCGAGCAAGAGGGGTGCTGCGAGCAGTGCGGTCAGTCTCATCTCGTTCCTCCGGGGCCGATGGGCGATGGCTCCTGCAGGTGATGACGACTGGACGCTAGCACTAGAGATCCACTATGTGAATATCCAATCCTCATTGTCGCTGGACAATCGGCCCGGCAGCGGGTGTGGCGGCTGGGACCCGGGTTGTGATCCCATCTACGATACGGATGACAGAACCAAACCCTGACGGTGAGAGGTGAGCTCCGTGGCGCGTGTGACGGGTCGTGAGGCCGGGCCGGGAACGCAGAGCGTCGAGCGAGCCTTCTCGTTGCTGTCCGAGTTCACCGAGGCGCATCCACAGCGGCGGGTCTCCGAACTGGTGGAGGCGACCGGGCTCGGCCAGTCGACGGTGTCGCGGCTGGTCGGTGCCCTGGTGGCGCTGGGATTCCTGGCGTACGACCAGCGCAGCGGCCTGTACGGCATCGGGCCGAAGGTGATCACGCTGGCCGGTATCGGCCTGAACGAGCTGCCGGTGCATCAGCAGTCTCGTCAGGTGGCGCAGAACCTGGCCGCCGACCTGAACCTCGGCGCGAACGTCGCCGAGCGGCGCGGGTCCGAGCTGTTCTACCTGTGCCACTTCGAAGGCCGCGCGGCGGGCCGTTCGTCCACGCTGGTCGGCCGGCGGGGTCCGCTGCATGCGACCGCGATGGGCAAGGCGCTGATCAGCGAGCTCCCGAAGGCGGAGCTACGGGACCTGCTCGGCCCCGACCTGGCCCGCTACACGCCGCACACCGTGATCGACCACAACGGCCTCGACAAGCTGCTCCGTGAGGTCCGCGCGCGGGGGTACGCCCTCGAGGTGGAGGAACTGGCGTTCGGCCGGGCCTGTCTGGCCGCGCCGGTTCGCGATCGGACCGGCGCGATCGTCGCGGCGCTCTCGGTCTCCGGCCCACTCTCGGCGATGGACCTCGCCAACCGCGAGGAATCCCTTGCCATGCAGGTCATCGAGCAGGCTGATCAGATCTCGTCGGGTCTGGGATATCACGCGTCAGCCGCCGTGAGCTGACCAGCACTGCGCCCAACGCAGCCGTCGCCGGCGCGAACAGGAGGGCCGCCGGTACGGCGTACCACGCGCCCACGCCTGCCGCGATCAGAGCCGCGGCGACGGCCACGCCCAGCGCAGGCCGCCGCCACGCGACATGGAGCGTGAGAAGCCAGACCTCCGTCGTACGGCGGGACGCAGCGGCGACCGCGACGGCGGGGAGCAGCCAGAGCGTGACCAGATACCCCAGCAGGACAAGGGACAGCGGCACCGCGAGGACCGTCCCGCGCGCGGTCACAAGGTAGAACGCGAGCACCCATACCGTTGCCAACGGCAACCCCAGGACGAGCTGTCCGCGGATCAGCCACTCGCGCCACCCGGCCCAGAACGTCGGCCAGGCGTGCACCTCCGGCGCGGTCAGGTAGCTCCGGATCAGCCGGTGCGCTGCCAGGGTCGCCGGCGCGATCCCGGCCACGACCGCACCGGCGGCGACGCCCAGGATCCACAGCATCGAGACGACGACCAGCCTGACGGGCCAGTCGAGCCACCGGTAGAACCCGGCCGCGCGGCCGGTGAGCTCGACCTCCATCAGTCGGCCCGCAATCTGGCTTGCAGGTCGTCGCGCCCAACCACGGCGGGCGACAGCACCGACAACCCGCCGTCGACCGGCAGGACCACCCCCGTGATCGCGGAGGCCCGCGGTCCGGCCAGGAACGCGACAGCGTCCGCGACCTCCCGCGCCTGGATCGTCCGGCCCAGGGGATACCCGGTCGATGCGTCCGGCAACTTCTCGCCGCCGACCATGCCGGGTGCGACTGCGTTCACACGCACCCCGCGCTGCGCGTACTCGACCGCGAGCTGGCGAACGAGTGCGTCCACACCGCCCTTGGCCGCGGTGTACGCAGCGGTCCACGGCGCCGTCACCAGCGTGTTCACGGACGAGACCGCGACGATCGCGCCGCCGCCCGCTGTCAGGTGCGGCAGCGCCGCCCGGATGGGAAAGAACACGGTGTCGAGTGTGTTCGACATGGCCTCGCGCCATTGCGTGTCACTGGTTCGATGCGCCGGGACCAGCGGCATTCGTCCGGCAGCGGTGACGAGGACGTCCAGGCCTCCGAGCTCGGCCGCGACCCGGTCCACCGCCTCGGCCGCCGCGGCGGGATCCGAGCAGTCCGCGCTCAGGTGCAGCTCCAGGCCCTCGACCTGATCGTTCTCGAGCGACACCCCCGCGACCCGGCAGCCGTCGGCCGCCAACGCGGTGACGATTGCCGACCCGATGGGCGTTGTCGCGCCGATCACGAGCGCGCGCCGACTCATGTGATGCACGCCGCGCGGACGGCGTCCTCGTCGACCTCCACGCCCAGCCCCGGTCCGTCCGGTACGGCGAATCCCAAGTGACCACGTTCGAGGGGGGTCGTCAGTACGGTGTTCACCGGGTCGAACAGCGCCGGATGGAACTCGTACGCCATCAGGTTCCCGATGGCCGCCGAGGCGTGGATGCTCGCGGCCATGAGCACACCGAGTCCGGACGAGTGATGCGGCGCCAGCGGAACGAACCAGGTGTCGGCCACCGCTGCCAGGTCGACGGTTTCGGTGATCCCGGTCCGGCCGACGTCCGGCTGCAGGACGGCCGCGGCGCGCCCCTCCAGCCACGGGCGGAACTCCTGCCGGTGCCGCAAGCTCTCGCCGATCGCCACCGGAGTGTCGATCCGGCGCGCGAGCTCAGCATGTCCGCCGACGTCCTCGAATCCGACCGGCGCCTCGAAGAACCACGCGCCCAGTTCGTCGAGTCCGCGTCCGAGCCGGATGGCTTGTGCGACGTCGTACACGCCGTGCACGTCGACGGCGATCTGCAGGTCGTCGTGCACCGCACGCAAGGCCTCGACGGTGGCGAGGTCCTCGCGGACGCCGTACCCGAGCCCGATCTTCACCTGCCGGACGCCTTCGTCCACCCAGCCCTTGGCATGGACGACCCGCTCGCTGTCCGTCGCACCCTGCAGCCCCGACACGTACGTCGGTACGACGTCGCGCTGAGCACCGCCGAGCAGTTGATGGACCGGGAGGCCGGCGATCCGCCCGGCCAGATCCCACAACGCGACGTCGATCGCGGCGATCGCATCTCCCTGGTGTCCGCCGAGATGACCGCGTTCGCGCATCAGCGCTCGGAGTGCGGCCACCAGCGGCCGGACGCGGGTCGGATCGGCGCCCAGTAATGCGGGCTTCAGCAGCAGCTCGATGATCTTGGCGGGTACTTCGGGGGCGACCGGCGCCAGCGCCTCGCCCCAGCCGACTGACCCATCGTCCGCGCTGAGCCGCACCAGCAACGCCTCCCGCGCGGAGCCGTAGATGCTCGGCCACGGCGGTCTCGTGCTGTAGCTGCGCGGTGCGGACAGCGCCAGCGGAAAGACCTGTACGTCGATGATCGTCGGCATCAGTGGATCCCGGTGAGAGGAACGGTTGCGGCAGGAAGGTGCAACCGGTCGAGTATCGCGGTCAGACCGGTCCGCGCGCGAGCATCGAGAGCACGCGCCGGCAGCCGGACCGTGGCGTGATCGATGAGCCCGCGCGCGACGAGGACCTCCTTGTGGACCGCCCAGGCGATCCCGGGCTGCAGACCGTGGACGAGCAACGGCAGCAGCAGATCGAACCGTGCCCTCGCGTCGTCGTACCGTCCGGCCCGCCAGTCGTCGAGCACCGGTGCGAGCAGGTCCGGGATCTCACAGGCCGGCATCGTGCCGACGGCGCCGGCGGCGAGTTCGTCGAGGAGGAACTGTGCGTTCTGGCCGCCGAGGACCACGAAGCCGGACGTGGTGATCCGGTCGACGACGGCCGCCACCTTGGGTGCGGTCGGCGGTGCCTCGACCTTGACCGAGGTGACACCGGGAAGTGCGGCGAGCTCCGCGATCTGCGGTGGCGACATGGCCACTCCGGTCACCCCCGGGGCGTCCTGCACCATCACCTCGAGCCCGACCGCGGCCACCTCCCCGTAGAACCTCGGCAGCTGCGCAGGGCTCGGCGCAACCATGAACGGCGGCAGCACCATCACCGCGGATGCGCCCGCGGCCGCAGCCTCCGCGGCCTGTTCGACGGCGGTCACGGTCGACGTCGCCGCCACACCGACGACCAGCGGTACGGCGTTCGCGACGACCTGAGCCACCTCCTGGGTGACCAGGCGACGCTCCGCGGAGGTCAGCGCGAACGCCTCGCTGGCCATCCCGAGGACGGCGACTCCGTGCACTCCGCTCGCGAGCTGGAACTCGGTCAGCCGGCGCAGGCCGGGCAGATCGAGACTGCCGTCCGGGCCGAACGGGGTGGCGAGGATCGGAACGAGTCCCTGGACAGTGGGTCGTTGCTCGGTGTTCAGCATTCGGCATCCGATAGGTGCTTGACGTGATCCATCATGTGCGTAAGGCTGCCACATAGTGGATGTGACCGTCCATTGTTCATCACCGAAAACCCAGGAGTGCCCGTGGCGCCGGAGGCAGGGTCGAACCGCAGCGTCGAGCGCGCTGTCGCCGTACTCCGTGCGTTCGCGGCCTCTGGGCGGCTCCGGGTCACCGAGGTCGCCAACCTGACCGGCCTTCGCCAGTCCACCGCGTCGCGGCTGCTCAGCACCCTCGAGTCGGCCGCGTTCGTGGTGCGTGACGCGGACGGTCAGTACCGGCTCGGCACCGAGCTGGTCACCCTGGCCGGGGTCGCCGTCAACAGTCACCCGGTGCATCACGCGGCGCGCCAGCCGGCGCAGTCGCTCGCGGCGTCGACCGGCCTCGGTGCGAATGTCGCCGTACGGGACGGACGCGAGGCCTACTACCTGTGCAACTTCGAGGGACGACTCGCACCCAGGTCGTTCTCGCTGGCCGGGCGGCGGAACCCGCTGCACGCCACCGCGCTCGGCAAATGCCTGCTGCTCGGCGTCGAGGACCGGCGCGAGTTGCTGGGCGAGCTCGAGCGGTACACACCGCGCACCATCACCGACCACGCCGTCCTCGACGCGGCGATCGACGAGGTGGCCTGGCAGGGCTACGCGACGGAGACCGAGGAGCTCTCGCTCAGCCGATCCTGTCTGGCCGCCCCGCTGCGCGACCGCTCCGGCCGGGTCGTCGGCGCGCTCTCCCTGTCCGGCCCGTCCAGCGCCGTCGACCTCGCCGGCCGCGAGCACGACCTGTCCCGCCTCGTCGTCGAAACGGCCGACGCCGTCAATTCGTACCTGGGCCACCACGGCCCCACCGATCCCCCGATCACGGCGCCACCCGAGCGCCTCGACCAACGGAGCCGATCATGAAGATCCGCCCTGCCCTCGCCGTGCTCACCGGCGCGGTGGCGCTCGCCCTGTCGGGCTGCAACCTCGTCGGCGGCAGCTCCGACTCGGGTGCGGCCGCCGACTCGGTGACCGTCACCGTGGCCCTCGTCCCGGACCCGCCGGGCGCGAGCGAGTTCTACCGCCAGCAGCTCGACGAGTTCGAGAAGGCCAACCCCGGCATCACGGTCAAGGTGGTGGAGAACCCGAGCGACCAGCAACTGAACGCCGTCGAGCTGATGTTCCAGCAGAACCGGGCGCCGGACGTTTTCCGGGCCCAGGACGACGGCATGGACCGGATGGCCGCGCGCGGATGGATCGCGGCGCTGGACGAGTTCGTCACGCCGGACTTCCTGAAGCGCTTCCCCGAGGGGACCATGGATCCGGCCACCTCCGGCCTGCACCGCGACGGCAAGCTGATGAGCCTGCCGTTGGTGTGGGGGCAGTGGTCGTCGCTGCGGGTCTTCCTCTACAACGAGGACCTGCTGAAGAAGTCCGGTTTCGACGGCCCGCCGGAGACCTGGACGGAGCTCGAGCAGATGGCCGCCAAGGTCACCGCCGACGGCCGCGGCAAGTACTTCGGGTACGCGCCGTTCTCGGCGAAGGCGCCCGCGACCGAGATGCTCGCCGGTACCGCCGTTCCGTACTCCGTCGCGGCGGGCGGCATCGACTACCGCACCGGTAAGCCCGCCACGTCGAGCCCGGGCCTGGTCGAGTCGGTCGAGCTCCATCGGCGGATGCAGGCCGCCAAGGTGATGACCCCCGGCTGGGAGAGCTGGGACGGGAGCCGCGCGTTCAAGGAGTTCGCCGCCGGCAAGCTCGCGATGTACCCGTCACCGCCGTGGCACGTGGCGGAGATCCGCAAGCTGTCGCCGGAGATCAAGCTCGGCATCACCGGACTGCCGGTGCCGGCGTCCGGGCGCGGCGCCTACCTGGCCCGGAAACAGTCCTTCAGCCCGCTCTGGTCGATGTCGTCGCAGTCGGAGCACAAGGCGGAGAGCTGGAAGGTGATGGACTTCCTGTCGTCGGATGCCTTCCACAAGGCGTACTACCAGAAGTTCGGCACGCTGACCGCGCTCGAAGGCGCCTGGAAGACCGAGGCGGAGAAGAACCCCGACCAGGCCGCGATCCTGAAGGTGGCCGAGGAGACGTTGCGCCGCGCGCCGAACCCGGCGCTGGCCAGCAAGGGCGGTCAGGCGATCACCCAGGCGCTCGCGGCCAAGCCCGACCTGAAGTACACCGACGCCGCGGTCAGTTCCATCGTGAAGAACCAGCCGTTCGCACCTGCCGCCGCCAAGCTGGACAAGGACCTGCAGGCCTTTCTCGACAAGACGTCGGCCGAGCTGAAGGCCAAGGGCCAGGAGGGTTCTGCCAAGGACCTGACCTTCGCGGGCTGGGACCCGTTGAAGGACTTCACGCCGGGAGGCTGACCGGATGACGACGACGATGGAACGCGCGGCCGACAAGGCCCCGGCCCGGGAACGACCGGGCCGGCGGCCCGGCCGGCTGCGCAAGCACCTGTGGAGCTATCTGTTCCTGGTCCCGCTGGTGCTGTTGTTCGGCGGATTCACGATCTGGCCGATGCTCGCGAGCTGGTGGTACGCGTTCTTCGACTGGGACGGGGTGGGGTCGCCGACCGAGTGGGTCGGGCTGGCCAATTTCCGTGAGGTCCTGGCGTCAGACGCTTTCTGGCGGGCGTTCTGGCACTCGTTCGTCTTCTCGCTGGCGGCGATCTTCATCGAGTTGCCGCTGGCGCTGATCCTGGCAATCCTGCTCAACAACACCTGGCTGCGCTTCCGGAACCTCTACCGGCTGGTGATCTTCCTGCCGGTGGTGGCGACCACCGCCGTGATCGGGATCGTGATCGCGATCCTGCTCGACCCCGCGGGCGGCCTGGTGAACCGGATCCTGCTCGACACCGGCCTGGTCAACGAACCGGTGAACTTCCTCGGCAGTACGTCGCTCGCGCTGCCGACGCTGCTGTCGATCGACGTCTGGAAAGGGTTCGGGATCACCCTGATCTACTGGCTGGCGGCGTTGCAGACCGTGCCGAAGGATCTGCAGGAGGCGGCTGCGATCGACGGCGCCGGGTTCTGGCGGTCGCTGCGGTTCGTCACGCTGCCGGTGGTCACCCCGATCGCGATCGTGATCCTGCTGCTCGTGTTCCAGCGCAGCCTCAACACCTTCGACCTGGTGCGGGCGGTCACCGAAGGCGGACCCGATTACGCGACGGACGTCGTACCGACGTACATCTATCGGTATGCGTTCGATCCCTCGCTGCAGGCGCCGCGGTACGGGTTCGCGTCGGCAGCCGGAGTGGTGTTCGGGCTGCTGACCCTCGTCGTGACGTTGCTGCAGGCACCTTTCCTGCGCCGGCGGGTGAACGCATGAACCGCATACTCCGCCGCAACGTCTGGCACCTGCTGCTCATCCCGCTGTGCCTGGTGTGGGTCTATCCCTTCGTCTGGATGGTCTCGGCCGCCTTCAAGACACCGAAGGAGATGCTGCTCGGTGGCTTGTCGCTGCTGCCGGACGACGCCACGCTGGACAACTTCCGGCGGGCCTGGACGACGGCGAAGTTCAGCACCTACACGGCGAACACCGTCACGTTCTCGGTCACGGTCGTCGTTCTGGTACTGCTGGTGGCGTCGGCGGCCGGCTATGCGCTGTCACGTCCCGGGCTGCCCGGTAAGAAGATACTGGCCGCGGTGCTGGTCGCGACGATGTTCATCCCGCACGGTTACACGATCATCCCGACGTTCGTCCTGGTGAACGGGCTCGGCCTCGGCAACGGACTCCTCGGCGCGGCGCTGGCCCAGGCGGGTCCGGCACTCGTCGTACCGGTGCTGCTCTTCATGGGCTTCTTCGGCGGGGTGCCGAAGGAGCTGGAGGAGGCGGCCCGGATGGACGGCGCCGGATACCTTCGCACGTACTGGCAGGTGATGCTGCCGCTGGCGAAACCGGTGATCGGCACTGTCGCGCTGATGAACTTCATCGGCGCGTGGAACGCGTTCTTCGTCCCGTTGGTGTTCACCCTCGGCAGCCCGGACCTGCGGACGCTCGGCGTCGGAATGTACGGGTTCTACGGGCAGGACACGACCGACTGGACGGGTCTCGCGGCGGCCGCGTGCATCAGCGTGATCCCGATCGTGGTGGTCTTCCTGTTCCTGCAACGGACGTTCGTCGAGGGGATCGCCGGTGCGGTCAAGAGCTGACCGGATCTCCTCGACCGCTTATACCCAGGGCGAATCGCCGCGGCTCGATCCGCGGACCGGTGAGCTCGTCTGGGTGGACATCCTGGCCGGCCGCGTTCATCGCGGCCGGCTGTCCGGGGGAGTGCTGACGGTACTGCGGGACTACGACATCGGCCGGCCGGTGGGCGTCGCCGTACCGCTGGCCGAATCCGGCAGCGGGTGGGTCCTGGCGGTGCGGGAAGGGTTTGCCCACCTGGCCGAGGACGGTACGGTCACGCCGCTGGCGACCGGCCTGACCAGTGGACAGGACCAGATGAACGACGGCGCGTGCCATCCGGACGGGAGCCTCTGGGCCGGATCGCAGGCGATTCCGCGGGCGCCGCGGGCGTCGCTGTTCCGCCTCGATCCGGACGGTACGGTCGACCGGATGCTGTCCGGGCTGACGGTGGCCAACGGCATCGACTTCGCGCCGGACGGCCGCACGGCGTACTTCGTCGACACCCTGCCGCATCGCCGGCTCGAGGCCATCGATCTGGTCGCGGGCCGGCCGGCCGAACGCGGGACAATCGCCGACGTGGGCGGCGGCAACCCGGACGGGCTGGTGCTGGACGACGAGGGCTGCGTCTGGGTCGCGGTCTGGGACGCCGGCGAGGTACGCCGGTACGCGCCGACCGGCGAACTCCTGGCCACGGTCGAAGTGCCCGTCCCGCGGCCGACGGCTGTGTGCTTCCAGGGCAGCACCCTGGTGATCACCACCGCATCCCTCGGCCTGCCCGCCCCACCGCCGGGAAGCGGCCACCTGTTCGCCGTCGACACCGGCGTAACCGGCCCACCAGCACGAACCTGGCAAGGCACAGCACCGGCAACCTGACAGCGCTGCCACTCAGGACACGCACCGGGCGAGGACGCAGGGCGTTCGCCCGGAAATCGTTGTGGGCTCTTGCCGCCGTCGTGCTGCGCGTGCTTATGTATGCGTATGCACTTGAACTCCGCCGACCAGATGCGCGTCCCGGGCTCGTTCACCGTGGTGAAGCAGCCCGCCGGTCCGGATGCGCCCGCGCAGCAGGACCCCGGGGTCGCGGCGCGGGTCTCCGAGATGTTGATCGACATCGAGCGCAACGGGCTCGATGCCGTCCTGAGGTACGCGGCCGAGCTCGACGGCTTCGAGGGAAGATCCCTGGAGGTCGCGCCCGACGAGGTCGACAAGCTGTCCGCGAGCCTGCCGCAGGCGCTGCGGGACGCGCTCGACGCCGGTGCGGAGCGCACCCGCCGGTTCGCCGCCCTGCAGCGTGAGCGCCTGGTCGACTTCGAGGCCGAGGTGATCCCCGGAGTCGTCTGCGGCCAGCGGTACGTGCCGATCGAGAACGTCGGCGCCTACCTGCCGGCGGGGCGGTTCCCGCTGCTGGCCGGCGCGTTCATGACCGTGGCCGTGGCCCGTGTCGCCGGCGTGCCGAACGTGGTGACCTGTACCCCGCCGAGCCTCAACGGCGCGGCACATCCGGCCGTCCTCTACGCGGCGAAGGTGTCGGGCGCCGAGCAGATCTACGCCGTGGGTGGCGTGCAGGCGCTCGCGGCGATGGCGTTCGGCCTGCTCGACGGCGTGCCGTCGGACATGGTCGTCGGCGCGGGCAACGCCTACGTCGCGGAGGCGAAGCGGCAGCTGTACGGGCGGGTCGGGATCGACGTCCTGGCCGGTCCGTCCGAGGTCGCCGTCATCGCCGACGACTCGGCGGACGCGGCGATGATCGCCGCCGACCTCCTCGGTCAGGCCGAGCACGGCCCCACGTCGCCGGCGAGTCTCGTCACCACCTCCGAGCGGCTGGCGCGCGAGGTTCCCGCGGAGATCGAGCGCCAGCTGGTCGGCCTGGCCACACGTGAGATCGCGGGTCCCGCCTGGCGCGACTACGGCACGATCTACCTCGCCGGGAACCGCGAGACGGCGGTGGCGATCATGGACATCCTGGCGCCGGAGCATCTCGAGGTTCTCGCCGACGACCTCGACTGGTACCTCGCGACCCTGCGCAACTACGGCTCCCTGTTCCTGGGGCCGTGGTCGACGGTCGCCTACGCGGACAAGGGGATGTCCGGGACCAACCACGTGCTCCCGACCGCCCGCGGCGCCCGCTACACCGCCGGTCTGTCGGTGGCCGGCTTCCTCAAGCCGCTGACCTACCAGCGCGCCGAGCGCGACGCGACCCGGGCCCAGGCGGATCCGGTCGTCACGGTGTCGGACTTCGAGGGCCTGGTCGCGCATCGCGACTCCGCCCAGCTGCGGTTGGACCGCTTGGGTCTACATACGTATGAATCGACCGGGTCGGCGACCCGGCGGGAGACAGGAGCCGCAGATGTCCAGTAGTCGAGGCGCCGGATGGGTCAGGGCGACGTTGTGCGTCACGATGGCGGTCGCGCTGGCTGCCTGCGGCGCGGGATCACGGACGGGGTCGGAGACCGCCACCAAGGTGGCCTGCGACTTCGAGAAGCCGGCCGAGGCCGTGACGGTGGACGTCCTGGCCTACAACTCGTCGGCGATCGACCCGTACACGAACACGATGGTCGCGAGCTGCTCGAAGAACGGCGTGACCGTCAAGCACGAGCCGATCGACTTCGGCGGCCAGGTGCAGAAGACGACGGCGACGCTCGCCGGCGAGACGGGCACCTACGACGTCCTCGAGACCTACGGCTTCGTCATCCCGCAGTTCGCCTCGGGGGAGAAGCTCCGGCCGCTGAACGAGCTCTTCGACAAGTACAGCGGCGAGTACGGGCTCGACAAGATCAACAAGAGCATGCGCGACACGATGTCGTACGACGGCAAGCTGTACGCGCTCCCGATGCAGGCCCAGATGTACGTGCTCGCGTACCGCAAGGACGTCTTCGACAAGCTCGGGCTGAAGCCGCCGACCACGTTCGCCGAGCTGCGTGCGGTCTCGAAGAAGATCCAGGACGCCGGCGAGATCAAGCACCCGCTCGCTCTTCCGTGGCTCGCCAGCTCCGACATCATCACGGCGTACGACGCCGCTCTCGGCTCCCTCGGGACGAACCTGACCGACCCGGCCGGCAAGACCGCCAACCTGGACACGCCGCAGTCGAAGCAGGCACTCCAGGAACTGCTGTCGCTGCGGCCGTTCATGGACCCGGAGGTCACGACGTTCGACCAGCCGGCCGTCCAGCAGCAGCTCTTCAACGGCAGTGCCGCGATCGGGATCATGTTCTCCGGCCGGATGGCCGACCTGGTGAACAAGTCCAACACGCGCTTCCACGACAAGTTCGCCTTCGCCCCGCCGCCGAAGGTGGCCGAGAACGCTCCGCGCCAGTACAGCGCGCTGTCGGTGGACGGCTGGTCGATCCCGCGCAACACCAAGGTCGACCCCGACCTGCTCTTCCAGGTGATCGCGTCGTCGGTGAGCGAGGAAGCGTCGAAGGCGTCGATGCCCGCGGCGTACCCGGCCCGTGACGGCATGGTGAGTGAGAGCAGCAGTCCGTACGCCGCTGCGGCCAACGACGCGATCAAGAACGCGCCGCCCGCGGAGCCGTACCCGTGGACGTCGCAGATCAGCAACGACATCAGGCCCGTGGTGGCCGACGTACTCCTCGGCAAGACGAGCGTGGATCAGGGGACGCGGCAGATGCAGCAGATCGCGACCAAGATCCTGGCCGGCCACCAGTGAGCAGCTAGACACCCAGGCGGCCGGTCCCGAGGCCCGGCCGCCCAGCTCGGAAGGATGTTGCGATGCGCAAGCGGGAGTTCTACGCCCTGGTCGCGCCCAGCCTCTTGGTGATGTTCGGGTTCCTGGTGCTGCCGCTCTACCGGACGGTGGAGTGGAGCCTGGAGCGGGTGAACTACGGCGAGGCCGGGACCTTCGTCGGGCTGGCCAACTACCAGCAGGCGCTGAGCGATCCGAGGTTCGGGCGGGCGGTCCTGTTCACGGTCGGCCTGACACTCGCCGTCACCGCGGTCCTGGTGGTCGGTGGCTACCTGCTCGCCGTGGCCGTCAACGGCCTCGGCCGCTGGCGTCCGGTGGTGCTCGGCGTTCTCCTGGTCTCGTACGTCGTCCCGCAGCTGGTCGGCGCCACGATGTTCTCCTGGCTGTTCGACGAGAACTTCGGCGGCGTCTTCAACCACCTGGTGAGCACGCTGACCGGTCAGGAGGTCCTCTGGTACACCGACCCGTGGCCGAACCGGTTGCTGATCGGCCTCGACCTGATCTGGCACCTGGTGCCGTTCTCGATGCTGGTGCTCCTCGCCGGTCTCCAGGGGGTCAGCGAGGAGGTCATCGAGTCCGCGAAGATCGACGGCGCGACCACGCTGCAGCGGCACTGGCACGTGATCGTCCCGAGTCTGCGCGGCGTCCTCGGGTTCGTCTCGCTGATCAGCATCATGGACGTACTGCGGACGTTCGACGCGCTCGTTCCGCTGTCCCCGCAGGCGCCGCAGATCGGCAACGAGTCGATCATGCTCTACATCTTCAACGTCGCCTTCCGCGACGGTGGCCAGCAGCTCGGGGTCGGCAGCGCGATCAACGTGCTGATGATCCTGATCATCGTCGTGCTGCTCTTCCCGTTCATCCGCAACATCGCCAAGGAGGCGCGCAGCGCATGACCGCCACGACGACGCTGATGGAGACCGACCTCGTCCAGCCGGAGACACCGTCGGAGCCGCGCGCCCGGCGGCGGCCGCTCACCGGGCTGGTGATCGGGTTGCTGCTGCTCGTCGTCTGCGTCCTCATGCTCAGTCCGGTGCTGTGGACCGCCGCCTCGGTGACGAAGCCGACCGACGTCGCGTTCCTGAACCCGCCGGTGTTCACCTACCGGCCGACGTTCGACGCGTTCGTCGACCTGTGGCAGACGACGAACTTCTACAAGTACCTGGCCAACACCTTCGTGGTCGCGATCATCAGCACGATCCTGGCGCTGGTGATCGGGCTGCCCGCCGCATACGCGTTGTCCAGGTTCCCCTCCTGGATCTCGGTCGTGCTGCTGATCCTGGCCCTGGTCTTCCGTGCCCTGCCCCGGTTCGCGGTCGTGCTGCCGATGTACGACATCTCCCGTGCGCTCGGCGTCTACGACACGACGTACGCCGTCGCGGTCGCGCTGGTCGCGATCAACCAGCCGTTCAGCATCTGGCTGTTGCGGAACTTCTTCGCCGAGATCCCGGCGCAGCTCGACGAGGCCGCGATGCTCGACGGGTGCTCGCGGTTCCAGGTGCTGCGGCGGATCATGGTCCCGCTGATGGGACCCGGCATCATCACGGCCGGCATCTTCGTCTTCCTGTTCGCCTTCCAGGAGTACCTGACCGCGCTGATCCTCACCGACGTCAACGCACGGACCGTCCCGGTCTTCATCGCGACTCAGCTCGGCCAGACGCTGCCCATGTTGCAGCAGGCGGGCGCGGCCGCGATGTTGCTGACCCTGCCGGTGTTCGCGTTCGCCTTCATCGCGCAGCGGTACCTGGTCGCCGGCCTGAACGCCGGTTCGGTCAAGGGCTGACCTCGCACCGATGGACGAACCGCTCGTCCTGCTACCGGGAATGAACTGCACGGAGGCGCTGTGGTGCCCCGTGGCGGACCGGCTGCGCGTGCAGCGGCCCGGCCTCACGATCCGGCATGCGAGGCTCGCGGAGGATTCCGTCGACGGCTGTGTGGCCGACCTTCTGGGCAGCCTGCCGGAGCGGTTCGCGCTGGCCGGGCTGTCGCTCGGTGGAATCATCGCCATGGCTCTGGTCCGTACCGCGCCGGAGCGAGTGAGCCGGTTGTTGCTCACGTCAAC